>NZ_UHCT01000001.1:1928537-2249960 GCF_900458435.1 Staphylococcus carnosus | reverse complement strand
TCATATGTCGCTATTGTTAAGATTTTGTAAATATAATTGTAGAGATGTAAATTTTATGCTATTTTCTTTTTAGGAAGGTAAATTTAGTTTGAAGCTTACATACGAGGGTATGAAACTTAGTTTCTTACTATTTTTTAGAAATTTTTGAAGAATAACAGAAAATGAATTTTCAAATTACGGAATGTGGTTGGTCTCAATCGCTGAAAATGGAGGGTTTTTCAATGTTTAATAAGAAAAAGGATAAGTTTATGGTTAAGTTAGAGGAAATGGTGTTTAATCTAGACCGCGCTGCTATCGAGTTCGGTAAGATGGATTTCAATACTCATTTAGATTTAAAAGCTTATTCTGACAACATTAAAACTTATGAATCGCATGGTGACGAATTAATGCATCAAGTGATTTCAGATTTAAACCAAACTTTTATTACCCCAATTGAACGTGAAGATATTTTATCTTTATGTAACGCAATCGATGATGTATTAGATGCAATGGAGGAAACATCTGCTATGTTTGAGATGTATTCAATTGAATATTCAGATGAATATATGGCTGAGTTTGTTGACAACATTCAAAAAGCTGTAGCTGAAATGAAGTTAGCAATTGGTTTATTAGTAGAGAAGAAACTTTCGCATATGCGTATTCATTCTATCAATATTAAAGAATTTGAAACAAACTGTGATGGTATTTTAAGACAATCTATTAAACATATCTTCAACAGTGAAACAGATCCAATTACATTAATTAAAATTAAAGATATATATGAAAGCTTAGAAGATGTTGCAGATAAATGCCAAGCTGTAGCAAATAATTTCGAAACAATTATCATGAAAAATAGCTAAGGAGTTATAAACTATGGACTATGTTTTAATAATCACTGTAGCTATCGTCATTTTTTCATTGATATTTGACTTTATTAATGGTTTCCATGATACAGCCAATGCGGTAGCCACTGCAGTGTCAACAAGAGCGTTGACGCCACGTCGCGCAATTCTTCTCGCAGCCGTAATGAATTTTATCGGTGCGCTTACATTCACAGGTGTAGCTGGAACAATTACTAAAGACATCGTAGACCCATTCAAATTACAGAATGGTCTTGTTGTTGTGCTGGCAGCAATTTTTGCCGCTATTTTTTGGAACTTGTTAACTTGGTATTTTGGTATTCCAAGTTCATCTTCACATGCTTTAATCGGTGCAATCGCAGGGGCAGCTGTTGCTTCTCAAGGTTCATTTACAGTATTGCACTTCCAAGGTTTTACTAAAATTATTATCGTATTAATCGTTTCACCATTGATTGCATTCTGTGTTGGTTTCATTATGTATTCCATCATTAAGATTTTCTTCAAGAATGCAAACTTAACAAAAACAAACCGCAACTTTAGAATATTTCAGATTTTCACAGCAGCGTTACAATCATTCTCACATGGTACCAACGATGCTCAGAAATCTATGGGTATCATTACATTAGCGTTAATCGTTGCTAACTTACAAGATGGTAATAACGTTGAACCAGCATTGTGGGTTAAAGTAGCATGTGCGACTGCTATGGGTCTTGGTACTGCAATTGGTGGTTGGAAAATCATCAAAACAGTGGGCGGTAATATTATGAAAATCCGTCCTGCTAATGGTGCTGCAGCTGACTTATCATCAGCATTAACAATTTTTGTAGCGTCATCATTACATTTCCCATTATCTACAACACACGTTGTATCTTCATCAATTCTTGGTGTAGGTGCTGCTAACCGTGCGAAAGGTGTTAAATGGAATACAGCACAACGTATGATTGTGACATGGGTCATTACATTACCGATTTCAGCAATTGTAGCTGCAATCGTCTATTGGATAATGCATATTTTTATATAGTTAATATAAATAAGAACGGGCGCAGCAATGATTTGCTGCGCCCGTTCTTATTTGCGTTTGATTTAATTAACCATTGAATTCAGCTGGATTTGGCCCAATGCGTTTATTTTGATTCAATGATGAGATTTTATCCATTTGTTCTGGTGTAAGTGAAAAATCGAATACATCTAAATTTTCTTCAATACGAGAAGGTGTAACTGATTTAGGAATAGTAATGACACCATTATCGATGTTCCATCTAATAACAACTTGTGCTGGAGATTTATCGATTTCATTAGCAATGTCATTGACGGTTTGATCTGATAAAATTTCGGCATTCATTAATGGTGACCATGATTCCATTTGAATACCTTCTTCTTTAAGGTAATTTCTTAGTGGCTCTTGTGTAAAGTAAGGGTGGAACTCAACTTGATTGATAACAGGTTGGATTTCAGAATGAGCTTTTAATGTTTCTAAATGTTCAACGTTAAAGTTGCTGACCCCGATATTTTTTACTTTTCCAGCATTATACAAGTCTTCCATGCCTTTCCAAGTATCAATCATTAAATCGTTATCTGTTCCAGGCCAGTGGATAAGGTATAAATCTAAATAGTCTAAACCTAAATTTTTTAGTGAAGTCTCATAACCTTTGGCAACATTATCACGGCCGAAATCATCTAGCCATAATTTAGAAGTGATAAATAAATCTTCGCGTGTAATGCCGGCAGCTTCTATTCCTTCTTGAATACCGCGACCTACCATTTCTTCATTTCCGTAAACAAGAGCAGCATCAATGCTTCTATAACCACTTTCAATTGCGTGTTTTACTGCATTTTTAGCAGTATCGTCATTTTCTACTCTAAATACTCCTAGTCCTAATTGAGGCATTGTATTATCATTGTTAAAAGTTTTGTATTTCATAATTGATCACCTTTCATGTGTAAAAGTTTTATTTTTATTTGTTCAGTAATATGATGTTTTCAATATCAGAGTGTTTCCTGATTTATTGGTAAGATTTTTCCATGTTCTTTATTCTGCTTGTGCAAGAAGTTAATTATCAGTTCAATAATTAGCATTCAACTAATGCAGTGCTTTCTTTTTTATGAAGCAAATACATCATTCCGCTTGCTAAAATAACCATTAAAAAGCCGAAATATGGAGTGGAAATGATTGAAAAATGCTCAAGAACAAAACCACCGATTACAGATCCTAATGTAATACCGATATTAAAAGCAGAAATATTTAAGCTTGAAGCAAAGTTGACTGTTGAGGTATTTTCCTTTTCAGCGAACAGTACAACAATAAGTTGCAAACCTGGCACATTCATGAATGCGAAAAGTCCCATGAGTAAAATCGAGATTAAGCCAAGTATATGGTAATGAACTGTTGCACCAACAAGTAATAAAATGATGGCTTGGATTAAGAATATCCATACTAAAGCTTTTGTAGGGTTGAGATTTGTAAACTTACCGCCTAAAGTGTTGCCGATAGCTACCATTACACCATAAAGAATTAGAATAATGACTACAGCATGATCGCTATAACCAAGTGATTTAGTTAATAACGTTGTAAGGTAGGTATAAACTACAAATGTTCCACCGTAACCTAAAGCTGTAATTAAATAAACAGCCAGTAATGGTTTGTTGTTAAATACTTTAAGCTGTTCAGACATGGGTGCCTGATCGTATTCTGTTAGGTCGTTTGGAACAAAGATGATGTTAGCAATGAGGCTTAATAAGCCAATGATACTAATCGCAACAAATGACATTTCCCAACCGAATTGTTGACCGATCCAAGTACCAAATGGGGCACCTGTAATTGTCGCCACAGTTAATCCAGTGAACATCATCGCAATTGCGCTAGAGCGTTTATCTGGTGTCACTAAATCACTGGCAATTGCTGTTGCTACAGACATGAAAACACCGTGCATTAATGCAGATAAAATTCTCATTGCAAGCAGCATGCTGAATGAAAATGAGAACGCTGCTAAGGCATTGGCAATAATAAATATTAACATAATACCTATGAGTAAATGTTTTCTTTTCATTTTATTAGTTAAAGGGGTCAGTACAGGCGCACCTACTGTAACACCAATCGCATACATAGAAACAGTGAGACCAGCGAGTGGCAGAGTAACATTGAAAGCATCTTTAATTAATGGGAGAAGACCGACACTTATAAATTCAGTCATCCCAATCGCGAAGGCTGAGACAGCAAGGGCAAGGATTGCGAATTTGTTTTTATTCATTACATAGTTCCTTTCTTTTTTCTTGATATGTGTTATTATATGAGCATAAGATACGAAAAGGAAGTACGTACTTTAAAGTGCTGTAGGCACCTAAAAGTGGTATAGGTACTTTTTAGTACCTATCGATAAATGGAGGGATATATTATGAAAGATTATAATATTGGCGTAGAAGCAACGATAGATGTGATTGGTGGTAAATGGAAACCAGTGATTTTATGTCATTTAAAGGATGAGGGGACAATGCGTACATCAGAATTAAAGCGCGCAATCCCTAAAATTACGCAGAAAATGCTGACACAACAATTACGCGAATTAGAGCAAGATCAAATTATTAATAGAATTGTTTACCAACAAGTCCCTCCCAAAGTAGAGTATGAATTATCAGAATATGGAAGCAGTTTAAATACTATTTTAACTTCTCTTTGTGGTTGGGGAGAAAAACATATTGAAGTAATGAAAGAAAATGAAGAGTTAAACGTATAAGTGTAATCTAATCTCGTTTTTTGATATAAGAAAAAGCTTCTTAGTTTGTATTGATTAGTGGATATAGTTATAACTAGAAACCATTGATGCAGGAATTGTACGATATCCTACTTCACCTGGAGCAGTATTGTAGTTCATTTCAGAAACTAAAATGCTGCCATCGCCATTTACTTGTTCAACGTAAGCAACGTGGCCTACTGGGCCTTCGTATGTTTGTAAAATTGAACCAGCTGAAGGCTGATTATTCACTGTGTAACCATCTGCTCGAGCATTGTCTGCCCAATTTTCAGCGTTCCACCAATAAGTGCTGATAGGTTGACCTGTTTCAGCACGACGATTAAATACATGCCAAGTACATTGACCCCAATCGTATAAGTTTTGGTCATTGAATGTTGGTGTAGTACCGTTTTCTGTCGCAGTAGGTGTACCGCCTTGACCGCCGCCTTGGCCGCCAGAAGCACCAGGAATTGTTAAAGATTGACCTGGATAGATTAAATTACCATTCAAACCGTTTGCTTGCATAATAGCTTCGGCAGAAGTACCGTATTGTGCAGCGATAATACCTAGTGACTCTCCAGCTTGTACAGTATGTGTTGCGCCGCCTTGGCCGCCAGTGTTTGAAGTTGTATTAGAACCTGAGTTTTGTTGGCTGCTGCCATTTACTGTAATGACTTGACCAGGGAATACCATGTTATTACTCAAGTTGTTATCTTGTTTAATGCTATCTACAGAAACACCATATTGATCAGCGATTGACCAAAGAGATTCACCTGATTGTACAGTGTGTTGGGTTGAAGCGTCTGCATCTTGATGAGTTAATGCTAGTGCTGCACCTGTTGCAACTGAAAATGTAATTGCTAACTTTTTCAAAAGGGGTTCCTCCTTGCATATTAATTATCATATTTATATAAATCGCTTTGTATGTAATGATAAATTTTTAACTTAGTATTTCTTTACTTCCACATCTTAGCAAAAAAATTCATTGCTGTGGTAAATGTCATGTTCTTGTAATATTATTTAATAAATAGCTATAGAGGTTAATATTTCTTAAAATACTGTCATAGCAAAGCTCGATAGAATATTCTGACATTATGTGAAAGTTTTATCGTAATGATTGTAATATTCTATAGAATCGTACGATTGTTATTATTCATCAAAAGAATGTGGTATTGTAATACAAAAACGAATTACAATTACTTAATTGGAGGATTTAGATTATGACACAGCACTCACAGACAATGTCGAGATCTCATGCATATGCGAAAGTATGGCTTTATTTTATGTACTTTTGGATTATTTTTGGTATAGGTACTTATTTTGGTCAATACTTGCCGTTAGAATGGCGCAGACCTCTTTCAATCGGATTAACTGTCTTAATATTAATATCTCTTTTTATTAATCGCTCAAGAAGATTCGGGTTTATTATAAGTAATATTTATGCGATTGCAATTGGATTGTTAGCTTATGCTTCATTTGCAACTTATATGCAGAATTTAGGTCCAGAAATTTTCTATAAAAACGTAGCGCTTGCAGTAGGTGCTTTTATAGCATTTGGAGTAATAGGTTATTTCTTTATCCAAGATGCTTCAAGCATTGGTAAATATTTGTTTGTTGTCTTAATTGCTTTGATTGTTGCATCGTTAATCGGCTTTTTTATCCAAAACCCTATTTTCTATACCATTATTAATGTTGTAGCGGTTGGATTATTTTTACTCTATACGTTATATGATTTTAATCGCCTGAAAAGGGGACAATTTGAACCTAGTGAAATGGGCTTCAATCTGTTTGTTAACTTGCTTAATATCATCATCAATATTTTAAGTTTAGCAAATCGGTTTAGAGATTAATAAATAGGATATTATAAAGATATTCACAAAAATCAGTTGCTGATTACTATATATATTAATAAAGTAATCAGCAACTGTTTTTTGTATTTCTGAATTACACTATACAATTACACATTATGTGATTTTAAACAGCATTAAATTTGGCTTATTATTAAAAATTTGTTTTTAATTAATAATTGTGCTAAATTTGAGTTGGTTTATCCTTTATAATTTAATAGGAGAGGAAATAAAATAAAGACACTATCAATGATTTTACAGAAAAAGAGCTTATTTTATTTAAAGGTTATGTTATGAGAAGTAGTATTATTGAATTATATACGGCAGACAGTTTGCCCCTAAGTAGATGTTATGATGGAATTTTATTATTATGGCCTGCAGATTCTACTGCAGAAATTCAACACTTCACACAAATGTATACCTTAACTGATCAATTACATGTCATTAATCATAATGACCTTTTTCAAATTAAAAAAATGAAACAACCATGATACTTTATATAGCAAGTGATTGGTTTATTGAAAATGGACTAAGCTTTTATAACTACATGTTCAACACGCAACTCGTTCATTCTATAAGAGATATAAAGAAAAGTATCGCAATTTTAATGATGCATCAACTCGAAGAAACACTGACTGAAGAAATCATGACAGAACAAATCACCAAAATCTGTTCTGTTTTAATTGAAGAAGCTGCAGTGGATCGAAATCATATTACCTCTCAATTAACACCTTCGGTCAATAATCAATATAGAGATATTTTAGAATATATTCATACCTATATTGATTCGAAATTGACGTTAGATTCAATATCGAAAACCTTTTTCACTTCTAAGACCGCACTATCTGCGCGATTCCAAGAAATTTTCAATGTGGGATTTAAAAAATATGTAGAAACGCTGCGAATTGGCCTATCTTTAGAATATTTGAATGCAACTGATGATACAATCAGTTATATATCTGAAAGGGTAGGTTTCAGCCATTCAAGTTTGTACACAAAGAAATTCAAACAATACTTGGAAATGACGCCTAATGTCTATCGTAAGCTTACTAAATTCCAAAAAAATATGAAGTACCTTCTGAAAGATTATAATATCCCGCTTCCTGAAAAGAAAAAAGCATCTTACATTCGGTCTCTCGCAGAAGAATTGCGCGACTGGCAAGATGAAAAAGAAAATATTGTATATATTGATGATTTACAGCCTCGTTTCTCTCCCACTCGTCCATTTATCATGGTGATACACATTCATAATATGAGTGAATTAAGAGCGATGCTGATTGAAAGAAAATACAAAGATATTTTTGAGTTCGATAAAGAAGTAATGCTGTTAATAGATATTAATTTGGAAAAATCTACCGTAAGTTAGATAGTGAAGAAATGATCCAGTTGTTAAACACAATTTATCACTACCAAGTGAGTACCTCATTCACTATCGAAAATAAATCAGATATAGATTGTTTAAAAAATGGTTTATTACAATCAGAAAGATTTTTAAATCATCCAATTTATAAAACAATGAAATCGCCCAATCCGAATATATCATTTACTTTCAGTCTCCGTCATGAATCTTTAAAAGACATTTATATTCAGATGTTGCGTGTGCAAGAATTAGATTTTAAAATCGATTTTAATCTTGATATTACGAACCTTTTTAACAACCCAGAAGAATTTAAAACAATGGAAACACGGTAAAGCGTATTAATTTCCGATATTACTTTATAGACAATCAAAAGTTGGATTATCCTTATTTAGAAAAAGAGTACGATAACTTACCGATTAAGCAAGTGGCAGAACTCTCGGAAATTAAAGCGGTAATGAAAGAAATGGATTTAGATGAACGTCGTTATATTTTAGTTAACCTGCCTAATCGCAATCTGATAAATGATGATTTAAGTTTATTGGACTGTACACCATTAATGATGTATATGTTTATGCAGTTTTACGGCACATTATATGGAATGGGTGTTGATTTAATACAGCAGCCAAACAGTAAAACAATATATCTCTATGATAAAAATGGTTTAAAAACCACGCTTTACTTTTTGTATCAGCAACTTTCAGATTTTAAAACGTTCTACTTTTATGAAGAAAAGTCTTATGTCATTACAGAAGACGATGAACGTTTTGCAATAATGCTTTACGATTGGCGTGTGATTGAGAATGAATTGTATTTAACTAATCAAGGCAGCCAACTTTTCAGTATAGGTTTTAAAAACAATCAATTACGAAAACATTATCTTGTAACAAGAGAAATCACAGATTATAGATATGGTAATATTAATAAAATTATATCTCCTAAATTATTAGAGAGATACAATTGGTCTGAATATTTGAAGCGGAAAATCAAAAGTGTAAACAATCCGAAATTTGAAGTAGGTGAACACAATTTCCAAAAAGGTGCAATGCGTATAAATATTAAATTTAATTCGTTGCAACTCATTTCTATTTATAAAAAGAATAGGTAAAACGAATTATTTTCTAATCTAAACAATGAGAATTGTACAATTTAATGTATCTTACTTGGAAAAAGCGCATAAAGAATATGGGCAAATACTAAAGACTTTCCTACGTTAAATATTCATAATTAAAGTATTATATCTGTATAAAATATGGAGGAGTATACTTTGAAAAAAAGTAAGTTAGAGTCGTTATTAAACGAATATAAGAAGTATATGGATCTAATGAATTACATAGAGACATCATACAAAATTAATATGAATGATTTTATGGTGTTGAATTGTATTCACGATAATTGCACTAAAGAAAAAATGTTAATGCAGCCATTTTTGAAAGTTGCGACTGACTCATTTGAGTTAAGCCGTACAAAAGTATTAGCATCTATTCGTAAATTAGTGAATCAAGATCGTGTCAGCAAAGTTAGATCTGATACAGACGAACGTAAAGTTTATTTGTTTATGGATGAAAGCAACGTAGAAAAACTGAATGCTATACTCGACGATATTGAAAAATATTTAGAAAAATAGCTCGGAAAGCATCAATACTTTCCTATAAAAGTACAGTGAAAGATATAATACCGTAGGAGATAGTCGCTTAATGGCGGCTATCTTTTTTAAATAAAAACAAGAAAATATTCACTAAACGGGTATTTCGTGTGTTAATCCTATATATTAGTTGAAAAATCATGTATAATAGTTGATGTTAAAAAATGAGAGCGAAAGCGAGATGGAAGTATGGGACGTAAATGGAATAACATCAAAGAGAAAAAAGCCCAAAAAGATAAAAATACAAGTCGTATTTATGCAAAATTCGGTAAAGAAATATATGTTGCTGCAAAATCAGGTGAACCTGATCCAGAATCTAACCAAAATTTACGCTTAGTATTAGAGCGTGCAAAAACATATAATGTACCTAGAAATATTATTGATCGTGCAATTGATAAAGCTAAGGGCTCAGATGATGAAAATTATGACAATTTGCGTTATGAAGGTTTTGGACCCAATGGTTCTATGTTAATCGTTGATGCTTTGACAAATAATGTTAACCGTACGGCTTCTGATGTGCGTGCAGCATTCGGTAAAAATGGCGGAAACATGGGCGTATCCGGCTCAGTTTCATATATGTTCGATCATACTGCTACTTTTGCGTTTGAAGGCAAATCAGCAGATGAAATTTTAGAAGTATTAATGGAACAAGATTTAGATGTACGTGACGTTGTAGACGATGGCAATTTAACAATCGTTTATGCTGAGCCAGACCAATTTGCTCAAGTGCAAGATGCATTGCGTCAAGATGGGGTAGAAGATTTCCAAGTAGCTGAATTTGAAATGTTACCTCAAAACGATATTCAATTATCTGATGAAGATAAAGCAACACTTGAAGGTTTAATTGATGCATTAGAAGATTTAGAAGATGTGCAAAACGTATATCATAACGTAGATTTGGATTCTTAATATGCGCTCAGCAGACGAATGGGTACAATTACTGAATTTGACACCTCATCCAGAAGGTGGGTTTTTTAAAGAAGTCATTCGAGAACCAAAAGAAACACATCAATCTCGATCGGATTATACAAGTATTTACTTTTTGTTAACAGACGATAATATCTCTCACTTTCATCGTATTGATGCTGATGAAATTTGGTATTATCATGCAGGTCAAACGTTGACAGTTCATATGATTCATCCCAATGGTCAATATGAAGCAGTTCATATCGGACCGAATATCGCAGAAGGAGACGTATTACAACATGTTGTTCCTGCAGGAACAATTTTTGCTTCTTCCATCAAAGATGAAGAAGGTTATGCGTTAGTAGGCTGCATGTGTCATCCTGGTTTTATGTTTGAGACCTTTGAATTGTTTGAACAATCAACTTTAAAACGACAATTTCCTGAGTTGACGCATATTATAGAAAAGTATGCACTTGCTGAAATATAAAATAAAACACGTTGCCTTGATAATTTTTTCTTCAAAGGCAACGTGTTTTTTAGGATTAAATCATGTTTATTCTCTTTTTAAAGCGTATTTTAAATTTTAATATGTGCTAATGTTTACTGGTTACTTTTTAAAAAAGTGAAATTATAATGTGTATAAATGTTAAGATTAGCAAACATTGAGTGACATGTATCTTTCAGTTTTATATAATGATGTCAAGGAGTTGGTGACTATGAAAGTGAAGTATATCGATAAACGTCACTGGCGTCGTCTGATTGAGAGAGATTATACTGAAGTTAAGGTGAATAATAATAAATTCAAAGGAATCATTGGATTAATCACAATGAAGAAGGTCAAAGAACCGTTGAAAGTGAATGTTGTCGGTCAAACAATCGTTGTGGCAGATGATAATTATCAATGGTTGCAAATTGTGCCGGATAAAAAACGCTACAGTATAACAGTGATGCTAGATGAACAGGGAAGTCCACTAGAATATTATTTTGATATCAACATTAAGAATATTACGCAAAAAGGGAAAGCGCGCACAGTCGATTTATGCTTAGATGTAATTGTATTGCCAAATGGAAAGTATGAGCTTGTTGATGAAGATGATTTATTGCGTGCATTAGAATCAAAACAAATTTCTAAAAAACAATATCATGAAGCATATATTATTGCACATCAATTGATGATGAAAATTGATAATGATTTCCCGGGTATGCAAGACAATATTATGTACTGTTATAATAAAATCAAACGAAAATATCTAAGTGATAAACACACGACACATCATCATCGAAGTTGAGCGAAGCGGTGATGCTGCATTTTAAAGTTGCGGGGATACATTAGTTTATTATGGGGGCCATGCTGTTAGTTTTATTGCTGCATGGTTTTATTTTTTAGTAGCAAGATTTGAATGATGTAGGAGGAAATGGTGTGAAGATTGAAGATTATCGTTTGTTAATCACATTGGATGAAACACGCACATTACGAAAGGCAGCAGAAATTTTGTATATTTCGCAACCTGCTGTAACGCAAAGGTTGAAGGCGATTGAGAATACATTCGGTGTGGATATTTTTATTCGTACAAAAAAACAACTGATTACGACAACTGAGGGTGCTATGGTAATAGAGCATGCACGCGAGATGTTGAAGCGGGAACGCCTTTTCTTCGATAAGATGCAGGCACATATCGGTGAAGTCAACGGCACCATTTCCATCGGTTGTTCATCTCTGATTGGTCAAACGTTATTGCCTGAAGTATTAAGCCACTACAATGATAAATATCCTAATGTGGAAATTCAGGTGCGAGTCGGTTCAAGTGACCACATTAAAGCACATCATCGTGATTATCATATTATGATAATCCGTGGCAGTAAAATTACGAATTTGAATAACGAACACTTGTTTAATGACAAACATTATTTTATTTACCCTAAAGGAAAAAGAGATACTGTTGCAGATATGCCTTTTATAGAGTTTCAAGCAGATCCGATATATATGAATCAAATTAAAGAATGGTATGGACGTAATTTAGGTCGAGATTATCATGCTATGATATCAGTCGACCAAGTTGCTACTTGCAAAGAGATGCTAGTAGGCGGTGTCGGTGTGACGGTACTGCCAGAGATTATGGTGAAAGGTCTCGATAAAAACAGATTTGAATTTGAACAGGTCGATATTGAAGGCAATCCGCTCGGGCGTTCTACTTACTTAAGTTATGATTCTAGTATGCTGCAATTACCGCAAGTCGAATCTTTTGTAGAACTCGTTAACCATGATCTTAAAAAAGAAGATGAGTAATTGAGAAAAATGAATGTAGTTGAAGTACACCTTGTTATTGGATTTGAAATCTAATAATAAGGTGTTTTTTATAGGGAATTTTAGTAAATCTTTATCCAGCTATTCCAAATCAAAGCTAAATTCATTAGAATAGTATAGAATCAAATATTTAAATATGTTGAGTGAGGTTAAAGTATGTTTCGAGCTTTACTGCAAATTAAGAACTACAGATTGTTTGCAGTTAACATGATGCTCTTAGGTATGGCAATCGCAATTACGATTCCATTCCTCGTCTTGTTTGCTACAAACGAATTAGGTATGACAACCACACAATTTGGTATATTGCTGGCGCTTGCTGCAATCAGCCAATTTTCTGTGAATGCAATTGTTGCACGTTTTTCTGATAATGGAAAGGTCAACCGTAAATTGCTGGTTATTATCGCGTTATTTATGGGTGCCATGAGCTTCAGTATTTACTTTTATGTCCATAATATTTGGCTGTTTATCGTTTTATATGCTGTGTTACAAGGACTATTTGCACCTGCAATGCCGCAGCTTTATGCATCAGCAAGAGAAGCGATTAATCAATCTTCTTCACGTAATCGTGCGAAATTTGCAAACACTGTTTTACGTTCCATGTTTTCTTTCGGTTTTTTATTCGGACCTTTAATTGGATCGTTGCTTAATAGAACAATGGGATATGCCGGATTATTCGGCGGTACTGTAGCGGTTATTCTTATCACATTGATTCTTCAAATTTTCTTTTTCAAGGATGTCAAAGTTGAACATCCGATTGAAGAAGGACCTCATGTGGAAACAAAAGCCCCAAGTATGTTGAGAGAAAAATCTTTAATCATACCTTTTTTAGCATTTATCTTATTGCATATTGGACAATGGATGTATACATTGAACATGCCACTCTTTGTAACGAGCTATTTACATGAAAGTGAAGACTATGTAGGGTATTTAGCGAGTTTATGTGCAGGGTTAGAAGTGCCGTTTATGATTATTTTAGGTGTTTTATCTTCTAAATTAGAGACACGTACACTCTTAATATTAGGCGCCATTTCTGGTGCGCTATTCTTCTTCAGTATCGGTGTATTTGATGATGTCCGTATGATGTTAGTAGGACAGATTTTCTTAGCGATGTTCTTAGCCATTTTATTAGGTATCGGCATCAGTTATTTCCAAGACATATTGCCTGCGTTTCCTGGTTATGCATCGACGCTTTTTGCAAATGCAATGGTTATTGGCCAGCTTTTAGGAAATTTACTTGGTGGTGTTATGAGTCAATTTGTGGGATTAGGGAATGTATTTTATGTATCAGCTGCATCTTTAGTCTTAGGTATGATATTAATTTTCTTTACAAAAGAACAGAAATTTATAGAATAAGAGGTTGAATGATTAATGGTAGCTACTATTTTATGGATATGTATTATTGCATGTTTTGTCGTCGCGTTTGTTGGTTTGATTAAACCAATTATTCCTTCAATGCCAATGATGTGGATTGGTTTCTTAATTTATCAAATTGGTTTCCACAACGGGCGTTTATCTTGGATTTTCTTTGTATCAATGATTATTTTAACTATCCTTGTGTTTGCGGCAGATTTAATGATGAGTCAATATTTCACACGTCGATTCGGAGGTTCAAAAGCAGGTGAACTTACTGCGTTAATCGGTGTGATTGCAGGTTGTTTTATCTTTCCGCCGTTTGGAATTATCATTGTGCCGCTAGTAGCCGTGTTTATTGTTGAATTGATAATGAGAAAAGATCCGACTATTGCTTTGAAAGCCAGTTTCGGTTCAGTAGTAGGTTTCTTGGCAAGCACAGCAGCTCAAGCGATTGTGATGGTTATTATGGTATTGTGGTTCTTTTTAGATATTCTTTTTTAAGTAGATAACAAAAATTAAGTTAATAAACTCCCGCTAGAGCAGACACTTTTTGTGCAACTCAAGCGGGAGTTTTGTTATGCGTAAATGTAGTTCTGGTAAATCAGCATAGACGCTATGTTTTTTCTTTTTATAAATAAGTGCTTGAATCTTTTTTTACATAGTGATGATCAACATAAAATGCAATTGGTGTAATGATGAATGAAACGATAATAAATGTCCAATTTGCAATTTTGATATGCGGACCGAAAGCTAGGAAAGATTGCGGAATATATACGACATAAAAGAGCAATGCTATGATTGCAAAAATAATTGCGTAAGTAAGTAACCAAACCCAATTTGAATGATTAAAGGCTTGTATTTGCACAGTTTTAAATGCCCACCAGACAAACAAGAAAATGATAAATAATCCTGCTAACAAAATGATTGGAAATGTATATAAATATAACGGTTTTTCACCGATGAAAAATCCAATGAAACCTTTGAAAAAACAAAAGATACCGAGTAAGAACAGAATGTGATGCCATATGTATTTAAAAATGTTCTGGACCATTTCGTTTTTCAATTCTTTTATCGTTCGAATCGCATGTGCTTTCGGGTTGTGGTCGAAGAAATCCATTGCTAACATCCCTTTATTTTCAGCTTTTAATAAATGTTTCAAAATACGATTCAACATAAGTTCAGAATCATGTGGGTTAACGCGTAAATCTGCACGGATATAAGTCATGTAATTTTCAAAAATTTCTCGGTCTGTATTATTTAATTGCAATGATTTAACGTTATTCTCTCTCATTAATTGCTCAGTGGATTTTGCCATACATTCCGCCCTCCTTTATTTTTAAATTTACAATCAAGGAATATTATGACTAAGTTGCGCATGGAAATCAATTGAAGTTCGTCTAATTAAATAACTTTGTGCATACTTTGTTTTTTAACGATGAACCGAATCTAGAAAAATGGTAAAATAGAAGTGATTTAGTTTTTATTTTTAAAGGAGTAAAATCATGAAGAAAATAGTGATGTTGCTGTTAGCATCTACATTGATTTTGGGTGCTTGTGGTAAAAATGATGAAAAAGCAGCGCTTCAAAAAGATATCGATAAATTACAAAAAGAAAATAAATCGTTAAAAGCTACTAAAGATAAACTTAAAAAACAGAAAAAAGATACGCAAGAACGCGTAGATAAACTTCAAAATGAAGTGAATGAAAAAGTGGCTTCTGAAAGCGTCAAACAAAAATCAGATGCAAAGAGTAAGGAAGAAGACAAGAAAAAATCAACTTCAGAAGATACCAAAAACAAACCTGAAAATGCATCAGGTCAAAATCAAACAGCAAAAGATAAGCAAACAAAAGATAAACAAACAAAAGACAAGCCGGCAGCTTCAACTACAACAAAAGATAAGACAAGCGGAACAGCAGCGGATAAGAAGAACGGCAATACTCCCTAATAGTTTTGTATGAAACTCACAAGGGTAAGAAATATATAATAGAAAATGCGGAAAAATTAAAAGGAGTCGATACTATGTACGAAGCGGAATTTCATGAATTAGAAGGTAAGAAAATGACTTTAAAACAAGTCAGCGAAGCAATTGAAAAAATTTCAGGATATCAATTAGAACAACCTACAGGGCAAATTAAACGTATCGTTGCTCAGAAACCTAATTTTGAGTCTGATACAGATACATTCCAAGCTACATATAAACTCAATCACCTTGGTGATTTTGTGGATGTGACATTCGCAGCATTAAAGAGTGAACGTGAGCGTCTGAATGATGTACAAGTTACGATTCAGTTAATTACTTACATTACACGTTCAGAATTACCGCAAGCTTAATTATTATACAGCTGAAAGGGTAATCAAAGCGTAGTTGAAATGAGCAGAAAGATTTCAGAGTTAATCTGAAAGTCAGTGCCGACAATCGAATAAGAAAAAGAAATTAAGGCGCTAGCAAGTAAGGTGGTTAATAATAATTTTTAAAAATTGACTTTACTTTCAGTGCTTTTTTCTATAGGAATTGACGTATAGGATTTGAGATTTATTTGGTGTACGAGGTGGAATCAATGAGCGTATATATAGAAACAGAACGATTAAAATTAAGAGATTGGGAAGAAAAAGATTTATTGCCATTTCAAAAAATGAATGCCAATAGACAAGTGCGTCGCTTTTTCCCGAGTATATTGAGTTATCGTCGTTCTGAACTAGACATGCAAGCGATGAAAAAGAATCTTGAACAAGATGGCATCGGTTTATTTGCAGTTGAACTAAAAGAAAGCGGGGAATGGATAGGTTTTGTAGGTCTTAACTACATTCCGGCAAATAGTCAATATAATTTTCCAGAACTGCCTTTTTATGAAATTGGCTGGCGGCTGATTCCAGAAGTATGGGATAACGGAATCGCGACTGAAGGCGCAAAAGCGGTTTTAGGTTATGCGACTGAAAAGGGATTGAAAGATGTATTTAGTATCGCTGCTGAATCCAATGCTGCTTCAAGACGTGTGATGGAAAAAATCGGTATGACGTTAATGGATACATTTGAATTACCTGCAGTATCTGAAATTCATCCATTACGACCGCAAGTGCGGTATCATAAGCGATTGAATGAATAAAGAGGAAGCAACCTTTGATAGGAGTGCTTCCTCTTTTAGCATGATAGGTTATAATTTTAAAACAAGGAATTCATTATATTAAAACTGTTTAGATATTTAATTTGAATCAGTCGTAGCTTCGTGTACCTACCGATTCATAATTTTCCAGGCTCTCAAATAAAGCTTCTAAATCATCATATAATGGTGCTAATGCGCGATATTTAGCATCGATAAAACCTGCATCAATCATTTCATCAAGCATAGTTTGAAGCGGTATAAAGAAATTGTTGATATTAAAAACTGCCATAGGTTTATCATGAATACCGATTTGAGCCCAACTATATGTTTCGAAAAATTCTTCTAATGATCCTGCACCGCCAGGAGCAAGAATGAAAGCATCAGCAAGTTCTGACATTTTTGCTTTACGACCATGCAATGAATCCACCAATACGAGTTCAGTGAGACGTTGACTTGTAATTTCTTTATCATCTAAACTGCGCGGCATGACACCGATTGCTGAACCTCCATGATCTAGAACCCCATTTTGAATCGCGCCCATAATACCTACAGAACCTGCTCCGAATACTAATTCATAACCATGTTCTGCCATGTATTTTCCAAGTTCATAACCACGTTCCATATAAACAGGGTCTTTACCCTTGCTTGCGCCGCAATATACAGCAATTCTTTTTAAACTCATTCCTACCATCTCCATATTTACGAAGTAATTTCGTCAATGACATACTGAAATTTTTGTTCGAATTTTGTACGAGCTTCTTCAGTGAAGCGACGAGGACCTTTATGATGTTTACCTTGTTGGCGTGCTTGTGCATGTTGATACCGCTGTTCTAACAAGCGTCCCATGTTATTTTCAGTATATACCATTCCGTTATGGTGCATCACCATACGTGCTTTTCCAATGAGCAAACTTGCTAAACCATAATCTTGTGTAATCACAATATCTGAGGGACCTGTCAACTGTACGATTTTATAATCAACCATATCCGGACCGTCATCTACATACTTCACTGTTACATGAGAGGGGTAATCTTGCATCGAGAAATGCGAATAACTTCTTACTAACACAACAAAAATGCCTGTCCCTTCAGTCAGTCGAATTACTGAATCTGTAACAGGACAAGCATCACCATCAATCATTACCCGAGTCATTTATAGATTCGGTTTCTTTTCATATTTTTGGATTTCTTTGATGCGTTCCTCTTGGTTAGCGCGTCGTGCTTCTTCTTCTTTTTTGAGACGCTGTTCGATGCGATCTTCCAAGATACGGTTCATATCATAGGCTTCATCTTTATTTTCTTGTTCAAGTTCTTCACCTTTGTTGGCAACTTGCTTGTCAGAAGCATCGCCAGGAACAAGACCTACTTTTTCTTGATATTTTTGTGCATCTTTCATTTCTTTGACGAGACGTTTACGTGTTTTTTCATCGTCTTTTTCTTCTTCTTTACGGCGTTTTTCTAAGTTTTTATCCAACTTTTTCGCCATTTTTTCAGCTTCTTTGCGGTTTTTCTTTTCTAATTTTTCGCCTTTTGTTTTGATGCGCTCTGGGTCATTTTCTTTTGCCTCTTTTTTAGCTTGGCGTTTTTCTTCAAGCTCTTCTTTTTTATCGCCTACATATTGAGCAAATTCAGAAGATTTATTTGAAACCGCAGATGCAGCTTGAGAAGATTTATTAGATATACCGCTAGCTAGTTGAGATGTCTTGTCAGATACATTGTGTCTCAAATCTGCAGTCTTATCATTGACCTTCTGTACATCAGGGTGATCCTTGATACGTTTACGTTCTACGATTAAAGGTACAAGAATAACTGGTAAAACTGTAATTAAAGTTCTGATTAATCTCTTCTTCTCCATTGTAGTGCCTCCATTTGTTGTTAGTGTATAACTCTTTAATACCCTGTCATTATTTGCATTAAACGATATACTCAGTATATCGTTTTAGACTTTAAACTAGGCGGATATTCCTCTTTGGATGGTTTAGTATAAAAATAAAAGACGTCGAAATAAATCGACGTCTTAGAGATACTTTAATCTTAGATTCCTTTTCCAATACCGAAACCGAAGTAAAGGATTGCGATGAAGATAACTAAAATAATTCGATAAATCGCAAATGGTATCAATTTAATACGATTAATCAAGTTTAGGAATAGACGGATTGAAAGTAATCCGAATATAAACGCTGCTAAGAATCCAATGATGTAAAATGGAATATGACTTAAATGAATATACCCGATATGTTTGACTAATGATAAAAGACTTGCGGCAAGCATAATCGGAACCGCCATAATGAATGTAAAGTCTGAAGCGGCTTTATAATTCATTTTCATTAATACACCTGTTGAAATAGTCGAACCAGAACGGCTGAATCCAGGCCACATTGCTACAGCTTGTGATAAACCAATAACAAAAGCTTGGAAGAATGTAATTTGGTCGATATTTTCACGATGTGCATAGCGCTCGCTAAATTTTTGAGCGAAAATCATGTAAAATGCACCTAGTAATAATCCAATCATTACTGTTGGTACACTAAATAAGTATTTTTCAATAACGTCATCAAAAAGCAACCCTAAAATACCAGCAGGAATCATACCCACAAGTACATGCCATAAAGTTAAGCGTTTCGGCTTAACACGTTTGCCGATTTTACCATCAGCTGATTCAGTTTCTGTAGCGGCAGGTTGATATTTTCCTATGTACAACATTTCGAAATAACGTTTTCTAAATACCCATGCGGCTGCAAACACGGAACCTAACTGTATAACAATTTTAAACGTAAACGCTGATTGTGAGCCCAGAAATTCAGGAGATTTCAGCCACATATCATCCACTAAGATCATATGACCTGTAGAAGATACTGGCGCAAATTCCGTCAATCCTTCAACAATTCCTAGAATCAACGCTTTTAATAATTCTAACAATAACATAGCGTACCTTCCTTATTTCTAAATGATATTCAAATTCCAATTTATTATGTAAGCACATGTTGAAACAACTTTTATGATAGCATAATAAAAAATAGTTGTGCTACTAATAATAGAATAATGTGAAAAGATAGGTCCTAAGATGTATATGAGTAAATTTAATGTGTTGATTTCGTGTTATTTAAGTAAAGATATTTTCCGGGAAATATAAAGGGGGAACAACTTATTATTTTCAGCTTTTTCAAGTCGAATAAATTGAAATTATACAACACTTGTTTTAAGTTGAAGGTAAGACATTTTTGACACAAAAAAGGACAGCTATTAATGTCCTGAACTTCTAAAATTAAGATTTAAAAACACAGTGGGTGGAACAAGTATGCATATAACACATACGTGTTCCGCCTTTGTTGTGTATTTTGAACCTGATAAAAAAATACAAGGTGAATTTAAATGAAGAATTTAACGCGTTATATTCAAAAGTACATATCATATCCTATTTTGATGGCGATTGTATGTGCGATGCTCGCTATCGTTGTTGTAGTTCAAAATGTCACAATCGCGAAAGTATTAGATATCATGCTGACGAAAGCGCATAGTAGTATTTCGTTAACAGCAATTCTGGGAATTTTACTGGCCATCCTTATTTTACGTGCCGTACTCAATATGTCTAATCAATTGCTAGGGACACAACTCGCTTATAAAGTGAAAACAAATTTACGAAAACGTGCAGTTACACAAAATGCTGATCAGCCAATTGGTGAACAAATGAGTGTTATCACTGAAAGCATTGACGGAATCGCACCGTTTTATCAAGACTACTTGCCGCAAGTTTTTAAGGCAGTTATGATTCCGCTTTTCATTATCATTGCGATGTGTTTTATTCATTTGAATACGGCACTGATTATGATGGTTACAGCACCCTTTATTCCTGTTTTTTATATTCTTTTCGGATTAAAAACGCGTGATGAGTCAAAAGATCAAATGACTTATTTAACGCAATTCAGTCAACGTTTTTTGAATTTAGCACAAGGTTTAATTACTTTGAAGCTTTTTAACCGTTCAAAACAAGCTGAGGCAACGATTTACCAAGAAAGCACGAAATTCCGTGATAAAACAATGAAAATTTTGCGCAGTGCATTTTTATCGGGATTAATGCTAGAGTTTATCAGTTTGCTCGGTATTGGTTTAGTAGCTCTTGAAGCAGGACTAGGACTAGTACTATTTCATAACATCAACTTTCAAACTGCAGCTATTGCGATTATCTTAGCACCTGAATTTTATAACTCGATTAAAGATTTAGGACAAGCGTTCCATACTGGTAAACAAAGTGAAGGTGCAGCAGATGTTGTTTTTGATATGTTAGATGTAGACTCCAATCATGATGAAACGACACGCTATTCAGTCGATACATCTCAAGCTGCTCAAATTCATTTAGACCAAGTATCTTATCATTATCCTAATACTGAACGTCTTGCAGTAGATGGTGTTACATTAGATATCGATAAAGGTGATCATATTGCTTTGGTTGGACCAAGCGGGGCAGGAAAGACGACACTTTCGCAATTAATTTTGCAAATACGCCAACCCTCAAAGGGTATCGTCACTTTTAATAAGGAAGATTTAAAGTTAGGTGTTTTAAGTCAACAACCTTATATCTTTAATGCAAGCATTCGTGAGAATGTGACAATGTTTAAAGAAGTACCGGACGCTGAGGTTATGAAAGTAATTGAAGCGGTTGGTCTAACGGATAAAATTAAATCTCTGCCAGACGGTTTGGATACAGCTATCGGAGAAGGTGGAGAAATGTTGTCTGGCGGACAAATGAGACGTATTGAATTATCACGTGTTCTCTTAGACCGTCCGGAAGTTGTTGTGTTTGATGAACCAGCAACAGGGCTTGATGTTTGGACTGAACGTATTATTCAAACAGCATTAAAAGAATATTTTGATACACGGACAGTTATCATGATTGCGCACCGTCAAAGTACAATTCGCGCTGCTGATCGCAGAATTTATATGAAACAAGGTCGGATTGAAACTGATGACCAGGATATTTCAATCGGGATGCGTAAAGGACGTGAGAAAGCATGAAGAAACGACCAATACAATTTAAATTAGATAAAGACTTGATATTTGCGATTATTGTAGGTGTTATTGGTGCACTTGTTGCTATTGGGATGTTCTTTTTAAGTGGTTTGATGATTTCTCAAGCTGCTCAAAATGCACCGCTTGTGGCATTGATTATACTTGTGGTGCTTGTGAAAATGTTCGGATTTATCCGGGCACTTGCTCGTTACTTTGAACGTTTGTTTTCACATCGGACAACTTTTACGATGTTAAGAGATATACGTGTTCAATTTTTCTCAGGTCTGACACAAGTAGTGCCTGATATTTATCGGAAATTTAAATCAAGTGATTTAATTTCACGCATGGTTTCTAGTGTGGAAGCTTTGCAAAATATTTATCTTCGCGTATATTATCCGCCTGTGGTAATCGGAATCACTGCTTTGATTACAGTAGTGGCGCTTTGGGAATTCTCATTTGCACATACGCTTTTATTGTTTTTAAGTATGACAATTTCTTTAGGGATATTGCCATGGTTAAGTGCCAAACGTGCTCGGGTATTAAGTGAACGTGTCGCTGAGGATGAAAGTCAATTTCTAAGTCAATATTTTGACTATAAAGAAGGTTATGGAGAGCTGCAACGTTTCCATCAAGTGGAAAGTTATCGTAAAGATCTAATGCAACGCTTATTTGGTTACAGCAAACGTCAACGAAGCGAACAACGATTTTTAACGCTATATGATTTTGCATTAGATGCAGTATCCATGATTTCATTATTCTTATGTGTATGGCTAGGAATAATTCAAGTACAAAATGGTAATATGGATGTCATTTATCTTACTAGTATTGTATTAATGTTATTAACATTATTCGAACAAGCCGTACCAATGAGCAATGTAGCTTATTTCAAAGCAGATACTGACCAAGCGATAATAAACATCAGTGAAGTTTTAAATGATGTTCCAGATCCATCACGATATCCACAAAGTGGTCAGAATAATAATTTTAATAGCGAGCATGAGTTAATAGATGTTGAAAATGTTGATTTTAAATATTGGAATCAAATAGGAAATGTTTTAAAACAGATAAATTTGCATGTGAAAAAAGGTGAACGTTTAGCAATTATCGGTCCTTCTGGCTCTGGTAAAAGTACATTGATGCAAGTTATTGCCGGCTTGTATCAAACTGAAACAGGTGCTGCATTATTAAACGGACGTACTATTTTTGAGCTAACAGAAGCAGAAAAAGCTGAGAGCTTTAATGTGATGTTGCAGCACCAACAATTATTTGATGGCACCGTCAGAGAAAATTTATTGTCTGATGCCGATGATAATAAAATGCGTCAAGTTTTAGATGAATTAGGTTTAGAGCATGTGGCACTGGATTATGAAATTACATTGACAGGTGTAGGATTATCTGGTGGAGAACTGCAACGTTTATGTTTAGCGCGATTATTCTTAAAAGAAGCACCTATTTGGTTATTAGACGAACCTACACGTTCGCTTGATTGGGATAATTCTGAAGGCATGATGCAACGTATTTTTGAACAAAGTGAAACGTTAATCGTTGCGACACATGATTTAGAGTTACTTCCGAAATTTGATCGTATTGCAGTAATGATTGAAGGAGAACTTGTAGAAATAGATAATTATCAACAATTAATGCAACAAAAAGGATATCTTTATGATATGGTGACCTTAAATGAATAGTTGTAAGAACTTTCCGTTTGGAAAGTTCTTTTTTTGCAACAAAAAAAGACAAATCCTAATTCAGAATTTGTCTTTCCTACGCTCAAGCTCTATTTTAAAAGTGATATTTATAAAATAAGCACTTTAATTTTAATGGTTTAAAATTTATGCATTTTCTTTAGCGAGTGAATCGATTAATTTATCAAGCAAACGATTTAATTCTTTTTCTTCATTTTCAGATAATCCTGAGATATCAGCTAATTGATTGCAAGCTTGACCAAGTTCAGGTTTAATTGCTTCACTTTTTTCAGTTAAATGAATAAATACTTCGCGTTGATCCACTTCAGAACGTTCTCTTTTAATAAGATCAACTTGTTCCATTCTTTTTAAAAGAGGTGAAACCGTACCAGTATCAAGAGCTAGTTCAGTTACGACTTTCTTAACATTTACAGGTGAGTCTTCCCATAGAATTGTTAATACTAAAAATTGCGGGTAAGTTAGTTTGTACTTTTTAAATACTTTATTAGAGTAGTAGCGATTTACTTGTCTTTGAGCATTGTACAAACTAAAGCATAGGCGCCCGCCTAAATTAAGTTGTTCAGACATTGAGTTCTCCTCCAGACATTCTTATCCGTATTTTTCTGTGTTCGGAATTTGTTCCGTCTTAGTTGAATAATTGAGCAAGGACAAAGATAATAGCACGAAAATGCTATTTTGTCTATTGCTTACAAGCCATGTTAAAATTAAACCATGTATAAATTTTAAAAGATACCTTGCATTAAATCAAGTTGTATCATAATATAATACATCCATTATTCATTGTGCTTTTAAGAACTTTAGAAATGAGTGTTAAAAATGGAAAGAAATAATAACAGTAAATTATCTATTTATATTGTAACAGGTTTTCTAGGTAGTGGTAAAACGTCTTTCCTCAAACATTATACTGAGGAATTATTAAAAAGAGATGAGAAAATTGCAGTCATCATGAATGAATTTGGCGATTTTGATGTAGATAGTCAAATTTTAAAGCCAGTTATTCAAACCATTTCCTTGCAGAACGGTTGTGTTTGCTGCGATTTATCACAGGCTTTAGTTGCACAACTTTCTGTCATAATCAATCAAAATCAAGCGCAACATGTCATTATTGAAGCCACAGGTATTGCTCATCCACTTCAACTCATTGAAGCTTGTTTTGATCCTGTTTTAGCTAATCATGTAAATCCGCCGCAAGTCATTGGACTTGTGGATGCACCGAGATTTTTACAACGTCATGAATACTCTGATTCCACACAACAATTGATGGAAGAACAAATCGAAGTAAGTCATGACATTATTGTGAACAAAATTGATTTAATCAATGATGAAGAACAAAATGAAGTAAAATTACAGTTGAAAGCATTGAATCCACATGGGATTTTACTGCCGGCAACATATGGTCAAGTGGATTTTACTGACTTAAAACAAAAGGATTCATCCGACAAACCACATTCTCACTCTCACCTGCATCATCATGGTATTAGTTCTCTTGCTTATACTTTTACAGCACCTATTGATAGACAAATGTTCTACCAATTTATTTTACGTTTGCCAGAAAATATATATCGTTTGAAAGGATATGTTCGTTTTAGAGACACACCTGAAACAACCTATTTATTTCAATTTGCATATGGTATGCCTGACTATGAACCTATTCAAGGAAACAACACCAACACTGTTGTATTGATTGGTGAAAATCTTGATAAAGAGCGTTTGCGAAATCAATTAGATGCGCTGCAATTCACTTGAAAATTGACGGGTAAGTATAAGTGAAACTATAATAGATACAACGTTTTGTAAGAAATAGAACAACGATAATCAACAAACTATATGTTTATGTTGATAATCTACTTTATTATAGTGAACTTCCTAAGTAAATATAGCAAGCGATTTAACTCATTTGCTGTAAAATTAAATGTGAGAAAGGGGACGGTGAAATGGAAAGAGTACAAATCAATCATAATGTGGACTATTCACGGGTTATACAAGGATTTTGGAGAACCAAAGATTGGCAAAAATCGACTCAAGAATTGAATCGATTTATCCATGAACTTGTAGAATTAGGAGTAACCACAATGGATCATGCGGATATTTATGGTGATTATTCTTGTGAAGCCTTATTCGGAAAAGCCTTAGCACTCTCACCTGAATTACGTGATAAAATCCAATTGATTTCCAAATGCGGCATTATATTGCCGACAGATCGCTTAGAATTATTTGATGGACATCGTTATGATTTAAGCAAATCACATATTGTAGGTGCCGTAGACCGTTCTTTAAAATCTTTAGGTACAGATTATTTAGATACGTTACTCTTACATCGACCTTCTCCTTTAATGAACCCTGATGAGGTAAGGGCTGCTTTAGATACTCTTGTTGAGCAAGGGAAAATCAAATCATTCGGTGTTTCTAACTTTTCTAATACTCAGTATGACTTATTAAATTCTGATATTAAATCTCATAAATTGCATATTGCAGTTAATCAGCTTCAAGTGTCACCATATCATGCTGAACCGATGTACGATGGTACAATTGATCATATGTACCAAGAAGGTGTCAAAATTATGGGTTGGAGTCCACTTGCAGGTGGAAAACTATTGAATTTGAATGATGACAAAGCGAAAAGTGTAATGTCGATTATCAGTCCAATTGCTTTTAAAAATAATGTCGCACCGACTTCAGTTATAACTGCATGGCTTGCTAAACATCCAGCAACGATTATGCCGATAATGGGCACGGGTCAGATTGAACATATGCAAGATGCAGTTAAAGGCTTAGAAGTAGAATTAAGTGACCAAGAGTGGTTTGATATTTATGTTGCAGTATTAGGCCAAGATATTCCCTAAATATATTTAAGTTTGAAGGAGAAAGAAGATATGAATCCAGATGAAAAAGCACGTCAACGTATAAAATTCGAACGCAACTTTGTCGTGCTGCCATATATTATTTTTGCTATTATCGTATTTATATTTACAACAATTTTTGCACAACCGACTGTTGTGCTTACTCTTTTCGGCATTTTCTTAATTTATAATGCAGTCTTGTTGTTTGTCGCATTTATCAAACATTATCATCGTACTATGATTTTATTGTTGATATTAACAATATTCGTTGGTTTGATTTTCGGTATTTCAGCGACTGCACATTTTTCTGCACGTTATAATTAATTAGTAGGAATACAAAGAGGACTTACACCTGAGTAGCATTGCTTAGGTGTAATTTTCATATTAGAGGATTGAGGTGAAGTTTTTGAATCAATGGTTAACTCATGTGATGGAACAATTTGGTTATTTGGGTGTTGCATTGCTCATTTTTTTAGAGAATTTATTTCCGCCGATTCCTTCTGAAATTGTTTTGACTTTCGGAGGATTTTTGGCTGGTGAACATAAATTATCATTTATCGGTGTTGTGCTTTCGGCTACAGCAGGTTCAGTAGTAGGAGCAATTTTATTATATGGTTTAGGAGATTGGATTGGTAAAAAACGTATTTATCGTTTAACTGAAAAGTATGGGAAGTATGTTTATATAAAAGAAGCAGATATTGATCGAACAGTACATTGGTTTGATAAATATGGACATTGGACTGTATTCTTTTGTCGCTTTATACCAGTGCTGCGTTGCTTAATTTCTTTACCAGCTGGAATGACACATATGCCATTTTGGACTTTTGTTTCTTATAGTGCAGCAGGTGCTTTAATTTGGAATGGCGTTATGATTTATCTTGGAAAAGCAGTAGGCAGTCATTGGCATTCTGTTTTACAATATATCGATTTTTATTCTAAGTTTTTCATCATTATCTTAATTATTGCTGTGATTTTCTTAATTTGGAAATGGTGGCGACGTAAAAAATCAGATAGTAAGTAAGGGACTTGAACACTGTTAATGGGTTCAAGTCTTTCTTTTTTATTAAGGAAAAAGCAGACTTGATTATTCATTCAGCAAAATCTTAAAATTAGTGGAAGCGTTTTCTTTTATTTGCTATGCTTGAATTGAAAGAGATACATATCGTGTTACATATTAAAGGGGGAAGAAAAGATGGCTAAAAATAAAATTGCGATTATCGGAGCAGGTCACACAGGATCCACACTAGCTTTTATTATTGCAGAACGTGCATTAGCAGATGTAGTATTGCTAGAAATTCCTAAAAATGAAAAACCAGCACGTGGTAAGGCACTGGATATTAAAGAAAGCGGTCCGATTTTAGGATTTAACGGAAATGTTTTGGGTACTTCTGATTATCAAGATATTGCAGGTGCAGATATTGTTGTAATTACAGCAGGGGCAGCACGTAAACCTGGTATGAGCCGTGATGATTTGATTCAAATTAATGAGAACGTAATGGCTCAAGTGACTGAAGGTATAAAAAAATATGCACCAGAAAGTAAAATTATCGTTTTAACCAATCCAGTAGATGCTATGACATATGCAGTATATAAATTGTCAGGCTTTCCGAAAGAACGTGTGCTTGGACAATCAGGCATCTTAGACACAGCACGTTATCGTACATTTGTATCAGAAGCGTTGAATGTAGCCCAAACAGATGTAACAGGATTAGTACTTGGCGGACATGGAGATACAATGGTACCGTTACTAAGCACAACAATGGTCGGAGGCGTACCACTAAGAGAACTGTTGGCTCAAGATAAAATTGATGCAATCGTTGAACGTACACGTAAAGGCGGTGCAGAAATTGTTGGGCTGTTAGGAAATGGTTCAGCATATTACGCGCCAGCCGCGGCGATTTATGAAATGGCTGCAGCGATTTTAAATGACGAAAGACGTCTAGTGCCAGCTATCACTTATTTAGACGGTGAATATGGATTTAAAGATATTTGCTTAGGTGTGCCAACTATTTTAGGGGCTAACGGTGTTGAAAAAGTGGTTGAAATTGAATTATCAGATGATGAACAACAACTGCGCGATTCAGCTGATGCGGTTGAGGATGTTAAATCAGCTTTGAAAAATAAATAATTATGATATGAAGTGATTTAAGTGGGCTTATATAAAAGCTCACTTTTTATTTTTCATTTGAAAGATGCAGAGTCATTTTTGAATAAAATGTGAATTTTTTAACAAATTTTTGAGAAATACGTCTGTGAAAGCGCATTATTGCTATAATAAAGTTGAAAAAGGTGTGTTGCTAAAGAAGTAAACAGCAGCATGAAATTGTAATAATATGAAATTTGCTCTTTTGTAAAACACTAGATACAACTGTTTCATTCAAAGAATGGACAGTATGCTTTAAGGGACGAACGTAATATGGCTAGTAAGGAAGATACTTCTCAAAAAGAAAAGAAAAATAAGAAAGTAAAACCGCTGTGGATTGTGATTAGTTTCGTTGTACTTATCGCTATCATGTTGATACCGACAGGCAGCAGTGTACCAGTGATGGCTAAAGTATCATTGGCAATTCTCGCTTTTGCAGTTATTATGTGGGTGACTGAAGCGGTATCTTATCCGGTATCATCTACAATGATTGCCGCCCTAATGATTTTGCTGCTTGGGTTCAGTCCCGTACAAAATCTTGCTGAAAAATTAGGTAATCCAAAAGCAAATGGTGCAGTATTGCATGGCAGTGATATGTTTGGGACTTCTAATGCTTTAAAATTAGCGTTTAGTGGTTTTGCAACGCCGGCTGTAGTACTTGTAGCAGCAGCTTTATTCTTAGCAGCAGCAATGCAAGTGACAAATCTGCACAAACGTCTCGCATTACTTGTTTTATCTATTGTGGGTAATAAAACAAATCGTATTGTAATCGGTGCTATTTTGGTATCTATTGTACTTGCTTTCTTTGTACCATCAGCAACAGCACGTGCTGGGGCAGTTGTACCGATTCTATTAGGTATGATTGCAGCATTCAAAGCTTCGAAAGAAAGTAAATTAGCTGGTTTATTAATTATTACAGCAGTTCAAGCAGTTTCTATTTGGAATGTAGGTATCAAAACAGCAGCTGCTCAAAATATAGTAGCAATCAACTTTATCAACCAAAGTTTTGGACAAGATATTTCTTGGGGACAATGGTTTTTATATGCAGCACCTTGGTCTGTACTTATGTCAATTGCATTATATTTCATTATGATGAAAGTAATGCCTCCAGAACATAAAGAGATCGAAGGAGGTAAACAACTTATCCGTCAAGAACTAGACAAACTTGGTCCAATCTCGGCGCGTGAGTGGCGTTTAATAGCAATTTCTGTATTGTTATTATTCTTCTGGTCAACAGAAAAAATATTGCATCCTATTGATTCTTCTTCAATTACACTTGTAGCCATGGCTGTTATGTTGATGCCGAAAATTGGTGTGATGAATTGGAAAGAAGTAGAAGATAAAATTCCATGGGGAACAATTATTGTCTTTGGTATTGGTATTTCACTTGGTAACGTGTTGTTGAATACTGGCGGCGCTCAATGGTTGAGTGATAAAACATTTGGCTTGATGGGCTTGCAACATATGCCATTAGTAGCTACTATTGCACTCATTACATTATTCAATATCCTTATTCACTTAGGATTTGCGAGTGCAACAAGTTTATCGTCAGCTTTGATTCCAGTGTTTATTTCTTTAACTACAACTTTGCATCTAGGCGATCAAAGTATCGGATTTGTCCTTATTCAACAATTCGTTATTAGTTTCGGATTCTTATTACCAGTAAGTGCACCACAAAATATGCTTGCATATGGTACAGGTACATTTACTGTTAAAGACTTCTTGAAATCAGGTGTTCCATTAACTATCGTAGGTTATATTCTTATAATCATTTTCAGTATGACATATTGGAAATGGTTGGGACTTATTTAAAATCAAATAAGACAATAAAAACTTACTTTTTAATAAAAAATAAGCGCACAGATCAGTTTTGTTAACTGTCTGTGCGCTGCTTTGTTTAAAAAACAAAAAAACATACATATAATGCTATATATTCAAAGAAAGTCAGTAAATACATATATTTTAATCGTAGTTTGGCACCAATTGGAACCTCCCAATTCGGATAGTGCTGTTCATAATAAGTTATTTGTAGTAAAAATAACCCGATTCCAAGTGGTAAGAACATAAGCCCAATACTGACTGGATATGAAAACCCGATTTTACGGATAAGATGACCAATTATCATTTGGAATAAAACGATAATGGCTAAAAATATTCCTAGGTAGACTGTCATTTTACCATTCGCACTCCTTTAATTAAAATCAAGAATAGAAATTGAAGTACTGTCATCAAAAAGATAAAGAATACACCTCTAGAATCAAGCAAAGTCATCACATCACGGAAGATGGAAAAAGGTTGGTTGACTAAATAGACTGTGTGCAAGCGTAAAAACCGGCCCATGAATATGCCTAAACTATTTGTGAAAACCAAGATAATTACAATGAGGTAATTAAACACAGGTTTATCTGTTAAATGCAGTAGTTTCATATTGATAAGTGCATATAAATAAAGTGCAAACAAGACGCCTGACACTAAGAATGTAAAATACATCCATTCCGTTGGACGTGCACCATGATAAATATCGAAACCAAATTGATTGAGATGAATGAGATCTGTAACCATATAGAATGTATTTGGAAGTATTAATATAAAGATTACAGCGAAGACAATAAATAATGGCCATTCAAATTTTCTTTTAGGTACAAATAATGGAAGTAGTAGTACTAATTCAAAAGGTATATATGCTAAAAAGAGATTAAGTGCCATAAAATTATAGAAATGATTTAAAGGTAAAGTTAATAATAGTAATAGCACAAAGAGTATTCTAGCAATATAACGTGATTGCATAATTGATGCCTTCTTTCTTTCTTCTCTCGTAATGATAATTTTAATTTATATCAATCGTATTTTTGTTTAAATCAGTCAGACTTATTTGTTTATGTTACAGAGTTTTGAACGTGATATCAATTTAAAAGGGCAATAGCATCCTAACTAAATTGTGATATAAAAGGGATGAATTTTGTGTTTTCATTTAGGGAATAATAATAAGAATTGCAATATTGCTATAAAATGTATCTATTGAGCGTTAGGCAGTCCATGGTGTATAATGGGTAGTCATAAAAATTTAGGTGCAAATAAGCAATAAAGGAGGACATCATGAGTAAGCAATTAATCACATTATATTTTAATATATTTCTTGTTTTCTTAGGGATTGGATTAGTTGTACCTGTATTACCGGTATACTTAAAAGATCTTGGTTTAAATGGAAGTGATTTAGGAATTCTTGTTGCGGCCTTTGCATTGGCGCAGATGGTTATTTCACCATTTGGCGGTAACTTAGCAGATAAATTAGGTAAAAAATTAATTATTTGTATTGGCCTCGTTCTTTTCTCAGTTTCTGAGTTTATTTTTGCGATGAGCAGCAGTTATACTTTATTAATTATTTCAAGAATTATCGGCGGTTTCAGTGCAGGTATGGTAATGCCGGGTGTTACAGGGATGATTGCAGATATTTCTCCTGCTAAAGATAAAGCGAAAAACTTTGGATATATGTCGGCCATAATCAACTCTGGATTTATATTAGGTCCTGGACTTGGCGGATTTATGGCAGAGTTTTCACATCGCTTACCATTCTATTTCGCAGGAACTTTAGGTATTGCAGCTTTCATCTGTTCTATTTTCTTTATACATGGCGCGAAACGTCAAACAACAGATGGTTTTACTCAAATAGAGCCGCAAGAATTAGCCAAAATTAATATTAAGGCTTTTATTACGCCAGTGATCATTACTTTTGTATTAGCTTTTGGTCTTTCAGCTTTTGAAACATTATTCCCGCTTTATACAGCAGATAAAGCGCACTATACGCCTAAGGATATTTCAATTTCAATTACAGGCGGCGGTATTTTAGGTGCAGTTTTCCAAATCTTTTTATTTGATAAATTTATGAAATACTTTAAAGAGTTGACATTCATTCAATTTGCATTATTTTATTCGGCTTTAGTCTTATTCTTTTTAATTATTGCGCATAGCTATTGGTCAATAATGCTTATCAGCTTTATCGTATTTATTGGTTTTGACATGATTCGTCCAGCAGTTACCAACTATTTTTCAAATATTGCAGGAGATCGCCAAGGTTTAGCGGGTGGATTGAACTCGACTTTTACCAGTATGGGTAACTTTATTGGTCCTTTAGTTGCGGGTGTCTTGTATGATTTTGATTTTGAATTTCCGTTGTATATGTCGATTGCTGTCATGTTATTAGGAATATTTATTATATTTGTTGAGAAAACAATTAGAAGTAAAAAACAAACTCAAGAAGGTTGAATATAAGGTGTGAAACATTAAATGTTTCAGCCTTATTATCTGTTGTTATTTTTCAGAAAAATTAAAAATCTAATTGACGGTATTAATTGATAATGATAGGATAAAAATAATTCAATTAATCAAACTCTTATCCAGAGCGGCGGAGGGATGTGCCCGACGAAGCCCAGCAACCATCGTATAACGAAAAGGTGCTAATTCACATTAAGCAAAAGAAGCTTATGAAGATGAGAGAAAGTAATTAAGACTTTCTCTTTTAAAGGGGGAAGTCTTTTTTCATCGTGATGTAAGATTTGATTAATTTGGAGAACTCTTACATAGGATGGTGTCCATTGACATGAAAAAATTAATAAGCGTATTAACTTTAGTAGTCATCGCATTCGCACTTGCAGCTTGCGGTCAAAGTAAAAGTGCAGAGAATAAGAAAATTACTGTAGCAGCCTCGCCAGCGCCTCACGGTGAAGTATTAGAACATGCGAAAGAAGAAATGAAGAAAAAAGGGTACGACTTAGAAATCAAAGTCGTCAATGATTATAAAGTGCCTAATAAATTGTTGGATAAAGGCGATGTAGATGCTAACTTATTCCAGCACGTACCTTATTTAAATGCAGAGAAAAAGTCTCATGGATACAAAATTGAAGAAGTAGGCAAAGTCTTTACGACACCAATGGGCGTATATAGTAAAAAATATAAAAATATTAAAGATATCCCTGAAGGTTCTACAATTTATGTTTCAAACAACCCAGCTGAAGAAGGTCGTTTCTTATCTTTCTTTGTTAATGAAGGGTTAGTGAAAATTAAAAAAGGTGTCAAAATTGAAGATGCTAAATTTGATGACATTGTAGAAAATAAAAAGCATCTGAAATTCAATAATCAGCAAGGTGCAGAATTCTTACCTAAAACGTATAAAAGCGGAGAAGGTGCAGCTGTGATTATGAATTCCAACTATGCAATGGACAATGGTTTGAAACCTTCTAAAGATGCGATTGTGATGGAAGATAAATCATCACCATTTGCGAATATCCTTGCGGTAAAAGAAGGGCATAAAAACGATAAGAAATTCCAAGAATTAATTAAAGTTTTGCAATCTAAAGATATGAAGCACTTCATTGAGAAAAAATATGGAAAAGATGTTGTTCCATATGAAGCAAAATAACTGACAACTGGAGGTAATCAAATGACAAAATTAGGAATTATCGGGACAGGACGTGTAGGAAGCCAAGTATTAACGGATGCACAATATTTAGGAATCTTTTCAGAAATTGTCCTGATAGACACAAATGAAGACTTGGCGAAAGGTGAAGCACTTGATCATCGCCATTTGCAAGGCCTTGGGCATACACATCATGTCAATATTTATAGCGGGACGTATCAAGATTTATCAGATGCTGATATCGTAATCGTATCGGCGAGCGCACCTTCTACACCAGAGATGGCAGATCGAACGTTGTTGACACGTGCTAATAGTTTAATCGTGCATTCAGTTTTTCAAAAATTATCTGAGGTTACCCAAGAAGCGGTCGCTATTTTGATTTCAAATCCAGTAGATGCTATGACGTTGATTGCGCAAGAAGCGGGTTACCCAGCACATAAAGTCATTGGAACGGGTACTAATTTAGAATCCTCGCGTTTTCGTACTTTGATTGCAGATCATTATCAAGTTGATCCAAAAAATGTTGAAGCATTTGTATTAGGTGAACACGGTTCGCATGCAGTGCCGATTTGGAGTCGAGTGCGTATTGCTGGTATTGAGCTTCCTGAATTTGAAACATTAACAGGAAGTACACCAATTGATAAAAAAGCAGTTTCCAAACGAATCGATGAAGTCGCTTTTGAAGTATTCAAGAAGAAAGGTTGGACAAATTCAGCAATTTCCAGATCAGCTGTACAGTTGGCACAAGCCATTTTATTGGATGAACATCCTATCGAACCCGTCAGTGCTTCTGTGAATGGAGAATATGAATTGACTGGAGGAGCACTCAGCTTGTTATCTTTAATAGATAGAAACGGTATTGTAAAACGCCTGCCGATTTCTCTTAATTCTGATGAACTCCAACAACTTAAAGATGCGCATATATTCATTACAGAAGCTGTAGCACAGGCACATAAAGAGATTGAAAACATATCTTAAACAACAAACTTATAAGCTTTGTTGAAAGTTTGTAACATAACTGAATTAAAAATGAATCAAGAAATACGTACTTTACTTTAATAATGGTGAAGTACGTATTTTATTTTGAGAAAAAAGCTTAAACATCAACGATGAAAACAGTTACATAAAAAAGGAGTGTCACCTTTTCAAAAGTATCTTTTGTGTTACATTTATTACGTATATTACATTTGGTTTAAATAGCATACTACATAAAGATTTGGCATAATTTCTGTGTTAATATTGTAAACACAATGATAGAACTATGAGGGAAGTAGAATGAAAACAGTAATTTTATGGATTTATGTTGGGATTCTGACTTGTTGTCTGGTTTTTCTACTTGTCTTAGTATCTAATGAATCTGAACTTGCTAAGTTCCAAAACAGCGTATCAACATTTATGCAGGGGGAACAAGTTTCTTCAAATGATACAAAAGATAATGGAGCACCGCCGACTTATAGTGCGGTTGCTGGAAATGACATCAGTCATCAGACACAATCAGAAAGTAAGCAACATACTGAAAAACAAAATGCAGACAAGACATTTGTAATCTCACTTACATCTGTCAACTTGAAAATGAGTCACTATTTATTGGAAGACCTTACGTCACAAGGTGCCCAGGACACAAGACTTCGCTAAGTGCGAATGTTTACATAATGTCAGGCGCCTTGTTTTTTTGTCCAAAATATTACTAATGTAAGGTGAGTATCTTTTAAAGGACTTAAAATGCTATATTTGTGGTGTGAGGTGAAAGATATGAAACAAAAGAAAACGAATGCAATGCGTATACTTGAAAATGAAGGTATCAAATATGATGTCCGCACTTTTAAAATGGGAAAAGAACATATAGAAGGTCAAGAAGTAGCTGAATTGATAGGTGCTTCTCCAGAACAAGTATTTAAAACGCTGCTTTTTATTAATAATAATCACGATCCTTACGTGTTTGTTATTCCAGTTGAAGGTAACTTAAATATGAAACATGCAGCACAAGCAGTAGGAGAAAAGAAATTACATCTATTACCTCTACAAGAACTTACAAAAGTAACTGGGTATATACGAGGCGGCTGTTCGCCTGTAGGAATGAAACATTTATACCCAACTGTAATTGATGCGTCTGCTGAGCAACAGGAGACTATTTTTGTCAGTGCAGGGCACCGTGGTGTACAAATGGAAGTGAATGTAGAAGAATTGGCTAAAGTGACAAACGCTAAAATAGCGGATGTAGCCAATCATCATACTAATTGAGGAAGGTGGACAAAAGTTCATCTTCTCTTTTTTATCACAAAATGATTGTTTTTGAATGAAAATGAAAGATTTTGATTGAAAAATGTAAGCGGAAACATTATAATGTAATAGAAATGAGGTGGCGATATGATTACTGAGAAACGATTTGAAGTCATCATTAATTTATTAAAGGAAAAAGAATTCCTCACTTTGCAAGAGCTTATCAAAATGACGGGATGCAGTGCTTCTACCATTCGACGTGATTTATCTAAGCTGCAGCAGCAAGGTATATTACAACGTGTACATGGTGGCGCAACTTTAAAAACAACGTCTCTAAATGAGCCGAAGCTATCTGAAAAGCAAGGACGTAATACGCAAGAAAAAAGAGAAATCGCAAAAATTGCAGCCGCGAAAGTAGAAGATAACGATTGCATTTATATAGATGCAGGGTCTTCAACATACGAAATGGTTGAATATATCACAGCAGATAATATCGTTGTTGTAACTAACGGGTTAACACACGTTGAACCTTTATTGAAAAAAGGTTTTAAAACAATCATTGTAGGCGGAGATGTAAAAGCCAACACACTTGCTTCAGTTGGGTCCAAAGCAATCGAAACTATAAAAAGATATCATTTCGACAAAGTGTTTATTGGTATGAATGGTGTTGATTTAGAGAAAGGGTTAACCACACCTGATGAACAAGAAGCATATGTAAAAGAAACAGCGATGAAATCGGGAGCGCAGATTTATGTTTTAATTGATTCATCCAAATTCGCTCATACATATTTTGCTGATGTACAAATACCGCAAAATAAACATGCTTTGCTTTTAACATCTGAAAAAGCACTTCAACGTCAAGATATTAAGGCATATCGCAATCGATTTGTAATAGAAGGAGGACAATCATGATTTATACAGTAACATTTAATCCATCCATTGATTATGTGATGAAAGTAGATGGGTTTACCACTGGTGGTTTGAATCGTGCAGCTGCTACTTATAAATTTGCAGGCGGCAAAGGTATTAATGTATCACGTGTACTTCAAACACACGAAACAACTTCAACTGCGTTAGGATTTATTGGTGGTTTTCCAGGAAAATTTATTAAAGATGCACTAGAGAAAGCAGAAATTCCAACCGGCTTTATCGAAGTAGATGAAGATACGCGTATCAACGTTAAGCTTAAATCCGGTAATGAAACAGAAATCAATGCGAATGGCCCTGCAATTTCTGAAGATGCTTTCCAAGCTTTACTTTCACAAATAAAAGTTACTACTCCAGAAGATACGGTAGTGGTTGCAGGAAGTGTACCAAAAAGTATTCCAGATGATGCTTATGAACAAATTGCTCAAATTACAAAAGAAACGGGCGCGAAGTTGGTTGTGGATGCTGAAAAACATTTAGTTGAAGCAGTACTTCCATATCATCCATTCTTTATCAAACCGAATAAAGATGAATTGGAAGTTATGTTTGATACAGAAATCAAGTCAGATGCAGATGTTGTACGTTTCGGGAAAGAAATTTTAGCGAAGGGTGCACATGCAGTGATTGTATCGCTTGGCGGTGATGGTGCAATTTATATAGATGAGACGCATCAATTAAAAGCAGAAGTACCAAAAGGCGAAGTAGTGAATACAGTTGGATCAGGGGATAGCACAGTAGCTGGTATGATTGCCGGTTTAGAAAAAGGGATGAGTGTTAAAGAAGCATTTCGTAATGCTGTGGCTTCGGGTACTGCGACAGCGTTTAGTGATGATTTAGCAGAAAAAGAAATGATTGAAGCGGTAAGAGAAAAAATTGTTTTAGCGGACTTGGAAAAGGAGTGACGATGAATGAGAATAACTGAATTGTTAACACGCGATACTATCGCAATGGATATCGATGCAACAACTAAAGATGGTGTCATAGATACACTTGTTGATCAACTAGATCAAGCAGGTATTTTAAGTGATAAAGCAGCGTTTAAAGATGCAATTTTTGCAAGAGAAGGACAAAGTACAACAGGAATCGGAGAAGGGATAGCGATTCCGCATGCGAAAGTAGCAGCTGTAAAGAAACCCGCAATTGCTTTCGGAAAATCTAAAGAAGGGGTAGACTACCAAAGTTTGGATGGTCAACCTGCACATTTATTCTTTATGATTGCAGCTCCTGAAGGCGGAGCTCAAACACATTTGGACGCTTTAGCGAAATTATCAGGTATTTTAATGGATGATAATGTGAGAGAAGCATTACTGCATGCTGAAACACCAGACGAAGTTTTAGCTATTATTGACAAAGCAGATGACGAAGCGCCGAATGAAGATGAAGAAGCAACTGTAGACCCAGGCGTTGATGACAAAGAAGCATCAGAAAATGAACCGTACGTATTAGGTGTAACAGCTTGTCCTACAGGCATTGCACATACGTATATGGCAAAAGATGCATTATTGAAACAAGCTAAAAAAATGGGTGTCAAAATGAAAGTCGAAACAAACGGTTCAGGTGGTATTAAAAACCGTTTAACTTCAGAAGACATCGAAAAAGCAGATGGTATTATTGTTGCTGCAGATGTACATGTTGAAACAGACCGTTTTGATGGAAAAAATGTTGTTCAAGTTCCAGTAGCAGACGGTATTAAACGTCCAGGTGAACTTATTGATTTAGCCTTAGCTACTGATCGTACACCATTCAGAGCGAAAGATGGACATGGCAAAGGTGCTCAGGGCGCTGCAGGTGGTAAAACTGAAAAACAAAGTGTTGGGAAAACAATTTATAAACACTTAATGAATGGTGTTTCTAATATGTTACCACTTGTTATTGCTGGTGGTATCTTAATGGCAATTGCATTTATGTTCGGTACTAACTCATTTGATCCGAAATCTTCAGATTATAACGCTTTTGCTGAACAGTTATGGAATATAGGTAAAAATAGTGCCTTTGCATTGATTATCCCAATTCTTGCTGCATTCATTGCACGTAGTATTGCTGATAAACCAGGTATGGCAGCAGGTTTAGTTGGTGGTATGTTGGCGATTAGCGGTGACTCAGGATTTATCGGCGGTATTATCGCAGGTTTCTTAGCCGGTTATTTAACTGAAGGTATTAAAGTGTTGACACGCCGTATGCCACAATCATTGGAAGGTTTAAAACCAACATTAATTTATCCGGTTCTATCTGTAACAATTACAGGTTTGCTTATGATTTATGTATTTAACCCACCGGCATCTTGGATTAACCATTTATTGTTAAATGGATTAAATAGTTTGTCAGGCGCTAATATCATGCTTTTAGGTCTTGTTATCGGTGCAATGATGGCTATTGATATGGGCGGACCTTTCAACAAAGCTGCATATGTATTTGCGACAGCTGCTTTAACAGAAGGTAATGCTGCCCCAATTACAGCAGCAATGGTTGGTGGTATGGTTCCTCCAATCGCAATAGCTTTAGCGATGATTATATTTAAACGTAAATTTACAAAAGCACAACGTGGTTCAATCGTTCCTAACTTTGTAATGGGTGCTTCATTTATTACAGAAGGTGCTATTCCATTTGCTGCAGCTGATCCATTAAGAGTTATTCCATCTATGATGATTGGTTCTGGTGTAGCTGGTGCTATCGCACTTGCTTTAGGCTCATCAATTCATGCGCCGCACGGTGGTATCTTTGTAATCTTCGGTACAGACTGGAGCCACTCTTTACAAACATTATTAGCGATTATTGTAGGTTCTGTTATTGGTGCATTAATCTATGGTTTATTGAAACGTAAACCAACTGCTGATGAAATCGAAGCATCAGAATCTATGGATGATTAGTCATATTTGAAATTTAATAAGATTTATCGCATTATATATAAGGTGATTCTTTAATTTGGAATCACCTTAAGAATTATATTTACTGTGGTAGGTAAATGAATATATTCAAAATACAGCTGAGCAGAGACAAATTACAGATGTAGTCTGTTGTCTTTGTACTCAGCTATTTTTGTTTCATGAAAAATGTGATGAAATAATGTAATTAAATTCCGAGTAATGACGTCCAAATAATTTACTATTACATGAGCTATTATGATATGATAATCTTGTTAGATTTTACGCAAGTTGGGAGGTGTCGCTGTGATCATGGGAAGGATGTAGCTTTGATTCGTGAAACATTAAGCATTACGGAATATACATCAATGCCGTACACAGTGGCATTTAATTTTGGAGGTGAATCCCTAGCAATAGGGAACTAATTGGATAGTACGACCATAATAAATTTAGTTATATTTATATTTTTAATCGCTTTAACTACAGTCTTTGTAGGATCTGAATTTGCTTTAGTAAAAGTAAGAGCAACGAAAATTGAGGAAATGATAGCAGAAGGAAATGGTAGTGCAAAAGTGGTCAAGAAAATGATTACAAATCTTGATTATTATTTGTCAGCTTGCCAACTTGGTATTACGGTTACATCTTTAGGATTAGGTTGGTTAGGAGAACCAGTTTTTGAAAAATTACTACATCCTTTATTTGTGCTGCTGCCGTTACCAGATGCATTAAATGCGACAATTTCTTTAATTGTTTCATTTTTAGTTGTTACTTACTTGCACGTGGTCATTGGTGAATTAGCACCTAAATCTTTCGCGATTCAACATACTGAAAGAGTCGCGTTATTATACGCACGTCCACTTTATTATTTCGGTCTGATTATGAAACCATTAATTTGGTTAATGAATGGTTCAGCGCGTATGATTATTCGTATCTTTGGAATTGATCCCGACGAAAATAACGATGCGATGTCTGAAGAAGAAATCAAAATGATTATTAATAACAGTTATAATAGCGGTGAAATTAACCAGACAGAACTAGCTTATATGCAAAATATCTTTTCATTTGATGAAAGACAAGCTAAAGATGTCATGGTTCCAAGAACACAAATGGCGACATTAAACGAACCGTTTACTGTTAATGAATTGTTAGAAACAATTCGAGAGTATCAATTCACACGTTATCCTATTACAGAGGATGGAGATAAGGACCATATTAAAGGCTTTATCAATGTGAAAGAATTTTTAACAGAATATGCATCAGGCAAACCTATTAAAATCAGTAATTATATTCATGAGTTGCCGTTAATTTCTGAAACAACACGTATTAGTGATGCATTAATCAGAATGCAGCGTGAACGTGTGCATATCAGTTTGATCATTGATGAATACGGCGGTACAGCCGGTATTTTAACAATGGAAGATATTTTAGAAGAAATTGTGGGTGAAATACGAGATGAATTTGATGAAAACGAAGTTAATGATGTTGTTAAATTGGGAGAGAACACGTATCAAATTAATGGACGTGTGTTGCTTGAAGATTTAACAGATGAATTCGGTATTGAATTTGAAGACTCAGATGACATCGATACAATCGGCGGTTGGCTGCAAGCACATAATACTAACTTGCAACAAAACGATTATGTAGATACTTTTTATGATCGATGGATTATTTCAGAAGTTGATAATCATCAAATCATTACGGTTATTTTAAAATATGAATATAATGAAGAGCGTAAAGAAGAAATTGAAGAAGACAGTGATGATGATAAAAATCATAAAGATAAGCATCACAAAGATAAAAAAGAAAAGAAAGATCGTAAAGATAAAGAAGATTAATACTTTTACAACCAGTACTTAAAAAGAGTACTGGTTTTTTGTTTAGACACATTTTCGACATGATAAAAAGTTATATTTCAATTAATAAATAGTTAATGGTATCCAATTCATGTTCAACATATAATTAACTCAACATATTTCAAATAAATAGAGAAATGAGGGGTTAACATGAAACCATCACATTTAATAGCAACAGCATCTTTAACAGCAGCACTTATTTTAGGTGGGTGCGGAAACAAAGAAAAAGAAGAAAAGCATGAACACGATAATAAAACAGAAGAGCATCAACACAGCAACAAATCACATAAAACTTTGACGGGTAAGTTTAAATCTGGAGAAGAGCATGTAGAAGGTAACGCAAAGATTGAAAACGGAAAAATTATGCTAACAGATTTCAAATCTGCTAAAGGTCCTGATTTATATGTGTATTTAACTAAAGACGGTAATATCAAGGAAGGAAAACAACTGGAAATGGTAGATTACAATAAGCCAGAACAAACTTTTGATATTCAAGGCGCAGATTTAGATAAATACAATGAAGTAACTATTTATTGTAAGAAAGCGCACGTGATTTTTGGAGCAGCTAAAGTAAAATAATGCAATGTAAAATGAAGTTGGGAGACAATCAACCCAACTTCATTTTTAAATCAAACAATATTAAAGGAGAAAAAACATGAAAAATTATAAAGACATCATCCAATATATTATTATATTCATTATCCGTGTAGGTTCAGGAGGTTATATTTTAGTACAAGGTTGGGAAAAATTAACGGGTGGATTTACAATTAATGGTCTTATTCCAGTTGTGATTAAAAATGAAGATTCACCAGAGTGGTTTAAATTCTTTTTTGAACATGTCGTAGCGCATACAGCCGGAATTTTTAATATTGTAGTGCCTTTAGGAGAGATTGCTATAGGGCTAGGTTTATTGTTCGGAATAATGTCACAAATTGCGAGTTTCTTTGGAGCGTTTGTTATGCTAAATTATATTTTATCGGATATGATTTTTACTTATCTGGTTCAACTTGCATTTTTTATTATCCTCCTTATGAATCCTGTTATTTTGAAGAAGATATCCTTAAAGGCTATGATCCTATATATTAGAGAAAAAGGTGATTACAAACATGAACCACATCCTACTCGTAGACGATGAAAAAGATATCGTAGATATCTGCCAAACCTACTTTGAATACGAAGGTTATACCGTAACTACAGCTTCAAACGGTGAAGAAGCACTACAACATCTTGATGATTCCATTGATTTAATCGTATTAGATATAATGATGCCTGAATTAAATGGCTACGATGTCGTTAAAGAAATGAAATTAAGACAATTAGATATACCATTTATATATCTATCAGCAAAAACACAAGAGCAAGATACAATATATGCATTGACTCTAGGTGCTGATGATTATATGACAAAACCCTTTAGTCCCCGTGAGCTAGTGCTTCGTGCTAATAATTTGTTGAATCGTGTGCAAAAATGTATGAATTTGCAATCCTGTCTAAAATTTGGTGCACTTGAATTGAATGATACTCAAAAGCGAGCACTTATTTATGATGAACCCGTCAATCTCCGCATTAAAGAGTTTGAACTATTATGGTATTTAGGAAAACATGAAAACGAAGTTATTTCTAAATCGGAATTAATATAAGAAGTATGGCAATATGATTATTATGAAGACGTAAATACTGTTAATGTCCACATACATCGTTTACGTGAAAAATTTGAACAGTTTAATTATCGTGATTATACAATTAAAACCGTCTGGGGATTAGGCTATACTTTCGAAAGGAATCAAATTTGATGTTTTCAATTAGAACACAAGTAATTATTGGTGTGCTTTCGAGTATTCTGTTAGCTTCAACGATATTAGGAATGGCATATAAACTGATGGTATTTAACGGTCATACTACTGCCCTACTGACCATTAGTGCGATAATTTCTAGTTGTTTAGCTTTATTAATATGCAGCTTGTTTTTAACACCCTTGGTAAAAAGAATTAAAGTTTTCAATCGTAAAACTAAAGAATTTGCGAATGGCAACTATAAAATGGAACCTATTAATTTTAAATCGCCTCGAGAAATTAAAGAGTTAAGTCATTCTTTTAATAAAATGGCAAAAGAAATTACTGAACAAATGGCACAAATTAAGACAGAACAGCAAGAGAAATATGAACTTATCCAAAACCTTGCACATGATTTAAAAACGCCGCTTTCATGTATTATTTCTTATTCTGAAGGTTTAAAAGAGGGGATTATTGCAGCTCCGAAAGATCGAGATGCAGCTTATGAAAGTTTGATTAAACAATCGAAAAGGTTATCGAATATGTTTGATGAACTAACTAATGTTGCAGCATTAGAATTACCTAATAAAGACTCTATAGAAATGATTCAAATTGACCAGCTGTTGATTACGATTTTAAGTGGTTATGAACAGCGTATGAAATTGGACTTAAGAAATTTAGAAGTGAATTTTTGCAGTCAATTAGAACCATTTAAACAATACCCGCGCCCTTTAGAGCGCATTTTAACGAATCTGATCGACAATGCATTGAAATTTTCTCCCACTGGAAGTCCGGTTAATTTAACATTATCTGAGAATGGGGAACGCATTGAAATTTCAGTTCAAGATGAAGGTATAGGTATACAACCAGAACATCTTCCTCGTTTATTTGAACGTACGTTTAGAGTGGAACATTCAAGAAATAATGAAACTGGAGGTTCTGGCTTAGGGCTTTATATTGCTAATGAATTAGCGAAACAAATCGGAGGAACAATTAATGTTGAAAGTACACCAGAAGTGGGTACAAAAATGACAGTTTCAATTCCGAGACTATAATAATAAAAACTGACGGTATCCATAATTTTATGGATACCGTCAGTTTTTATTATTAGCTATTTTCTTTTTCTAGGCATTTTTCGAATAATACATGGTTTTCTAAATGAACATGTTGCAATGTTGCGTTTTCTAATGCCACAATTCTTGTATATACGAGACGCCATGTTCCGCAAGCCTCAGCAGGCGGTTGGAAATTATTAGTAAGTTCTGCCATTTTTCTTAAGATGACACCTGTATTATCGTGATCTGATTTTAAATCTTGAATAATAGCGTTAATATTTTTAATATCTTTACCTTCAGCAAAAGCAATCAGTTGAGGGAAATCCTCATTATCCTCTTTTTCTGTATGTTCCAACATATTGTTTTTAAAAGTAGTATAAAGTTCTTTTAATTCTAAAAGATAAGGATGATTTGGTCCGTGAACTTTTGCTAGTTTTGTAACATAAGGTGTTAAATTTTTAAACTCCTCTTTCATTGGTTTATGATAAGCATCTTGAATGTATTGTATTAAAGAGGGGATACTCAAATACTTAGGATTTAGTCCGTCAGCACTATTATCTTGTTTTCGAACTGTTTCCAGTTCATTTAATAAATCGTCCAAAGAAATCTTTTTCTTTTCTTCAGCTGCTTCCTCAATAGAAACTTGGCCACCACAACAAAAATCTATTCCAGAACGTTTGAAGACATCTGCAGTCTTAGGATAATCTGTTACGACGTTCGCTACAATATCACTTTTTGAAATCATAAAGCATGCTCCCTTTCGGTTTACTTCGACTCATCTCTAGTATAAGAAGAATGACAGTAAATAAAAACAGTATTTCAATTAAAATAAATAAATGATAATAAACAAGATACAATTAACTCTCTGATTTATTTTAATTAGTTACTTTTATGGTATTAATTCAAATTAATCTATGGTTTTTTAAGAGTCAAAAGACACTTAATATTAAATAATATCCAAAAAGAAATCAAAAACACTATTGTGTCTAATTTTCGAATAATTGAGAAGAATTATCAACAATAAAAAACACACGCTCATATTTTAAGCGTGTGTAATAGGAGTAGTTATTTTAAAGTACCAATTTTTACGTCGTCAGGGTGTTTGCCTTGGCGTAAGTTTTTATTTAAAGCATCTATTTTTTTAACATCTTTATCTCTTAATTCAAATTTGATAGCGTCAAAGTTTTCATAGATTCTTGAAGGTGTTTGAGATTTTGGAATAACGATACGACCATGACATAAATGCCAATTTAGAATGATTTGAGCAGGCGTTTTTTCATATTTCTCAGCTAACTTTTCAATAACTGGATCTTCGAATAAACCGCGACCACGCATTAGAGGCATCCAAGCAGTTACTTTAATATCATGTTGATCACAAAAATCTTGTAATGGTTGCTGGCTCAAATAAGGATGACATTCAATTTGATTTACTGCAGGTACGATTTCAGTTTCCGCCATTAATTTCTCAAGGTGGTGTTGTTCGAAATTACATACACCAATGGCTTTTATAAGGCCTTCTTTATAAAGTTCTTCCATTGCTTTATATGTTTCGATAAATAAACCATCTGCTTCACAAGGCCAATGTATTAAATATAAATCTAAGTAATCAGTACCTAATCTTTCGAGAGAAGCTTTAAATTGTTCTTTTGTGCTTTCGTAACCTTGAAAGTCGTTCCAAATTTTAGTCGTAATAAATAATTTTTCACGAGGAATATCGCCTTTTTTAAGAGCTTCACCTAGCTCATGTTCATTTTTATAAATATAGGCGGTATCAAATGAACGATAGCCTGCTTTTTCAGCAACTTTTACTGCTGGATCCATATGATTTTCATCGATTTTATATACTCCAAATCCAATTCGAGGTATTTTTAAATCATTATTCAATTTCATGGTCTTTTTCAAAATTTGTCGCTCCTTTGACCTTTTTCTTAATTGTAACAAACAACTTATCCGCAATTCTATTAATTAGACAGGCAAATTTAAATGCATATAATTATGTATGATTGATTTGACGTTTAAATACATTATTGCTTTAATTATGAACTTTTCCAAAGGAAATAAAAAATGTCGGAACTCAAAAGTTGAGCTCCGACGTTTTTCATACAATATTTCATTTAGTTATAAAACTAATTATTTACGTTTACGCATTGCACCAAAAATGAATGATACAATGGCTACTAAAATAATTGTACCGATTAATGCAGGGAAGATTGAGATTCCGCCGAAACTAGGACCCCAATGTCCGAAAATAGCTGAACCTAACCATGCACCTACAATACCTGCGATAATATTACCGATAATTCCACCTGGAATATCTTTACCTAAGATTGCGCCGGCTAACCAACCGATTAAGCCACCGACAATTAGCATCACTATAAATCCCATAATCTTTTCCTCCTATCTATTAAACAAAATTCATGATTTTTGTTTTGCTTTTATTTCTTTACCACTAGATTCAGAGGAATAACCATAAAATAATCAATTAATGTTAAAATATTTTCATCCATAATATAAATGCAATTAAAATCAAATAAATAACTACGAAAATATACCAAAATAGTGTAAGAAGAGTCGTAACCATGAAAGATAACACTATTAATATAGTTCCGATTGTTAACTTGTTGCGTAACTTTTTGGATGAATTATTTTTTTCAGCATCGCTATTTTGAAAAATACTCAAAAATAATAGCGAAGCACCCATTAAAAAGAATACGGGCGACAGGTATGGAATTGACATATAATAAGAATCTTCACTTGTATTAAAGATAATAAAGAAGGAGACGCTCATTAAAGTGAAAATAATGAAAGCAGCAAATTTTTGCGTTTCAAATACAATTGGATGCAGCTTCCAATCTGTAAGCAATGCCAATACTGTCCAAATTAATATAAAGGCAATGATAGAAAAGGAAATAAAATCATATTTTCCAATAACCCAAATATTAATTACACTATTTATTGTCAAAGCAATTAGCAACGTGCTTAGCCTTAATTGGCGAAACGTATGCAGCCACATATCAATTACAATCGCTGATATGATGATTAAAATATTAATAATTATGTAAATGAGCATAAGGTGTGTCTCCTGACTACTATTATTCACTGAAGTATTATATCAAATTATAAGTGTTTTAAGCATTAGAAAACATTTTGTTTCAGCAAAGATTAATAGTAATAATAAAGGTTGTTCAAATAAAATCTGAACAACCTTTTATAATGCTTTGAAATTTTTAAACACCTTTTTTATTACTCCATAAGAGTGTATGTAATTGAGGTAATACATACACATCATTCATTTCACTGCTGACCATTACGGTTTCCACTAAATTTTCGTAACGTTTTAATAAACGTTCAGTATGGTTTTCAACTTCATCTTCTAGATAAGGATTGCCGACTTGAAGATAGAATGGGATGCTAGGATAACGATGATGAATTTCTTTTGCGAATTCAAAATCTTTATCTTCAAATATGACTACCTTCAAATTCAAAGATTCAAGCACACATTGTGCAATGACATCATCTAATATTTCTAGGTTAGGTTTCATACCTGAACTAGGTGGTTTAGGGCTTATTGTTAAATCATTGATTTGACGCATCCAAGGTTGATAACGACTACCTTGGGTTTCTAAAGCAGTTTCAATGTTCTTGTCTTCAAAAAGATCAACTAATTCTTGAATCCCCTTGATTAAAGCAGGATTGCCGCCTGAAATAGTGACATGATTAAAGTAATCGCCACCAACTTCTTTGAGTTGATGATAAATTTCTTCAGCAGTCATCATTTCAATTTGGTCTTTTGCGCTCCCGTCCCAAGTGAATTTAGAATCACACCAGCTACAGTGGTAATCGCACCCTGCAGTTCGTACAAACATTGTTTTACGTCCGATTACTCTGCCTTCACCTTGGATTGTAGGACCGAAAATTTCTAATACTGGTATTTTAGCCATAACGAAACTCCTTACCTTTATAAACAACATAACTAGAAGGTGTTTCACGAAGGTATACTTGCGCACATTTTGGATGATTAGGTTGTTTCTCTAATATTTCTTCAGTCATTTTATAAATAGTTTGTGCAACAATTTCGGTTGAAGGCATCTTATCTTTGAATTGAGGTAAATCATTTAATAGATAATGATCAAACTGTTCATGAATTTGTTTTTTTAAATAAGCAAAATTAATTAGGAAACCGCTATGATCGAGTTCATTACCAACGATTGTCAAATTCACAAAATAAGTATGACCATGCGTGCGCACACATTTACCTGCATCTTCACAAGGGATATAGTGCGCTGCTGCGAAATGAAAATCTTTATTTAATTCGAACGCGTAGGGATGAGAAACACTGGGGTAAATTTGTTGTAACATCCTACTTCACTCCTTTTTCTTCTAAATAAGCATTTAAGCCGCGTGCACGTAGTTTGCAAGCAGGACATTCACCGCAGCCGTCTGCAATAATTCCGTTATAACAAGTTAGTGTTTGATTGCGAACATAATCTAATACACCAAGCTGGTCGCTCAAAGCCCATGTTTCTTTTTTATCTAGCCACATTAATGGTGTATGGATGACAAAGTTTTTGTCCATAGATAAATTTAATGTCACATTCATGGATTTAACGAAGTCATCACGGCAGTCTGGATATCCTGAAAAATCAGTTTCACAAACACCAGTGATAATATGACGTGCTTTGATTTGATATGCTAAAGCACCAGCAAATGATAAAAATAATAAATTTCTAGCAGGTACAAATGTATTTGGAACGCCATCGTCAGTTTGTTCAATTTCTAAATTATGTTGTGTGAGAGCATTAGGAGTGAGTTGTGATAAAAGGGACATATCAAGAATATGATGCTTTAATCCTTGTTCGTCTGCAATTTTTTTTGCTACTTCTATTTCTGTATCGTGTCGTTGTCCATATTGGAATGTAACGAGTTCAACTTCTTCAAACTTTTCTTTTGCATAAAAAAGACATGTTGTACTATCTTGACCGCCGCTGAAAACAACCAGTGCTTTGTTATCATCAAGTGTATGAGATGCCATAAATCAATCTCTCCTTTATATTTCGCGGCCTAGCTAAAAACAAAAAAATTGGACACTGTATGAACTGATTTGCTAAAAGGACAAATGCAAGTTCTCAGGTCCAAGTTGACGTGATAGACAATTTATTTTTTGCCTATCCCTATAAAAGATAGACGATTGAAATTAAAAGTCTAGTTTTTTATAGAGGGTATCAGCTAGGAACCTCTGTTTATCGATTTCGATAGTTAGAATAATATATTTGAGCTGTAAAATCAAGATAGACTTCTAACCATGTATTACATTCTTTTGTTTTCTTTTGTAAAATAGATTTAAACCAAGCAATTTTGTTAGGGGTATACAATATGATTATTATGATAGATAACAAAGATTCATTTACATATAATATAGTAGATTATTTGACTGTTGAGAGTGAGAGTGAAATTAAAGTGTTAGATAGCAAGGAATTGACATTGTCTCAATTAAAGGCAATGCAACCTTCAGCACTAGTTATTTCTCCAGGACCAGGTCGTCCGAGTGATTATCCGGTTTTGCGTCAAATTCTCGAAGAATATGAAAAGAAAATTCCGATATTAGGTGTTTGTCTAGGCTTCCAATTTTTAATTGAACATTATGGAGGAAACATAGTGCCTAATTTCCGTCCTGTACACGGGCATACTACGTGCATTACAAACACAGGCGAAGGTATATTTGAAGGTTTACCGACTTCATTTGAAGTAATGCGTTATCACTCATTGATGGCAGATGCTGAAAGTGTGCCGAATGTTTTAAAAGTCACAGCCACAAATGATGAAAACATTGTGATGGGAATCCAGCATAAACAGTACCCGATATATGGTGTTCAGTATCATCCAGAATCTATTTTAAGTGAATATGGACATGAACAAATTCGGTTGTTTTTGCAGAAAGCAGGTGAGATTGTTGCTAGCTAAATTTAACTTTCGTTACTACGAAGATGAAGCAGAATATAAAGATTATCAATTTGATTTTACTGCTATAAAAACCCAATGTGTTGCTTATTCATTAGAAGATGTTAAGAAAGTGCTTGATTTTGCAGAACAGTATCAGGAAAAAGGAAATTATGTAGCACTATATTTGCCATATGAAGCAGCACCTGCTTTCAACTCTGATATGGAGGTGAATTTCTCAAAAGAGTCATCAAATATTTATGCAGCAGCCTATGTCTTTGATAGTCCCAGTAAATCGAATGAACTGCATAATAAACAATCCGATTCTCAGACAAAACTAGATTTCAAGTTTCGTCTGCCAGATGACATGCTGCAAGCACATATACAAGCAGTTCAACAAGCAATCGTAGAAGGTAATACATATCAGGTTAATTATACAACGAGATTATATGATGAGATTCGATTACCTATTACTGATTTATATGTACATTTAACGCGGCATGCACATGGAAATTATACAGTTTTATTAGATACAGCTGAGTTGCAAGTTGCCTCAATCTCTCCGGAACTTTTTTTCCAAAAAGGGAGATTCAAAGAACAAGAAAATGTTGTTTTGAGCAAACCGATGAAAGGAACAATGCCTCGCGGTCATAATGAAGCGGATGATCATATGCTTTATGAAAAATTGATGTATTCTTCAAAAGACCGTGCTGAAAATGTGATGATAGTAGATTTATTAAGAAATGATATAGCACGGATTGCAAAACCAGGTAGTGTGAAAGTTTATCAGCCTTTTCATATTGAAGTTTACGAAACAGTTTATCAGATGACGAGCATGGTGGTTGGAACAATGAAAGAAAACACATCTTTAGTATCGTTGTTTGAGGCATTATTCCCTTGCGGTTCTATTACGGGTGCACCTAAAATCAATACGATGCGTTATATTAAACAATTAGAAGAAATACCGCGTCATGTTTACTGCGGCACAATTGGTTTGCTGCTCCCGAATGGCAAAGCAATATTTAACGTGGCAATTAGAACCGTTCAGTATATAAATGGTAGGGCAATGTATGGAGTAGGAGCAGGTATTACAATTGATTCTAATCCTGAAGCTGAAGTAGCAGAGTTTAAATCAAAAACGAAGATATTGGAGCAATAAATATGTACTTATTTGAAACAATGCGTGTTGAAGCTGGTGATATTCCGAGAAATATATATCATACAAAAAGAATAGCAAATTCAGCTGAGCAATTAAATTTTCAATTTAATAAAAAAGAATGGGACAACTATTTAGACAATATATGTCAACAACATACTGAAGGATTATGGAGATTGAAAGTGATGTTGGGTCAAGATGGAACATTAACACATCAAATTGTAAAATTACCTGACAAACAGCAATTCAGTGCACGATTTGAATGTATCGATGCTCAATTTCCTGATTGGCAATACACGAATAAAACCTCTGAACGAGAACATGTAACACATGATCATGAAACTGATACGGTACTTTATTATGATACAAATGGAAAGATTTTAGAATTTGATATTGGAAATGTTGTTGTAGAAGAATCGGGGAATTGGTATACACCGCCGTTTGAAAATGATTTTTTAAAGGGATGTATGCGCCAAGCATTATTAGATGAAGGAAAATTACAGCTTCGTTCATATCAATTAGATGAATTGAATGAGAAGTTAAAACGTGGAAGAGCACAAATTTTTCTTATAAATAGCTTGAGAGAGGTTGCCGATATTCAGATTAATCTTTAAAATTAATTATATTCAGAACAATCAAAGTAAATGAAGGGTATAAATTAAGGTGACTGCATGATTTGGGTTATTATTATTTTAATAGTTGCTGTAGCATATCTTACTAAATTAGTATCAAACCATTTGGTTCAAAAAAGGCGTTACAAAATAGCGCGTTTATTGGTCAGTGTGATGGTACTTGTGCAGATTATACTCGTATATTACTTCGTAAGAATGCTTAATTCTTACATTATAGATATATTGAACATGTTTTATAACCAATAATAATTTGAGGTGTATTATGAAGATTTATAGTCAGGGTGACCAAGCTATTGTGGTTTCAGTTGAAAAAGAGGTTACACAAGATACGACTGAAGATTTATTAGCGTTGCGTTCTTATTTAATTGAACAAGATTATCCTTTTATTACTGAAATCGTTCCGACAGAATCAGATATGATGATTGTATATGATGCAAGAAGCATGATTAAACACCATCATATTAAGTCGCCGTTTCAGTATATGAAGGAATTGCTTCAATCTATTAAAATTGAAGTTAAACATGGTGAATCAGTTAACATGCCGACTGAAATTCCTATGATTTATGGTGGCGAATATGGTCCGGATCTAGAAGACTTGCTTGAATTTTATAATTTGGATAAAGAAGAATTTATAAAATTACATTCTCAAAAAACCTACTTCGTTTCAATGATGGGTTATTCACCAGGTTTTCCATATCTGACAGGAATGAATGAACGTTTATATATTAATCACACAGTGGATGGAAAAAAATTCATTCCAGCAGGCTCAGTCATTTTGGAAGGGAAGAAATGCGGTATTGTGACAACAGATACATACGGTGACTGGATTGTAATCGGATATACACCTGTTAAATTATTTGACCCTTCAAAAGAGGACTTTACGTTATTGAAGTTAGGGGATACAGTCCGTTTTAAACCTACTGATTCAGATTTCGAAAAGATTGGGGGCGAAGCATAATGACAATCATCATCGAAGATCCGGGTCTATTTTCAAGCTTCCAAGATTTTGGTCGCCAAGGCTATGAACATGACGGTGTGATTCCAGGCGGAGCACTTGATTTTCTAGCTCATGAAGTAGCTAATCGACTGGTAGCGAACGATAAGAATGAAGCAACACTAGAAATGACAATGAAAATGGCACGAATTCGTTTTACAGAGCCGACTTTGATAGCATTATCCGGAGGTAATTTCAAAGCTTGGACTCAAAATATGCGTATTTTACCCAATAAACTCTATTTAGTTGAAAAAGGAGACGTATTGCAATTTGCTGAATCTAATCGTACTTCACGCGTTTATCTAGCAATCGGCGGGGGTGTTGAGTTAGAAGAATGGCTTGATTCAACATCTACTGATTTTTTATCAAAAATAGGTGGATATGAGGGACGTAAATTACAAGCAGGCGATGCGATTAATATGAAACGCGACTATACTCAGCGTCATATGAAGTTGTTTGATAACCTTAAACATACGCACAAAACCAATTGGGGTGTGGATGGTTACGCTTTATCATTCAATTATATGTCTGACATGTTCCATGTCGTATTAAATAAAGGCTCCGAAGATTTTGATGAAGATACATTAAATCGTTTTACGCGGGGAGAATACAAAGTAACAAGCAAAGCAAACAGAGCGGGAATGATATTAGAAGGCGAACCGGTAAAAGCATATTATGAAGATATGCCGCCGCATCAATCTGTAAAAAGAGGCACGATTCAAGTGAAACGTGATGGTTCTCCGATTATTTTGTTGAATGATCATTATACTCTAGGCAGTTATCCGCAAATTGGAACAATTGCGAGTTATCACCTTACAAAGCTTGCGCAAAAACCTCAAGGCTCTAGATTGAAATTTCAATATATTGATGTCTATACGGCTGAAGATAACTTGATGAAATATAGTAGCTGGGTTCAGCAATTATTCCATGGAATTGAATATCGTATGATGCAAGAGATGCAAAAGTAAGCGAATCAAGTATTTTAAATAATTAAATGAAGTAGCACTCATCATGCTGGTTGAATATATCTAAATTCAATCAGCATTTTTATTTTTTAGTAAAATTATTAGTGGAATTTCTAAAATTAAGTACTAGGTCTGTGGTCTGATTTGGAAATTAATAAAACACTGTATAATTTAATGCTGTCAATACACTTTAATCACACCAAAAGCTTAATTTAATCATTTCTAAGCAAGGTTTTCATTGTAGCTTATTAAAAAATTAACAAATAAAAAAATAAAGTGTAATAAGTGCAAAATATCCAAGTTATTGCTTGAAACTCTGGCAAAATTGTTCTATATTTAATTACTGTACTGCGTGCTTTTTGTTACAATAAGATTACAAAAAGTAGATTTTGTAAAGTATTGGTTAATAAGAGACAAGCCTTTATGAAAATGATGAATTAATAAAAAGTTTTGCGAAATAAATTGGTTGGGATAAAAGCAAAGTGATTTTTACGTAATTAATTAGCCGAATTCGGTTAAACGATGGAAATCTAGTTTAGAAAGTGTGACTCACTTTCCAAACCCAAGTCTTTTTAGTCTCAACCTCAATTTTAATGTATAAATAGTGTTTTTAGATTGAATAAATAATAACGGGGGAGACACACATGAGTCTGCAGAAAAAGAAAATAAGTATATTCGGCTTTTTTATACTCACGTTGATTACGTTGAGTTTAAAAACTTACTTTGCTTATTATGTTGATTTTTCTTTAGGAGTTAAGGGATTAGTACAAAATTTGATTCTATTGATGAATCCATACAGCTTAATCGCATTGGTATTAAGCGTATTCTTATTCTTTAAAGGTAAAAAAGCATTTTGGTTTATGTTTGTAGGTGGTTTCTTACTCACATTCCTACTTTATGCGAACGTTGTTTACTTTAGATTCTTCTCAGACTTCTTAACGTTCAGTACTTTGAACCAAACAGGTAATGTTGAATCTATGGGCGGAGCAGTATCAGCTTCATTTAAATGGTATGACTTTGTTTACTTTATTGATACAATCGTGTACTTGTTCATTTTAGTCTTTAAATCTAAATGGTTAAGCACTCGTGCATTCAGCAAAAAATTTGTACCAGTGGTAATGGCGGTTTCAGTTGCATTGTTCTTTTTGAACTTAGCATTTGCTGAAACAGATCGTCCAGAATTGTTAACACGTACATTTGACCATAAATACTTAGTGAAGTACTTAGGACCATACAACTTCACAATTTATGATGGCGTTAAGACTATTCAAAACAACCAAGAAAAAGCACTTGCATCTGAAGATGATTTAACTAAAGTTTTAAATTATACAAAACAAAAGCAAACACAACCTAACCCGGAATACTACGGGGTTGCTAAAAAGAAAAATATTATCAAGATTCACTTAGAAAGTTTCCAAACTTTCTTAATCAATAAGAAAGTAAATGGTAAAGAAGTTACACCTTTCTTGAATAAATTATCATCAGGCAATGATGAATTCAGATATTATCCAAACTTCTTCCACCAAACTGGTCAAGGTAAAACATCAGATGCAGAGTTTACAATGGATAACAGTTTATATGGTTTACCACAAGGATCTGCATATTCATTGAAAGGTTCAAATACTTACCAATCATTACCAGCTATTCTTGATCAAAAAGAAGGTTATAACAGTAACGTAATGCATGGTGACTATAAAACTTTCTGGAACCGTGACCAAATCTATAAACACTTTGGTATTGATAAGTTCTATGATGCAACATACTATGACATGAGTCCTAATAACATTGAAAACTTAGGATTGAAAGATATGCCATTCTTCAAAGCATCAGCAGATTATCAATCTAAAATGAAACAACCGTTCTATTCACATTTGATTACATTAACAAACCACTATCCATTCACATTGTCATCTGAAGATGCTGATATCGAAAAACCAAACACTGGTGATTCAACAGTCGATGGATATGTACAAACAGCAAACTACCTTGATAGATCATTGGAACAATATATCAATGAACTTAAAGAAAAAGGTCTCTATAAAAATTCAGTAATTATTATTTACGGCGACCACTATGGTATTTCTGAAAACCATAACAAAGCAATGGAAAAATTATTAGGTGAAGACATTACTCCAGCGAAATTCATGGACTTAAACCGTACAGGTTTATGGATGAAAATACCTGGTAAACCAGGCGGCGTTGATCACACTTACGGTGGCCAAGTAGACGTTATGCCGACATTGTTACACTTAGTTGGTATTGATTCTAAAAACTACTTGATGATGGGTACAGATTTATTATCTAAAGATCATTCACAATTAGTACCATTCAGAAATGGTGATTTCATCACACCGAAATATAAATATGTAAACGGCAAAGCGTACGATAACAAAACAAACCAACCGCTTACAAAAGAACCTGCCGATTTACAGAAAAATAAACAACAAGTCGAAAAAGATTTAGAAATGAGCGATAATGTACTCAATGGTGACTTGTTCAGATTCTACAAAAACCCAGACTTCAAAAAAATAAACCCATCAAAATATCAATATAAAACTGGTCCGAAAGGTTCAGAACAAAAATAATATAGAAGTTAACTAGAGTGCCTAGGACATTGTGTTCTGGGCACTCTTTTTATACGATAAACAACAAAAATTATGTTTGTGTTGTTTATCATTAAAAGAATATAAGGTCTTTACAGTTTCTTAATATTTAGTGTCGATAATCCTTACTTATATAGTATCTTTTAGAAGCTATAAGGTGTATAATATATGGAACTGATTTCACTATAAACGAAGTAATATACTGAACTACGCAAAGAAATGAACGGACGAATATAAGTGGAGGCTGAAAATGGAATCATACAAAATAGAACACTTACATAAATCTTATGCAGATAAGGTGATATTTGATGACTTGCACTTATCTGTTTCAGAACATGAGCGAATCGGTCTTGTAGGTATCAATGGGACAGGAAAAAGTACGTTGCTGAAAGTAATTGCAGGATTGGATGATGATTTTGAAGCAGAGGTTAATTGTCCTAATCAATATCGCATACGCTACTCTTCGCAAAAGCAAGATTTAAATGAGGATAAAACGGTGCTTGATGAAGTACTGAGTGCGGATACTACTGCAGTAAAGATCATTAAAAATTACGAAACAGCTGTGCAAAAATATAGTGAGACACAAAGTGATGCTGATTTCCAAAAAATGATGAATGCACAAGAAGCAATGGATCAAGCAGAAGCTTGGGATTATAGCGCAGAAGTGAAGACAATCTTGTCTAAATTAGGAATAAATGATACTGCACAATCTGTAAAAGCATTATCAGGCGGACAGCAAAAGCGTGTTGTTTTGGCAAAAACACTGATTGAACAACCAGACTTACTTTTATTAGATGAACCGACTAACCACTTAGATTTTGATTCAATAAAATGGCTTATTAATTATGTAAAACAATATCCGCATACAGTATTGTTTGTAACGCATGATCGATATTTCCTTAATGAAGTATCAAGACGGATTGTTGAACTAGATAGAGGAAAATTACGCACTTATCCAGGCAATTATGAAGATTACATTGTGATGCGTGCTGAAAATGAACAAATTGAACAACAACAAAACCAAAAGCAGCGTGCTTTATATAAACAAGAATTGTCTTGGATGCGTGCAGGTGCTAAGGCGCGTTCAACGAAACAACAAGCTCGAATTAATCGTTTCAGTGATTTAGAATCACAAGTCAAAAACCAAACAACAAAAGATACAGGACAACTTAATCTTGCACACTCTCGTTTAGGAAAACAGGTGTTTGAACTAGAAGACCTTTCTAAATCAATTGAAGGGAAAACACTTTTTGAGCATGTCACACAGATTATACAAAATGGGCAGCAAATCGGTATTGTGGGACCGAATGGAGCTGGTAAAACTACGTTGCTTAATATTTTAGCAGGAGAAGATACTGACTATTCAGGAGTAGTGAAAATCGGACAAACTGTAAAGACTGCTTATTTTAAACAAACTGATGAACGATTGGACAGAGATATACGTGTTATTGACTTTTTACGCGAAGAAAGTGAAGTCGCAAAAGAAAAAGACGGGACAACCGTTTCAGTTACGCAATTGTTAGAACGATTTTTATTCCCAAGTTCAACACATGGCAAGAAAGTCTATAAACTTTCAGGCGGTGAACAAAAACGTCTTTATTTACTAAGATTACTCGTTCATCAACCGAATGTTTTACTATTAGACGAGCCTACGAACGATTTAGATACAGAAACGCTGACTATTCTTGAAGATTATATTTCAACATTCGGCGGCACCATCATTACTGTGAGTCACGATCGTTACTTCTTGAATAAAGTAGCACAAGAATTCTGGTATGTACATGATGGTCAAATTGAACGGATTATCGGTAATTTTGAGGACTATGAAGTGTACAAAGAGGAACAAGAAAAAGCAAAAGAAGCGGCTAAACAACTACCTAAGCAAGTAAAAGAAAGACAACGTAAAGGGTTATCTTATAAAGAAAAACGTGAATACGAAACGGTTATGGAAAGAATTGAGGAAGCAGAAATACGTCTCGAAGAAATAGAACAAGAGATGGTAGATGCAAGTGATGATTATACAAAAATACAAACGCTTAATTCTGAAAAAGAAACTTTAGAATCGCAATACGACCAAGATATGACAAGATGGAGTGAACTTGAAGAATTAAAGGAACAATAAGGGGTCAAAAATATGGAAACAATATTATCACATTATTTTGGATACCAAACATTCCGTCCTGGACAAAAAGAAATCATTTCCAAAATACTAGAAAAACAAAATGTATTAGGGGTTTTACCGACTGGTGGCGGTAAATCATTATGTTATCAAGTACCTGGTTTAATGATGGGCGGTGTAACTGTTGTCATCAGCCCATTAATCTCTCTGATGAAAGACCAAGTGGATCAACTGAAAGCCATGGGCATTAATGCTGCTTATTTAAACAGCAGTTTATCTCAAAAAGATCAAAAAGCAATAGAAGCAGAGTTGCGTAAGGGTGAGATTCAATTTTTATACATTGCGCCAGAACGCTTTGAAAATAATCAATTTATGAAACTGCTTTATGGTTTAGATATTAAACTCGTTGCTTTTGATGAAGCACACTGTATTTCTAAATGGGGACATGACTTCAGGCCAAGTTACCAACAGGTCATCGACAAAGTAATGTGTCTTCCGCAAAACTTTGCAGTAGCAGCATTAACTGCAACTGCGACTGCTGAAGTGCAACAAGATATCATGGAACGACTCCATATTGCACAAGGCGATATGGTTAAAACAAGTATCAAGCGTCCTAATTTAAAATTTAAAGTTAATTCTACCTATCAACGTCAAAAATTTGTTTTAGAATATGTGAAAGAACATAAGGATAAGGCTGGTATTATTTATTGTTCAACACGTAAACAAGTTGAGGAACTGCAACAGGTTTTTGAAGACCAAAAAATTAATAGTGCAATTTACCATGCAGGATTAACAAATAAAGAACGTGAGGCAGCTCAAAATGATTTCGTGTTTGATAAAACTAAAGTAGTTATCGCTACAAATGCATTCGGTATGGGGATTGATAAGTCTAATGTGCGTTTTGTAATCCATTACAATATGCCTGGAGACTTAGAGTCATATTATCAAGAAGCAGGACGTGCCGGACGTGATGGTTTAGAAAGTGATTGTATATTATTGTATAGCGAACGTGATATCGGGCTGCATCAATTCTTCATTGCTTCATCTAAAGCAGATGATGATTATAAAGAAAAAATGGGCGAGAAATTGAATAAAATGATTCAATATACTAAGACCAAAAAATGTTTAGAAGCGACTTTGGTACATTATTTCGAACCTAATGAAAAATTAGAAGAGTGCGGTCGCTGCAGTAATTGTGTCAATGAAAATAAAACATACGATATGACAGATGAAGCTAAAAAAATTATTAGCTGTATCGTACGTATGCGTCAGCAAGAAACATATGGCGTTATCATACAAGTGCTCAGAGGAGAAACGTCAGATTACGTTAAATATAATCAATATGATGAACTTTCAACTTTCGGAATCATGAAGTCTTATACGACTTCAGAATGTAGTCATCTTATCGATGAATTACGTTTCAAAGGGTTCTTGAATGAAAATGATGAAGTTTTGACTTGCGATAAAAAGGTTAAAAAGGTATTAAGTGAAGGTTTAAAAATTTATACAGTACCATTCAAACGTAAAGCTAAAGAAAAAGTAAATATTAATACTATTGAAGGTGTAGATCGAGCTTTATTTGATGAATTGGTTGAAGTGAGAAAAACATTGAGTGAAACACTTAATATTGCACCGATTAGTATTTTTACAGACTTTACTTTAGAAGAATTTGCCAAGCGCAAACCTGAGTCTAAACAAGAGATGATTGCGATTGATGGTGTGGGCAGTTATAAATTGAAGCATTATTGTCCAAAATTTATTGAAACAATTCATAATTACAAAGCACAAGTTTAAAAATGTTTTATTAAGAACAGCAAGTATAACAACGAATGGATACAATTAGTGTTAGCTTGCTGTTCTTTTTTTAAAATAAAAAGAAATGTGGGTGAAGGAATGATTGAATTCAAGCACGTCAGTAAAAAGTATGGCAATAAAATTGCCGTCGATGATGTCAGCTTTAAAATTAACGAAGGGGAATTCTTTGTTTTAATCGGACCTTCTGGTTGCGGAAAAACAACGACTTTAAAAATGATTAATCGTTTAATTCCGTTGACAGAGGGCTACATTTATTTCAAGGATTCACCAATCAGTGATTATCCAGTTTATGAAATGCGTTGGGATATCGGCTATGTATTGCAGCAGATTGCTCTATTTCCGCATATGTCAGTAAAAGAAAATATCGCACAAGTTCCTCAAATGAAGGGTTGGGATAAAGACAGAATTGACCAACGTGTTGATGAATTATTAAAAATGGTGAATTTAGATCCTGATACATATCGTGATCGTAAACCGGATGAGTTGTCAGGGGGACAAAGACAACGTGTAGGTGTTGTCAGAGCACTCGCTGCTGATCCGCCCGTTATTTTAATGGATGAACCATTCAGTGCTTTAGACCCGATAAGCCGTACAAAATTACAAGATGATTTAATAGAATTGCAAAAGCAGATTAAGAAAACTATTGTTTTTGTCACACACGACATTGATGAGGCCATGAAATTAGGCGACAGAATTTGTTTGTTGAATGAGGGGCACGTTGAACAAATTGACACGCCTGAATACTTTATCAATCATCCTAAAAATGATTTTATAAAACAGTTTATTAGTCAATATGACAGAAATGTTCAGCAGCAATTGAAATTAGATGATGTTTTAGAAAATACAGAACTGAAGTCTCTTCAATCTACTCAGGATTTGCCAGTGGTTCAACATGATACTCCATTGAAGAAAGTTTACGAAGATTTGGCACGTTATAATGCTGTTGCAGTAGAACGTGACGGCAAGACGCATATGCTGACAAGAGAAGATGTCTTTAACTTCTTAGCTGATAGTGAAAGAGGTGACGCTTCATGAATGCATTCTTAGAAACGCTCTCTACGCGTAAAGGCGAATTGCTCAGTACGTTGTTAGAACATATTCAGATTTCTTTTATTGCATTATTGATTGCTTGTTTAATTGGTGTACCGCTCGGTATATTTTTGACTAAAACAAAATATATTTCAGAATTTGTTATTAATATTGCAGCTGTACTTCAAACAATTCCTTCATTGGCACTATTAGGTTTAATGATACCAATTTTTGGTATTGGGACATTGCCGGCGATTATCGCATTAGTCGTGTATGCATTGCTGCCGATTCTCAGAAATACATATACTGGGATAAAAGAAGTCGATCCTTCATTAGTTGAAGCGGCTAAAGGTATCGGTATGAAGCCAGGAAGAAGGTTGACGAAAGTAGAATTACCTATTGCGATGCCTATCATTATGGCAGGTATTCGTACAGCAATGGTATTAATTATTGGTACTGCCACACTCGCAGCATTAATTGGTGCAGGCGGCCTTGGGGATTTAATCCTATTAGGTATCGACCGAAATAATAGCTCTTTAATCTTATTAGGTGCTATACCTGCAGCTATTTTAGCTATCGTTTTTGATTTAGCTTTACGTTATATTCAAAAGCTGTCTTACAAAAAAATATTGATTACATTGGGTGCGCTTTTAATTATTGTAGTATTAGTTATTGTTATCCCATTGTTTGGCGGTAAAGGTGACAAAGTGACAATTGCCGGTAAATTGGGGTCTGAACCTTCAATTATTACTAATATGTATAAAATCTTAATTGAAGAAGAGACAGATGATACTGTTGATGTTAAAGATGGAATGGGTAAAACATCATTCTTATTCAATGCTTTAAAATCTGATGATATCGATGGTTATTTAGAATTTACTGGTACAGTTTTAGGTGAATTGACGAAAGAACCTTTAAAATCTAAAGAAGAACATAAGGTTTATGAACAAGCTAAGACAAGTCTTGAAAAGAAAGACAAAATGACCTTATTAAAACCGATGAAATATAATAATACGTATGCATTAGCTGTTAAGCGTGATTTTGCTGAAAAACATCACTTAAAAACAATCGGAGATTTAGAAAAAGTAGAGGATGAAATCAAACCAGGTTTCACACTTGAGTTTAACGATAGACCTGATGGATTTAAAGCAGTTTCTAAAGCCTATGATTTACACTTCAATAAGATACGTACAATGGAACCAAAATTACGATATCAAGCAGTTAAGAAAGGTGATATTAATTTAATAGATGCATATTCAACTGATGCAGAATTAAAACAATATGACATGGTTGTCTTAAAAGATGATAAGCATGTTTTCCCACCTTATCAAGGTGCACCATTATTTAAAGAAAAATACTTGAAAGAACATCCGGAAATTAAAAAACCGCTCAATAAATTAGCAGGTAAAATTACCGATGAAGAAATGCAAGAAATGAACTATAAAGTTACTGTTAAGAATGAAGATCCGTATAAAGTAGCGAAAGATTATTTGAAAAGACATCATTTAATTAAATAAGCTTAAAAGTACTGAGGAAGCTTTAAAGCATTCTCAGTACTTTTCTATTATTATCAAGTTTGCATTTGGATGGTAAATACCACTATAATATTCATCAAATTATCGCTTGCAAATTTAAATAGTAAATATATGTTTATAAGCATTATTACTATAATATATTAATTAAAGAAGAAGGAGATGAAGATTTGTGAATGTAGGAGTTCTTATAACAATTATAATCTGTTGTGCAGTTTTACCTGTTGTTATAAGTATTAGTGAAAAAAATAAAAAGAACAAAAAAGTAGTGGCTAATGTTTGGATTAGTCCGTTTAAAACATGCTAAATTAACGCTTGAAAATTCAAATGCTAATTATGTGTTTATAATCATTATTATATTAATGGTTAAAATATGTTTGACGCATTTTGACTTGCGAAAATAATTTGAGAGATTGTAGTCACGGCGTAATAATGTAACCGATACGCCATGTAATAAGCTACGAACCTTATAAAATTAGGGGCTACACGGTGCAACCATGAATGTGTTATAATATTTACTAAATTCAAAAATATCAGTAAATTTAATAGGGGGCTTAACCGCATGAAAGAACAAATTCAACAGTTATCAGCATACCAACCAGGATTATCTCCAAGAGCATTAAAAAAAGAGTTTGGTCTAGATATTGATTTGCATAAACTCGCATCAAATGAAAATTTATACGGACCATCTCCAAAAGCAAAAGAAGCCATTAAAGAACATGTAGATGAAGTCCTTTATTATCCTGAAACAGGTGCACCTACACTCCGTAAAAAAATTGCAGATACACTCAATATAGATGAGAATCGCATCCTATTTGGCGCAGGATTAGATGAAGTGATTTTAATGATTTCTCGTGCAGTATTAACGCCGGGCGATAAGATTGTAACGAGTCAAGCGACATTTGGACAATATTATCATAATGCCATCGTTGAATCTGCTGAAGTGGTACAAGTACCATTAAAAGAAAATGGTCAATTTGATTTAGATGGTATTTTAAATGAAATTGATGAAGACACTGCATTGGTTTGGATTTGTAATCCTAACAATCCAACTGGTACTTATGTTACTCATGAAGAACTAGAGGCCTTTTTAGAAAAAGTACCGAGCAATGTGCCTGTATTGGTAGATGAAGCTTACTTCGAATTCGTAACTGCTGATGATTTTCCAGACACTTTGAAATTACAAGAGAAATTTCCTAATGCATTCTTAATGCGCACATTCTCTAAAGCTTACGGTCTTGCAGGATTACGTGTAGGATATGTAATTGCAACAAAAGAAGCAATTCATAACTATAATATTATTCGCCCGCCGTTTAATGTAGGACGTTTATCAGAATATGCTGCTGTTGCGGCTTTCGAAGATCAAGATTACCTCAAAGAAATTCAAAAACGTAATGCAGAAGAGCGTGCTAAATTCTTTGAAATTCCAGAGAGTAAACATTTCTTTGATAGTCAAACTAACTTTATATTTGTAAATACTAAACGTCCAAAAGAATTGTACGAAGCTTTACTTAAAGTGGGCTGTATTACGAGAGAATTCCCAATTGGTGTCCGTATAACGATTGGTTTCCCAGAACAAAACGATAAAATGATAGAAGTGTTGAAAAACTTTGATTTCGAAGCATAATATAAGCATAATCAAACTTTAGTTAATATATGATTAAGAGCAGAATGGCGATAATAATCAAATCGTTCTTAGTTCTGCTCTTTTTTTCTATTCACAATTTGATATTGAAGATATGCTATACTCGAAATGGATAAAAAGGAAAGGAAGTTACATATTATGGAGAGAGAATCAATCGCAATTGATATGGATGAGGTATTAGCAGATACAATCAAAGCTCTGATTGAAGGCGTTAATACACGTACTGATTTAGGTATTAAAGAAGCACTTCTGGATGGAAATAAACTACGTCATTTTATGCCAGAATATGAAGGTGTTTTAGATGAAGTGTTAAAAGAACCGGGCTTCTTTAGAAATCTAGAGGTAATCCAAGATTCACAAGAAGTAGTTGAGAAACTATCTAAACATTATGATATATATTGCTACAGCTGCTATGGATGTACCAACATCGTTTCATGAAAAATACGAATGGTTACGTATGCATTTTCCATTCTTAGACCCACAGAACTTTGTTTTTTGCGGGCGTAAAAACATTGTGAAGGCTGATTACCTAATCGACGATAATCCACGCCAATTAGAGCGTTTTACTGGTAAATCATTGATGTATACAGCAGCACATAATATCCATAATGAAGACTTTGATCGTTTAAATAACTGGAAAGAAGTTGAAAAATATTTCCTAGGAAATGAAGAAATATAATTATAATTTTAAGTGAGTGCCGAATTAGTTCATTGTTCGGCATTTTTATATGTGAAAATTAAATGCTAAACACTTTTATGGTTAGAAGGTCACACATCAATACATTACTGAAATTAAAAAGAAGACTATTCAAAGTTGCGAATAGTCTTCTTTGGAAAAATATTAATATTGTGACATCTAACGAAGTCCACGCATACCTTTTACGATTTTTGGTACAAATGCAAGTGTAATCAATCCGATGACTACTGCTAAACAGCCCAAGAATAGGAAATAATTTTGGTAGCCTAATGGTTTGATTAATTTTACAAGTGTTCCGTTAATCGCTTGAGCAGTGGCATTTGTAAGTAGCCATAAACTCATCATTTGTGAATTAAAGGCTTTAGGTGCTAATTTTACAGCAGCACTATTACCTGTTGGTGAAATACACAATTCACCAATTACACAAATAATATAAGATAAAATAACCCAGTTTACAGTGATTTGATGACCGTTACTTCCCATCATTACAAAAGCAATCATAATATAAGAAATACCTGCAAGCACAGCGCCCCAAACGAATTTTGTTGCTAAACTTGGTTGACGTTCTCCCATTTTTTTCCATATGTAAGAAATCACAGGACCAAGCAATACAATAAATAATGGGTTAATCGATTGGAAATAAGTTTTACCAAAACTTGATGTCCATCCGAATAGGTTGATTGTCATATCAGTACCTTTGAATGCAAAGATGTTTAATACATTTGATCCTTGTTCTTGTATTGACCAGAAAATAACGCCAATAATGAATAAAGGAATGAATGAAATAACACGTGAGCGTTCATCATCTGACACTTCTTTGCTTCGGATCATAATCGTAAAGTAAATAATTGGCAAAGCAACACCTAAGATTAATACCGTTGTACTAATCAAATCGAATGAAAATGTACCAGTAGATATTGTAATTACTAATACAATAGCGATGAGTGCTGCAATAGCGCCAAAAATAATGCCGTAACGTTTCTTTTCAGTAGATGACAGCGGGTTAGTTGGTGCTAAACCAACATCTCCTAGATTACGTTTATTAAAGATTAAGTAAATAACAAGTGCCACAGCCATACCAATTGCTGCAATTAAAAATCCTTGATGGAATTTATGATTATCAGAGAATTGGTTTAAAACAAGAGGAGCTACCAAAGCACCCATGTTTACAGCCATGTAGAAAATAACAAAACCTGAATCGATACGTGAATCGTTTTCAGGATACAGGCGTCCAACAATGTTGGAAATATTCGGTTTCATAAGACCTGAACCTATAATAATAAAGAACATTGATACAAATAACCCAATATCTGCTAACGGTAAGCTCAATACAACGTGACCTACAATAATTAATACTGCACCGTACATTGTAGCACCGCGAGTACCTGTAATCCTATCTGCTATCCATCCTCCAATAATGGTAGTCATAAAGATAAGTGAACCATAAATAGACATTACGGATTGGGCTGTAACCTCGTCCATGCCCAAGCCACCATCTTTTATAGCGTAAAACATGTAAAAGATTAAGAGTGCGCGCATTCCGTAGTAACTGAATCGCTCCCAAAATTCTACAAAGAACAGTACTCCTAATCCTCTTGGATGTCCAAAGAATCCTTTTTGTGGAATTTCTTGAACATGCTGATTATGCAAATTATTCTGCAAATTGATCCCGACCTTTCTATCCTAAACGGGCTGATTATATTAGATTGTACTCTCAAAAATTAATAGTTTCAATAATTTTCTTAAAATAATAATGTTTACAATTTTCAGAATATTGTAGTTAGCAATTATATAGTAATTTTTAGAGTTATTAGATGGGGATTTGATTATTTTTACAACAAAAAACGGTTCAGAACTATTGCTTGTTCTAAACCGAATATAGATTAAAAGTTAATGGATACCTTTCATAGCGCGTTTAACCATTGGAGAAACGATAATGAGCAGGACACCGATAATAATTGTTAATAAACCTGAGTACATGAAATATTGTGATGGATTCATTGTTTTATAGACAACAACAAGTTGTGCATTTAATCCTTGAGCTGTCGCATTACTTAACATCCATAAACTCATCATTTGTGCTGTGAAAGCATAAGGTGCAAGTTTAGTAGTTGTAGCTAAACCTACTGGAGAAATACAAAGTTCACCAATTGTTATGAGTAAGAAGCTAAGTACTAACCAAATAGGGTTAATTAATTCTCTGTGTAAACCGCCAGCTAACGGAATCATCATAATGAGATAAGAAAGACCTGCAATAATCGCACCGATTGCAAATTTCATTACAGTAGATGGATTACGTTTGCCTAGTTTCACCCATAATGTTGCGAATACTGGAGCGAGTGCAACAATGAAAATAGGGTTAAGTGATTGGAACCAGGCTGCTGGAATATCAAAATGAATGGCTCCGCCAGTAAGTTCTGACATTTTTAATTGTGTGTTTTTATCTGCAAAGTTTGCAAGGATTGTTGATCCTTGTTCTTGAATCATCCAGAATGCCACTGACGTAATATATAATGGAATATAACTACGTACACGTGATTTTTCTTCTGGCGTTGCTTCTTTACTCATTAACATACGTGTCACAATGTATACTGGTAACGCAATACCAAGAATAGTGACAAGTAAGCTGAAGTTTTCGATAGTTAATGCATTAAAAGCTTTCAAGATAACAAGATAAAGTACAAATGCCACTACAACAATTATTGTGATAAGCGAAAATTTCTTTACATCACTTTTTGTCATTGGGTTATGTACTGTTAAACCAGCTAAATTCAAATACTTTTTACGTTTAGTCCAATAAAGAACGAGTCCGATAAACATACCTATTGCTGCAGTAGCGAATCCTGCGTGGAAACCGACACGAGTTTGTAAGTAACCTGTAATAAGAGGTGATAATAAAGCACCTGCGTTAATACCCATGTAGAAGATTGTAAAAGCTGAGTCTACACGAGGATCATTTTTTTCGTATAATTCTCCGACAGTTGTTGAAATGTTAGGTTTTAATAAACCTGTACCGATGATTAATAGCAATAATGCAATCATTACAGCTGTTAAACTACCTGGTAAACTTAAAATAATATGACCGAACATTATAAATATTCCACCGAAGAATACGGCATTTTGCGTACCAGTTATCCGATCAGCTATCCAACCGCCGATTACACCAGACATATAAATTAATGTGCCGTATAATGCTACGATTTGCATCGCAACAGATTCATCTAATCCGAAGCCGCCTTTAGCGACTGAATAGTAAAGGTAGTAAACTAAAATGGCTTTCATACCATAGTAACTGAATCTCTCCCAAAATTCAGTGAAGAATAATGTGCTAAGTCCTTTAGGATGTCCGAAGAAGCCTGTACGTGGGATGCTATTGACAACCTCTTCGCGCGTGTATTGTTTTTTATTCATAATTTTCCCCCTAACCGCTTAAAAATAATTTTAAGCTATCGAGGAAAAATATACAAGAAAATTCTGAAAATTGTTTAATATTATTATATATGTTTATTACACTAAAGGTAGAATATTATTTAATTAATAAAAAAGAGCGCCCGAAACGGACACTCTAATTTCTATCAGCGATTATCAATTGTTTCTGGATATAAATCGTGATTCATCATACGGTATTCAGCCATTTGTTCATACTTAGAATCTGGACGTCCGTAATTTGTATAAGGATCGATTGAAATACCACCACGCGGTGTGAATTTTCCCCAGACTTCAATATAGTGAGGATCCATTAAATCGATCAAATCATTCATAATAATATTCATACAATCTTCATGGAAATCGCCGTGGTTTCTGAAACTGAACAGATAAAGTTTTAATGATTTAGATTCTACCATTTTTATATTTGGGATATAAGAAATATAAATTGTCGCAAAATCAGGTTGTCCAGTGATAGGGCAGAGTGATGTGAACTCAGGACAATTAAATTTCACAAAGTAATCTCTTCCTTGATGTTTATTTTCGAATGTTTCTAAAACATCAGGTCTATAATCAAAGTTATACGTATTATTTTGATTTCCTAATAACGTAATATCTTCTAATTCTTCTTTTTTGCGTCCTTCATTTGACACTATTAATTTCCTCCTTTATGTGCACGCGCAGGCTTATTTTTTCGTCCTTGCCGACGTGCTTTTTCAAACATATAATAACTTGCGCTGATAATAATAACGTAACCAAGTGTTGCATATAAATCTGGTGATTCTCCAAAAATAACAATCCCCATAATGGCAGTAAAAATAATAGATGCATAAGTGAATATTGATATATCACGTGCTGGAGCATAACTATAAGCGAGTGTAATACCAATTTGGCCGACTGCTGCAGATAAACCCGCACCAATTAAGTATATAATTTGCATACCTGACATAGGTTCATATGTGAATATTACAAACGGAATTAACGCAACAATCGAGAAGAATGAAAAATAAAACACGATTGTATAAGGTGCTTCACGTGTACTTAATGCACGAACACACGTATAAGCAGCAGCAGCAAAAATTCCTGAGAATAAACCGCCGATTGCAGGTATCATAGCTGATGAGAATTGAGGTTGCACAACAAACAACATTCCGATAATCGCTACTACCATAGCGGTAACTTGATATTTACGTACTTTCTCATGTAAAAAGACCAAACTTAATAAAATTGTCCAGAAAGGATTTAATTTCATTAACGTATCGGCATCGCTTAATAACATATGATCTATGGCATAAATATTTAATAAGACACCGACTAATCCAAGAGTAGAACGGGTAATCAACAAGGGTTGGCTGCTCAATTTACCAAACATGGGTTGTTTATATTTATATAAGAAATATAAAGGAATCAACATTGCAACTAAATTACGTGCTAATGACTTCTGAAAGACAGGTAAATCTCCTGAAAGTCTGAAAAATAGCGACATAAAGCTGAAACCGATTGCTGAAATGAGGATTGCAATGATGCCTTTTATTTTGGGATCCATATTTTCGCCTCTACTTTCTCCAAAACTTAACGTATATCATCTTAGCATAATTCAAATTGACGTGGCTATAAGACCTTGCAATTCTTTCAAAGAATCGATATAATTTAATCGAACATATGTTCTGTTTAGTTGGATGAATTCTTCCTCAATTTGAAATGTTAATACTTATGGATTTTAAAAGAGTTGCATCAAGCCTATCAGACCCATATTTCGAGAAGGCTTGATTTTACAAGAAGTGCATAATTTTTTAAAAAATCAAGGGTAAAACTACAATTATTTATTTTAAGCACTTTTTTTAAAAAAGTTTTGTTCTTGAACGATAGATGTGGCGCTTATTACATCGATTATGACAATTTAAAATAAATTTTTGGACAGTGATTCTCTTTGAAATTACAAAGTGTGTTAGGTATAATGAATCACATAATATAGTATTGAAGAACGAAATCTAACACTATATGTTGTGGTTGAGTTAGAAATCGCTAAATTTAAAATTAACTATTTTAAAGCAATTTCACACTTCATTATTTTGAAAGTACAAAGTAACATTTAAGCGATTAATTCATGATTAAAGTGTAATTAATGGTTGAAAGCAGTTTAAGCTCGTTGGTATTCTTGTAATTGCGTTCAATTTAGAACATGAAAAATTAATAAGCTTACAATCAAGCAGATGTAACTCGTAAATTAAGAAACCACAATATGTAGTGTTATAGAAAAGTGCATTCTAATATCGTAATAAATTGCAAACATGCAGCAGGCACAAGGTCTCATTCATGAAACAACAATAGTAATCAGACAGCTTGTCATGTTTTTTATTTATGGCTTCTGCCTAATCTATGGAGATGAAGAATGGCGCGTTCTTTTTAAGAAAGCGGGTGATTCAATGAAGGTAGTTTATTTCTCATTCACAGGAAACGTAAGACGCTTTATCGCAAGATCAGGATTTGAAAACACCTTAGAGATTACAAATGATAACTGTGCGGAAGTACGCATAGATGAGCCTTATATATTGGTCACTAGTACCATTGGTTTTGGAGAAGTACCAGATGTTGTGCAGACATTCTTGCGACATAACGGCACAATGATCAGAGGAGTAGTTGGAAGCGGTAATCGTAATTGGGGACAAAATTTTGCGAAAGCCAGCGATACAATATCTAAAGATTATATGGTGCCGCTTTTAATGAAATTTGAAGTACAAGGAACAAAAAAAGACGTTGAAGAGTTTAAAGATAAGGTGGGGCATTTTTATGAAGACAATGAACGAAAAGCAATATAATCATATTGAATTAAATAATGAGGTAACAAAGCGTAAAGAAGATGGCTTTTTCAGCTTAGAAAAAGACCAAGAAGCGCTAGCGGTTTATCTTGAAGAGATTAAAGATCACACTATTTATTTCGATAGTGAAATTGAACGTTTGCACTATCTTGTCGATAATGATTTCTATGTAGACGTATTTGCGCAATACAGCGAAGAAGACTTGAAAGAGTTAACAGATTTTGCACGTAGTATTCCTTTCAAATTTGCCAGCTATATGTCTGCAAGTAAATTTTTCAAAGACTATGCACTTAAAACAAATGATAAAAAACAATATTTAGAAGATTATTCACAACACGTAACTATCGTATCACTTTATTTAGCTGATGGTGATAAAGAACAAGCGCGCCAATTTATTTCATCTATGATTGAGCAGCGTTACCAACCTGCTACTCCAACATTTTTAAATGCTGGTCGTGCCCGCCGAGGCGAACTAGTGTCATGTTTCTTATTAGAAGTAGATGATAGTTTGAATTCAATCAACTTTATCGATTCAACAGCAAAACAGTTGAGTAAAATCGGTGGTGGTGTAGCAATCAACCTATCAAAACTTCGTGCACGCGGCGAAGCTATCAAAGGTATCAAAGGTGTTGCCAAAGGTGTATTACCGGTAGCTAAGTCTTTAGAAGGCGGATTCAGTTACGCAGATCAACTTGGTCAAAGACCTGGTGCTGGTGCAGTATATTTGAATATCTTCCATTATGATGTTGAAGAATTCTTAGATACTAAAAAGGTTAATGCTGATGAAGATATCCGTTTATCAACAATCTCTACTGGTTTAATTGTACCTGCTAAATTCTTTGAACTTGCTAAAAACGGTGAAGACTTCTATATGTTTGCACCACATACTGTTTATAACGAATATGGTGTAACATTGGATGATATTGATTTGGATAAATATTACGATGATATGGTTAAAAACCCTAATATTTTAAAACATAAAAAAGATGCACGTGAAATGTTAAATACAATTGCGCAAACACAATTGCAATCAGGTTATCCTTATTTAATGTTTAAAGATAATGCGAACAAAGTACATGCTAACTCTAATATCGGTCAAATTAAAATGAGTAACTTATGTACTGAGATTTTCCAATTACAAGAAACATCAGTTATTAATGATTACGGTATTGAAGATGAAATTAAACGTGATATTTCATGTAACTTAGGTTCATTAAATATTGTAAATGTAATGGAATCCGGTAAATTCAGAGATTCAGTGCATACTGGTATGGATGCTTTAACAGTTGTAAGTGATGAAGCAAATATCCAAAATGCTCCGGGTGTGCGCAAAGCTAATAGTGAGCTGCACTCAGTAGGTCTTGGTGTTATGAATTTGCATGGTTATCTTGCTAAAAATCAAATTGGTTATGAGTCTGAAGAAGCAAAAGATTTTGCGAATATATTCTTTATGACAATGAACTATTATTCAATTGAACGTTCAATGCAAACTGCAAAAGAACGTGGCCAAGCTTATCAAGACTTTGATAAATCAGACTATGCAAGCGGAAAATATTTCGAAAAATATACGCAAGCTGACATTGTTCCTGAATATGAAAAAGTTAAATCTTTATTTGAAGGATTAGAAATTCCGACAGCTGAAGATTGGAAAACATTAGAAAAAGATGTTAAAGAATATGGGTTATACCATGCATATCGCTTAGCGATTGCGCCAACTCAAAGTATTTCTTACGTTCAGAATGCAACAAGTTCAGTTATGCCGATTGTTGATCAAATTGAACGCCGTACTTATGGCAACTCAGAAACATTTTATCCGATGCCATTCTTATCACCGCAAACAATGTGGTATTACAAATCAGCATTTAACACAGATCAAATGCGTTTAATTGATTTAGTAGCAACAATCCAACAACATGTCGATCAAGGAATTTCAACAATTCTATATGTAAATTCAGAAATATCTACACGTGAATTGTCACGTCTATATGTTTATGCGCATCATAAAGGATTAAAATCTCTTTATTATACACGTAATAAGTTATTGAGCGTAGATGAGTGTACAAGCTGCGCAATTTAATCATATAAATATGAACAAGTTGTATTAATAGTAAAAGCGGGACCTTTGCACGATGACAGTAGATGTGTAAATGGTCCCATATTTAAGCACATAAAGAGAAACTAATAAAATTTATAGAAGAATGGAGAATGCACTTTGATGATTGCTGTCAATTGGAACACGCAAGAAGATATGACAAATATGTTTTGGAGACAAAATATTTCCCAAATGTGGGTGGAAACAGAATTTAAAGTCTCTAAAGATATTGCAAGCTGGAAAACTTTAACACCTGAAGAACAAGATACATTTAAAAAAGCATTAGCAGGATTAACTGGATTAGATACTCACCAAGCTGATGATGGTATGCCATTAATTATGCTTCATACTAAAGATTTACGTAAAAAAGCAGTTTATTCATTTATGGCAATGATGGAACAAATTCACGCTAAAAGTTATTCTCATATTTTCACAACATTGCTACCATCTAGTGAAACAAACTATTTATTAGATACATGGGTTCTAGAAGAACCGCATTTGAAGTTTAAATCAGATAAGATTGTCGGCAATTATCATAAACTTTGGGCTAAGGAAGCTTCAGTTTATGATCAATATATTGCACGTGTTTCAAGTGTATTCTTAGAAACATTCTTATTCTATTCTGGATTCTACTATCCTTTATACCTTGCTGGACAAGGCCGTATGACAACATCTGGTGAAATTATCCGTAAAATCTTACTTGATGAGTCTATTCATGGTGTGTTTACTGGTTTAGATGCACAGCACTTACGCAACGAACTTTCTGAAAATGAAAAACAACGTGCTGACCAACATATGTATAAACTTTTAGAAGAGTTATACAAAAATGAAGTATCTTATACTCATAAACTTTACGATGACATCGGTTTAGCAGAAGATGTATTGAATTATGTACGTTATAATGGCAATAAAGCACTTTCAAACTTAGGATTTGAACCATACTTTGAAGAACGTGAATTCAATCCGATTATTGAAAATGCCCTAGATACTTCTACAAAAAACCATGACTTCTTCTCAGTTAAAGGTGATGGCTATACATTAGCTTTAAATGTTGAAGCTTTACAAGATGAAGACTTTATCTTTGATGACGAAAAATAAATAATATAGATTAATCTGAAAAGCGTTGGATCTGACTGAAATGAATTACAGTTAGATTCAACGCTTTTTTATATTTAGAGATTATTTACATTTTGGTAAGCAAAATACATAAAACTTTGCATATTTAATCTTAATTTATGAATGAAAAAATTGAAAATCTAAAAAGCTATTGCCAAAAAATTTTTCCATGATACGATAGATATTAAGTGATAATGATTATCAGTTTCATAACAGTTGAGGGTAATCATATTCAACACAACAGTAGAAAGGACTCAAGCAAATTATGATTATCAGGCAGCTGATGCGTGGACCCGTACTATTCTTTATTTTTATTGTCTTAAGCATCTTATCTTTATTTATAGGCGTCAGCCAACTCGGGTTATCAGATATTTTTCATCTTTCAGCAGAACAGCGTAATATACTTTTTTCAAGTCGTATTCCTCGAACAGTCAGTATTATTATTTCTGGAAGTTCGCTTGCTTTAGCAGGTTTAATTATGCAGCAGATGATGCAGAATAAATTTGTCAGTCCTACTACTGCAGGAACAATGGAGTGGGCGAAACTCGGTATTTTAATTGCACTCGTATTTTTCCCGCATGCACACATTCTAATAAAACTCTTATTTGCAATGTTATTAAGTATTGCAGGAACATTTTTCTTTATGAAGTTGATTCAAATTATCCGCTTCAAAGACGTCATCTTCGTCCCGCTTCTCGGTATCATGATTGGCGGCATTATCTCGAGTCTCACAACTTTTATCGCTTTACGCACCAATGCTGTCCAAAGCATCGGGAACTGGTTGAACGGTAATTTTGCCATTATTACCAGTGGACGTTATGAAATCCTATATCTCAGCATCCCATTGCTCATTGTTACATATACTTTCGCAAACTATTTTACAATCGCTGGAATGGGCAAAGACTTCAGTCATAACTTAGGTGTCAACTATGAACGTATTATGATGTTCGGTCTTACGATTACAGCAACAATGACAGCTTTAGTCGTTGTGACAGTCGGAGCACTACCGTTCTTAGGCTTAATCGTACCAAATATTGTTTCCATCTACCGTGGCGACCATTTGAAACACGCCTTACCGCACACAGTGTTACTTGGCGCGATATTTGTTTTATTTTCAGATATACTCGGAAGATTGATTGTCTACCCATATGAAATCAATATCGGACTCACACTCGGGGTGTTCGGAACATTTATATTCCTAGCCATGTTGTTGAAAGGAAGCCGCAACTATGAAAGCTAATCATCTGACAACAAAATTAACCATACTCATCGCAATCACACTTCTTACAGGCGGACTTTATCTATTTCTCGGAATAGATTGGGATATTTTAGAATATCAACTTCAAAGTCGTGTGCGTAAATTAATTTTAATGATACTAGTCGGAGCTGCAATTGGTACATCTGTCATTATATTCCAAGCGATAACAGTCAATCGGTTGCTGACACCTTCAATGATGGGGTTAGATGCTGTTTACATGTTTATCAAAGTATTGCTCATCTTTGTCTTTGGTGTCCAATCGCTTGTGGTCACTAATTTATATTTAAACTTTACATTAACTTTAGTTGCAATGATATTATTCGCATTACTGCTTTTCCAAGTCATTTTTAAACACGGTAATTTTTCCGTGTATTTCATACTTTTAATCGGCGTGATTCTTGGAACCTTTTTCCGCAGTATTACAGGCTTTTTAGAATTAGTTATTAATCCTGAAGAATTTTTAGCAGTTCAAAGTTCGATGTTTGCGAACTTTAATGCGTCAAATGAAAAATTAGTAGCTGTCTGCGGCGTAGTGCTTTTAGTACTTATCATCATAACAATCAGGGTTTTACCTTACCTCGATGTTCTATTATTAGGAAAAGCACAAGCGATGAACTTAGGTGTGAATTACACACGCGTGACACGCTTATTAATGATAATGGTCGCATTGCTTACCGCGATAGCGACAGCACTTGTAGGTCCGATTACATTCTTAGGGCTTTTAACCATTAATGTCGCACATGAAATTATGAAAACATATGAACATAAGTTTTTATTGCCAGCTACGATCATGCTGAGTTGGATCAGTTTGTTTTCAGCTGAATGGATTGTAGAACATCTCTTTGAAGCGACAACTGAAGTCAGCATTTTGATTAACTTAGTCGGCGGCACATACTTTATTTATCTATTAATCAGTAGGAGGAATGTACAATGATCAGTGTTAAAAATTTGAATAAATCTATTCAAGATAAACCTATATTGCAATCGATTGATGTGACGATTCAAAAAGGTAGACTGACTTCTTTAATTGGACCGAATGGTGCTGGTAAGAGTACGTTGCTTTCTGCTATCAGCCGCTTGATTGACGTTGATTCTGGAGAAATCAATCTCGAAGATGCATCACTAGATCAGTTTAAAAGCAATGAGATTGCGAAAAAACTCTCAGTCTTAAAACAAACAAACCACACTGAATTGAATATTACTGTAGAACAACTTGTCGCATTCGGACGTTTCCCTTATTCAAAAGGGCGTTTAACAAAATTTGATAAGCATAAAATTAATGAAGCATTAGATCTGCTTCAACTACAAGAAATTAAAGACCGAAACTTAAAAACACTTTCAGGCGGTCAAAGACAACGTGCGTATATTGCAATGACAATAGCACAAGATACAGAATATATACTCCTTGATGAACCTTTAAACAACTTAGACATGAAATACTCAGTACAAATTATGAAAACCTTACGTCAATTAACACATGAAGTCGGCAAAACGATTATTATCGTACTGCATGACATCAATTTTGCTTCTTGTTATTCAGATGATGTGATTGCGATGAAAGATGGACAATTGATTAAAGCAGCGCATAAAGATGAAGTGATACAACCAGATACATTGAAATGCCTCTATGATATGGATGTACAAATAGAATCTGTGAATGGCCAAAGAATCTGTCTTTACTACGATTAAACCGACAACTTTGAGAGGGGTGATGCCGATTTTATCGCGGCTATATAAGATGGGAACCACACACATTCTAGGAGGAAAAGAGAAAAAATGAAGAAACTAGGCTTATTTTTATTAATTAGTATAATGTTTTTATTTGCAGCTTGCAGCAATGACAGTTCATCAAAGGATGAATCTAAAAAAGGCGAGTCAGATCAAAAAACAGTTAAGATTGAAAACAACTATGAGTTAAGTGGTAAAGATCCAAAAGGCAGTGATGCTAAGCAAGTGAAAAATACAGTAGACGTACCAGTAAATCCTAAAAATGCGATTGTCTTAGATTATGGTGCATTAGATACATTAAAAGCATTAGGCGTTGCTGATAAAGTCAAAGGTATGCCTAAAGGTGAAAACAACAGTTCTTTACCTGATTTCTTAAAAGAATTTAAAGATGATAAGTATATCAACACAGGTTCTTTAAAAGAAGTGAATTTCGATAAAGTGGCACAAGCTAAACCAGAAGTAATCTTTATTTCCGGTAGAACAGCTAATCAAAAAAATATCGATGAATTCAAAAAAGCAGCACCGAAAGCTAAAGTAGTATATGTAGGTGCAGATGATAAAGATTATGTGAAATCAATGAAACAAAACACTGAAAACTTAGGTAAAATCTACGATAAAGAAGATAAAGCCAAAGATTTGAATAAAGACTTAGATAATAAAATTGCAGACATGAAAGACAAAACGAAAAAATTCGATAAAACAGTCATGTATTTACTTGTTAACGAAGGTGAATTATCAACTTACGGTCCTAAAGAACGTTTCGGCAGTCTTGTATATAATACTTTAGGTTTTAAACCTGCTGATAAAAATGTTAAAGCAGGTTCACATGGTCAAAACGTTACAAATGAATATATTAACGAGAAAAATCCTGATGTTATTTTAGCAATGGACCGCGGCCAAGCAATTGGAGAAAAATCAACTGCGAAACAAACATTAGGAAATGCGGTTATTAAAAATGTTAAAGCAATCAAAGATGATAAAGTTTATGAACTTGATCCAAAATTATGGTACTTCGCATCAGGTTCAACAACAACTACAATGAAACAAATTGATGAATTGAAAAAAGTTGTAGAATAAAAATATGTTGAAAGAGGTTTGAATGGGGGTTTAAATCTCTGAAAAATACACCAATTGCCTATATTAAAGGGAATTGGTGTATTTCTTTATGAGAAGCTATTAATTGGGGTGATATATTCTTTGAGCAATTCTATTACGTAAATTAATGTTTGAAGTTAAAGAATGAAAATCAATAAAATAAAAATGAAAATTACGATATCTGTGATTATTCTTTTTTTGTCTTTGATCAAAATATCGAAAATAAGGTATAGGAGTATTGAGGCTATGTAGAAAAACGGAGGGATAATCAATGTAGTAGATTGATGAGTAGTGTCAGAATAGATTTGTATAATCGTCGTAACAGGGCCTAAAATCAAGCATAAAGTACCTGAGAATTTGAGAGCTTTAAGCCCTTTGTGTGAAACTTTTTCTTGTTCCAATTCAATGACTCCTTTTTATACAAATTTAAAAGCTGAAACAACGATTAAGTCATTTCAGCTTTTATGAGATTTTATAAAGTAAAATAATAAGGATAATACGCTTCGCACCTTGGATTAAAGGATGCGCTGCAATTCGGACATTGATCAGTGTTTACATATTCACGAATAGTCATTTCATATTTACAGACACCGCACATCACAGCCAATGTATCTTGCTCATCTTTAGACCAAGGTATTGGTTCATGGTCTTCGCATTCATTATGACAATGAATGCATGCATAATACTTATCACAGCATTTGAAGCGCATTGCTACCACATCAAGCGGTGTATGATAGTGTGTGCAGCGTGTTTCGTGATCTAAATCGATACCATGTACAATAGGTGTACCATTTTTATCGTATTCTGTCATAAATGTAAATCCTTATTGATGCTCTTCTGGATGATCGCCGATAATACGTACTTCTGGATGCAATTCTACATCGAATTTTTCTTTAACAACGTTTTGCACGTGATGTATTAAATCTTCATAATCAGTTGCAGTCCCGTTATCTACGTTGACCATGAAACCAGCATGTTTTTTTGAAACTTCTACGCCGCCGATGCGATGGCCTTGCAGCTCAGAATCTTGGATTAATTTACCGGCAAAGTGGCCGGGTGGTCTTTGGAAAACACTGCCGCAAGAAGGGTATTCAAGCGGTTGTTTTGTTTCACGACGATTTGTCAGGTCATCCATCACAGATTGAATTTCTTCTTGATTACCAGGTGCTAAATTAAAGGATGCTTCAAGCACCACTAAATGTTGTTTTTGAACAATACTGCTGCGGTAACCAAGTTCTAACTCATCGCGTGTTAATGTGACGATTTCTCCGCGTTCATTGACACAAACTGCATGTTCGATACAATCACGGACCTCACCGCCATAAGCACCTGCATTCATAAATACAGCGCCGCCGATTGAACCGGGTATACCGCAAGCGAATTCTAAACCTGTTAAGGAATAATCACGTGCTTTACGAGATACATCGATAATCGCTGCACCGCTTCCCGCAATAATCACATTATCTTCAACTTTAATATAATCCATAGATAATAAACTTAAGACGATACCGCGAATACCGCCTTCACGGATGATAATGTTCGAACCATTGCCTAGATATGTTACTGGAATGTTATTCATACGTGCTAGGTGATTGATTGCTTGAACTTGTTCATTTGTTGTCGGACTTAAATAGAAGTCTGCATTACCACCAGTTTGTGTATACGTATAACGTTTTAATGGTTCATCTACTTTAATAATTTCTTCTGGCAGAACTTTTTTTAGTTCCTTTAGGATGTCATCTTTATGCAAGGATAGAACTCCCTTTCAATTATTTTCATTTACTTATTATAGCAATGATTACGCTAATTTGCGAAAGGCAAAGTAACGATTAATCACGAATTTGTTTTGATAACTTTTCAAATAAAGTTTCTTTTTGTGTTTCATAATCACGAATGGAAGATGGTGAAGCATGCAGTTGTTCTTTTTCTGTTTTGAATTGTTGTGCAAGTTGATGATCGTCCTTTAAAGCTCGCTGCATTTGAAGATATTGATCATACATTTCAGATTCGATTTGCAGAATATGTAAACGTACTTCTTGCTTTAAATCAATCAAATTATTAAACTTGACCATCATTACTTTTTTCTTATATTGATGATGAATGCGATAAAAACCGGCATAATTTAAGCGTTTCTCATCTAAAGATGTAATATCGTGCAAGTTATTGACACCTACTAAAATATCTAAAATCGGTTCGGTAGGATATTTAAAATGTGCGGTTCCTCCAATATGATGTACTGCTTTTACAGGTGTATCCAACAATCCGAACAATAAATTATGATAGTCTTCGAAAAGATTATGATACACTACTAATAAGTTCGCATCACTAATGAGTGGTTGTGTCTTTGTGTACATATATAACCGTCCTTTGTAAAAGTCATACAGGTATTATAATATGGAATCTGGCATACTCAAACATTAAAGAGAAAAATTAAAGAAACAGACAGGAGTGGACGAGCATGAAACCATGGCTTCTGGCGTTTTTGCTGCTTTGTGCAACGTTTTCATTAGTTGCATGCGGCAATAGAACTCAGTCTGATTTAAATCAATTCGAACAGTCAATGTCTGAAGTAGATAAAAAACAAGACCATGTTAAAAAGACAATGGATGATATACATTTGAATCGTTTGAACGAGCTGAGCAAGTCAGATTTAACAGATAGAAATAAAGAAGATTTTGAGCAGATGAGCAAGGATATGGATAAGAAATTAATGCCAGCCTTTAAATCATATAAAGAAGCCGCACATTCACTTCCAGCTGACACGAAAGCTGTGAAGCAATTAAGAACAGAATATTTAAAAGAAGTAGATCAGCAAGAAAAAGCATTGAAAAAAGATAGAGATTATATCAGACTTTGTAATCAATCTGTTAAAACGAATGAAGATATTTTGAATTACACGCGTTTATTTGAAAAACGAAGAGCACAATTAGAAATTAAAGTAGCAGACGCAAAGAAAGCGGGCGAAAATAAAAGTGCAGATGCATTGGTAGGCAAATTGAAAGATAATAATAAAAAATTGCAAGAAGTAGCTAAAAAATATCTGGATGCCGAAGATCCTAAGCAAACTAAAGTGGTCATCAAAGATAAAATAGAACCTTTGATTTCAAAACAGATAGAAGATTTAAATCAATCTACGGTGACTGATAATGAAACGACAAAAGCACGTCAAAGTGCGATAGAAATGTATTATAGTTTGCAGAATTACTATGAAACAAGACAGCAAACGATTGATATCAGTACAAAATTAGAGCAATATGATATGAATAAATTGCCTTTAACAGGGAAAGATTTAAGTGAGTATCATCAAAAATACAATAAAGCATTGAAGCATTTGAAACAGGATGTAAAATAGAATTATTAAGAAAATGGATTAAAAATATTAGTATTTCGGTTAACATTGAAATATAAAGTGTGTATAATTAGACACATTGAAATATGAAAATAAAGGGACTATCACTTAATGTGATAAATATTTTTAGAGGTGAATAGAATGGCTACAAAGCTGACTTCGATTGACCAGTTCGAACAGGTAATCAACGACAACAAAGATGTATTTATTTTGAAACACAGTAACACTTGCCCGATTTCTGCGAATGCATATGATCAATTCAACAAATTTTTATATGAACGCGATATCGCAGGCTATTATTTAGTGGTACAAGAACAAAGAAATCTTTCAAATTATATTGCAGAAGAAACAGGGGTAAAACATGAATCACCGCAAGCTTTCTACTTTGTAGATGGCAAAGTGAAATGGCATGCGAGTCATGATGACATTAATGTTTCTTCATTAGCGCAAGCTGAAGAATAATTGAAAGTTCATTGTCTTAACAAATAACAAGAGTATAAATATGAAATCGCAACTCCAAGCAATGGATGCAGGTCTGAAGTTTAATGAACAGTGTCAATCGTATCCGCTATTGCTTGGAGTTTATTTTTTAGCAGTATCAGTCGGGCGTTAGAGTGGGCTTTTTTTAGTAAGGTCTGTATAATATTATAGTGAATCATATGAAAAACATTGGGAAACTTTATTTGAGGTGACAAGATGAGAGTATTAGTTGCGATGGATGAATTTAATGGTATCGTTTCAAGTTATGAAGCCAACCGCTATGTAGAAGAAGCGGTCGCAAGTCAAATTGAAAATGCAGACATTGTTCAGGTACCGCTATTTAATGGTCGCCATGAATTAATGGATTCTGTGTTCTTGTGGCAATCGGGTACGAAGTATCGTGAAATGGTACATAATGCAGATATGAATCAAGTTGAAGCTGTATATGGCAAAACTGAAAACGGTATGACAGTGATTGAAGCTGACTTGTTTTTACAAGGTGAAAAACCAATCGGCAAGCGTTCAAGTTATGGATTAGGTGAGTTGATTTCTAAAGCATTAGATAATGATGCAGAACATTTAGTGATTTCTTTAGGGAATATTGCAAGTTTTGATGGCGGTGCCGGTATGCTTCAAGCTCTCGGAGCAAGATATTATGATGACGAAGGTCAACCGATTGATACGAGAAAAGGTGCTGAAGTCTTAAAATATATCCGTCATGTTGACTTATCTAATTTACATCTGCGTTTGGCTCAAGTGCGTATTCAGCTGGTGTCAGATTTTGCGAGTAAGATGTATGGCAAACAAAGTGAAATTATGCAAGTTTATCCGTTATTAGATATTACGCGTGAAGAAGCGGCAACAATCGATAATCTTGTATGGTATTTCAGTGAAATTTTGAAAAACGAAGCACACCTAGTCACAAGCACAGTAGAACGCGGCGGCGCTGGAGGCGGCGTAGCAGCTATATTTGCAGCACTTTATGATGCGGAAATTTTAACGAGTCATAATCTTGTGGACCAAATTACACATTTGGAAGATTTGATTGAACAAGCTGATTTGGTGATGTTCGGTGAAGGGATAAATGAAGCGGATCATTTACTTGAAACGACAACATTACGTATTGCAGAATTAGCAACGAAATATCATAAACCGTGTATTGCGATTAATGCGACAAATGATAAATTTGACCGTTATGAAGCTTTAGGTGTGACAGGTATGTTTAATTTGTTTATGGAGATGCCTGAACATTATACAAGCTTCAAAGCAGGTATTCAAATTCGATTTTATGCAGTACAAGCGCTTAAATTGTTGAAAGCACAATTTGATGTGGATAAGAAATCATAATTAACTGAGTACAGTAAAAAGACGGAAACACTTAACTATGTGTTTCCGCCTTTTTGTTATATTGAATTATTTATCAGTTGGCTGTGCAATTTCTTCAGCTATTCCTAAAATAACTTCTACTGCACGTTCCATTACGTCGATAGAAGCATATTCGAAAGGCCCATGGAAATTATCGCAGCCTGTAAAGATGTTAGGCGTTGGTAAGCCCATGAATGATAATTGAGACCCGTCTGTACCACCACGAATAGGCTCGGTATTCGGCTCGATACCTAATTTTTTGAAGACACGTTTTGGTACTTCAATCACTTCAGGTACTTCGTTAATTTTTTCTGCCATATTATGATATTGGTCATACATATCAACTTCAACAGGATCATTATTATAGACTGTATTGATTTGATCGCGAATTTCTAACAAGCAAGCTTTACGTGCTTCAAAACGTTCGCGGTCATGATCACGAATAATATATTTTAATTGTGCTTTTTCTGTTGTACCGTTAAAGTTCATAAGATGGAAGAAGCCTTCATAGCCTTCTGTTTTTTCAGGTACTTCATCTTCAGGAAGCATACTGTCAAAACGTTCTCCTAATTTAATGGCATTTACCATTACATCTTTAGCGGAGCCCGGATGGACATTGACACCATGACAAGTGATAGTTGCTTCAGCAGCATTGAAACTTTCAAATTGTAATTCGCCATACTGGCTGCCGTCCATTGTATAAGCAAAATCAGCATCAAAACGTTTAACATCAAATTTATGAGGGCCGCGACCGATTTCTTCATCAGGTGTGAAGGCAACACGGATACGACCATGCTTCACTTCAGGATGTTCAACTAAGTAAGTTAATGCTGTCATAATTTCAGCAACACCTGCTTTATCATCAGCACCGAGTAATGATGTACCATCTGTAATCATTAATGTATGTCCTTCTACTGATTTCATAGCAGGGAAGACCTCTTGGTTTAATTCACGATCTGTATCCCCGAGTTGAATGGGTTTACCATCGTAATTTTCAATGATTTGCGGTTTTACATTTGAAGCATTGAAATCATGTGAAGTGTCTACGTGTGCTAAGAAGCCGACTGTCGGTACTTCATTAGCAATGTTGCTTTCCAACGTTGCAAATAAATAACCGTTGTCATCTATGTCTGTTTGCAACCCTAATTCTTCTAACTCTTGTTTAAGTAGATTCAATAAATCCCGCTGTTTCTCTGTAGAAGGTGTAGATTCTGAATCTGGGTCAGATTGTGTATCAATCTCGGCATAACGTTTAAGTCTGTCGATTAATTCTTCTTTCACTTTTATGCACCCCTTAACTTCTATTGTTCATATTAAATTGCTTATGATATGACTTGCCTTTCATTTTACCATAATTCGCTCTAATACGATTGTATGTGTGATAAGCGATTTCAGCACATAAAATGCCGAAAGCGATGGCACCTGATATCAATGTTACTTCTAAAAAGGTATTTACAGCATGTGTATATTGATTCGTAACTAAGAATCGTGTTGCTTCGTATGCTGCTCCTCCTGGAACGAGCGGAATAATACCAGGTACGATAAAGATAATTACAGGTTGGAAATAACGTTTGCTCATTGTATGACTCATAATAGCTAAAATAAAGCTACCGAGAAATGATGCTGCAACTTTACCAGTATTCATATCCATTGCAATGACATAAATAATCCAACCCATTGCTCCAACGAAGCCGCAAGCAGGCAGCAATTTACGCGGCGCATTAAAAAGTATTGAGAACAGCAATGTTGAACAAAAACTGATCAAAAATTGAAAGATATATTGTGAAAACATTTTTTTAAGCACGCCTTTCTAAAAGAAGAGTAAGATAATTGCTACACCTGCTCCGATTGCAAATGCAGTTAAAGCAGCTTCCATACCGCGTGACATTCCCGCAAGCAGTTCGCCGGCCATCAAGTCCCTGATGGCGTTTGTTATCAAAATACCTGGAACTAGCGGCATGACACCAGCGATGGTGATAATATCTTGATTTACTGACAATCCAAGTTTATGGGTCACAGCAGCAACGCCGATAACTACAATGGCACTAATAAACTCAGAGAAAAATTTAATTTGTATAAAACGCTGTACGTAATCAAAAGTCAGATAAGCGCCAGCACCAGCGATAATAGCGTAAATGAAATCTTGTGCTACACCGCCGAACATGAATAAGAAGAAACCACATGCGATAGATACTGCAATAAATTTCGTTAAATACGAGTATTGCAATGAAGCATGTTCCAAATGGATTAATTCAGATTTTGCTTCATCAATAGACAGCTGTTTCTTAGCGATTTTACGAGAAATATTATTTGCGAGTGCAATTTTTTCTAAATCAGTTGTGCGATCACGCACGCGTATTAATCGGGTGTTTGTACGATCATTTAAAGAAAAGATAATAGCAGTATTAGAAACGAAACTATTTGTGTTATCTAAACCATAACTATACGCAATACGAGACATCGTATCTTCTACGCGGTAAGTTTCTGCGCCGCTTTCTAATAATATTTTTCCCGCGGTCATCACTACATCTATTACTTTATTCTCATCAATTATCGTAATTGCTTCTTCAGGCACCTTGCAGTTCTCCTTCTTGTTTGTATAGTTGATACTAAAAGTTTACAAGGAACACTTTAAAGTTGCAATAGAACTGGGTAGTTTGAAATACAATTGAAAAAGAAAATATTATGAGTAAGTCAAAAAAGAAACAGGGGGATTAAAAAGAAGTGAAATTAAAAAGACTCAATCCTATAAGAATTGAGTCCTCTCATAATTTCAATTTTAAGATTTAACAATCGGATTAAACATAACTTGGTTCCGACCTTCATTTTTTGCCATATGCAGCATATCATCTGCATCTTTAAATACTTTACGTTGTGATTTGTAATCATCTGCTGTGAGATAACCAATGCCGATTGACACTGATAATTTGATGACTTCTTTATCTGGCAAGTGGAAAGTAGATTGTTCCACACCTGCACGTATACTTTCAGCTAGCTTTACGCTTTGGTCTAAAGAATAACCGAGTACTACTACTGAAAATTCTTCTCCGCCATTTCGGAATATACGAACGTTTGGAGGGACGTAATTGATTAAGAGCTGCGAAATTTGTTTGAGCACTGCATCTCCAGAACGGTGAGTAAAAGCGTCGTTGACATCTTTAAAACCGTCGATATCAATTAAAAGCAACCCTAAACTTGTTGATTTTTCATCCGCTTCATCTGTCATTTTATTCAAATAACGGTCAAATTCTTTTACATTTCCTAAACCTGTCAGATAATCATAACGATCTTCGCTTTCATACCGTTGAACTAAAGTGAAGAAACGCCATATATCTACGAAAGTAATAGAAGATGCAATTGTGACTACAAATGATATTGGAATTAAATAAATGATTTCTTGCAAGGTATAAAGCTTGGTAATTATAGAAATAATACTTAAGATAATTAAACTGATTGCATTTAATATTTGCAAAGAAACAATATCATTTTGCTTAATAAATGGGCCGATAACACTGACTGCAAGTGCAATAATCAATAAAGCAATGTTATAAGCTAATGGATCGCCATATACAAAAACATCGACTATAAAGATAATCGCTGCAGATACCATCGTGAAAAATACATTAGTATAGCGACCTAAGAAGAGCAGCGGTACGAATGTTAAAAATAATAAATAATCATGGACTGGAATAGGGTAGGCAGCAAGTAAAAGTGCTACCACAGTCATTAGAATAGTGACATAGGTTTGTGAAAATTTCATTTGCTTCGTTTCTGAATATTGCAACCTATGAAAGAGATAGATTCCTGCAACGGTAACAGAAATATTATAAATGATAGCTTCAATCATATTCATCTGCTCCTTTGTTTTACCACTTAGTTATTGTAAGTGAAAATATACATTTTGTCATCTAAAACATAGTAAAATACTATTGGTTTAGAATACATTTCACTCTGTTTCGTGTTAGAATAAGTTATTAGATTATTTAACAATTAGTTAAATGAAAGGAGGTCCCTTTGTCAAAGGACCTGCAACCGTTGATTATAATCCTTATTTATAATATTTTAATGTCTTACAATTAACATACTTTATAAAGGGTTGTTGAAATGATTTTGACAATGGAAGATAGATGATAACACTTTTACTTGTAGTATTTTCAATGATTGTCAGTTTAATACTCACACCTATTGTCATTAAGATATCCGTAGAGTTGGATATCATGGACAAACCTAACTTCAGAAAAGTACATACTAAACCTGTCTCTGTATTAGGGGGCACGGTAATTCTCTTTTCATTTATGCTGGGCATTTGGATCGGCCATCCAATTGAGCGAGAAGTGATTCCGTTGATTCTCGGTACCATTATCATGTATTTAGTCGGATTGATTGATGATGTATATAATTTGAAACCAATACTCAAATTATTAGGACAATGTATTGCAGCTTTGGTGGTTGTATATTATGGAGTCACAATCGACTTTATCCAGTTGCCTTTCGGTACTATTCATTTTGGAATCTTGAGTGTACCCTTTACTGTATTTTGGATTATCGCTATTACAAATGCGATTAATTTGATTGATGGTTTAGATGGTTTAGCAGCAGGCGTTTCAACAATTGCATTTATGACCATCGGGTTTATAGCCATCCTGCAAGCCGATATTTTCATTATTATGATTTGCAGTGTCATGATCGGTTCACTTATAGGATTTTTATTTTACAATTTTCATCCGGCAAAAATATTCTTGGGTGATAGCGGCTCATTGCAGCTCGGATTTATTATCAGCTTCTTATCACTTTTAGGTTTTAAAAACATCACGTTCTTTTCTTTGTTTTTACTGATTGTGATACTTGCTGTGCCGTTTATCGATACACTTTTTGCAATGATTCGCCGTGCTAGAAAAGGTCAAAAAATTATGCAGGCAGATAAATCTCATTTACACCATAAACTATTAAAACTCGGTTATACACACCGACAAACAGTCATACTGATTTATTCAATTGCGATTTTATTCAGTATTTCCAGTATCATCTTGTACTTGTCTCAACCATGGGGTGTAGTCATGATGCTGATACTCATTCTGATTACAATTGAATTGATTGTTGAGTTTACAGGATTGATAGATGATAACTACCGTCCTTTATTGAGATTATTAGAAAAAAGACATCAAAACCATGAAGAAGAATAAAAATTGCTGGAATTCTCGCTAATGAGAACTCCAGCAATTTTTATTTTGTTTCGATATCAAAAGGTAAGCGTGTGGCTTCGCCTTTTTCTAATTCGTATTTTCCAGCAGTGATACGATTTAAGAAATTAATAAAGTCATCAAAATCATCTTCTAGTACATCGATCTTATAACTTACTTTGTCTGTATACACTGTATCACGCAAAATAAAATCAGTAGATTGCAATTCATATTCGAGTTTGCCGGTTAAATCATAGCTGATTGTGACAGTAGTAGGAAAGGCATTGCGCAACTCTACACGTCCACCTTCTTTAATCGCATCTCTGACTGCACCGCTATATGCTCTGATAAGGCCGCCTGTTCCTAATTTAATACCGCCGAAATAACGTGTAACTACAGCAGCAGTGTCATGTGTTTCTAATTTTTTAAGAATTTCAAGCATCGGGACACCTGCAGTACCGCTCGGCTCTCCGTCATCATTGGCTTTTTGGATGAGCATGTTATCACCGATTGTATAGGCAGAACAGTTATGTGTGGCTTCACGATGTTCTTTTTTGACTTCATCAATAAAAGCTTTTGCTTCTTCTTCTGTTTTAACAGGTTTGATATGTGCAATAAAACGTGATTTGTTGATTGTATTTTCGATAATGTATTCTTGCTTAATTGTAATAATATGATTTTCCATAGTTTGACATCCTTTTATTAAGTTCAGCTCTTGCCTTTCATTATACATGTCTCTAAGAAGTTTTCTAAACAGTAAAATCAATTTTCTTTTTATGCGAAATAGGGTATCATTAAAAGCGAGTATATTTTAGGAGGATTCTTATGAAGATTGCTGTGATGACAGACTCCACAACATCATTGCCTCAGCGTTTATTAGACAAATATAATATTTCAGTCGTTTCGCTCAGCATAACATTCGCAAACGGAGATAACTACATAGAAGGTAAAGAACTGAATGCTTCTGAACTTTATCGTCGTATGAAAAGTGAAAAAACATTGCCTACGACAAGTCAACCGGCAATTGGTAATGTAATAGAAGAATATGAACGTCTGCGCGATGCAGGTTATACAGATGTCATCGGTTTATTTTTATCTGATGGTATCAGCGGTACTTACCAAGCTGCAACACAAGCAGGCGAAATGGTAGAAGGCATCAACGTTCATACATTTGATTCTAAATTGTCAGGTATGATTTTAGGCGGCTATGTTATTTACGCTGCAGAACGTGTAGAAGCAGGTTTAACTGCTGATGAAGTTATGAATGAATTATTAGAGATGCGCGAATATACGGGCGCTTTAGTAGTTGTAGATGATTTGAAAAATCTGCAAAAAAGCGGTCGTATCACAGGTGCGCAAGCTTTTATCGTTTCATTATTGAAAATGAAACCTGTTTTAGAATTTGTGGATGGCAAGATTTTACCTTTAGATAAAGTACGTACTAAAAAACGTGCGATTAAAACAATAGAACAAGGTGTTTTAGACAGAGTAAAAGATTATGATAATGTCACTTTATTTGTTGTAAATGGGGATGCTAAAGAAGACGGGATTAAATTATACAATCATTTAAAAGAAAATTATCCGAATTACGTCATCAACTACTCAGAATTTACACCCGTTATCGCAACACACTTAGGTGTTGGCAGTGTAGCATTAGGATTTACGAATAAACATATTGCAACATTAGCAAATTCACCAGAAGAAGAATAACTTTCATTATAGGGCAGATGAAAATACTTGAGCTACGAGTGTTTTGATCTGCTTTTTTGCATCCAGAATTCACATAAAGGAATGATTGAAATTAAATATTATGGTCGATTAATACGCAATAAAGAAGATTTATCTGATGAAGAAATTAAAACGATTCAAAAAGGCGTAATAAAAAATGAAAAAGGAAGATGGCATTGCATTCAATGCGAAAGTACAGTGAGCGAAGATTATTATACGTATTATTCTGAACCGCTTCAAAAAGAAATTACTTATTGCAGACAATGTTTGCAATTAGGACGTATGGATACGCATTCAGACGTCTGCATCACTAAAACGAAGCATGTTTCAAGCCAAGCGACATACCAACTTGATTTCGAACTCTCTGCACAACAAACATATGCTTCTGAAAACATCATCCGTGCCATAAAAGCAAAAGAAAATCTGCTTTTATATGCAGTTACTGGAGCAGGGAAGACTGAAATGATGTTTGCAGGCATACAATATGCCAGACAACAAGGATATAACGTAGCCATTGTTTCACCCAGAGTAGATGTAGTAGTCGAAATCAGTATACGGATTGCTGAGGCTTTTGCTTCTGAAGATATCGATGTACTCTATCAAGGGCAATCTCAAAAGTATAATGGACATTTTGTAGTCGCAACCATCCATCAACTCTATCGATTCAAACAGCATTTTGATGTCATTTTCATTGATGAAGTAGATGCTTTTCCGCTTTCAATGGATCCCTTACTCCAACACACACTAGAATGTGCTTCTAGTATCACCTCAAGCCACATTTACATGACGGCTACACCTTCACGAAAACTGCGTTCACAATTCAAAAATGAAAATATTATTACGCTTCCAGCACGTTATCATCGACAACCGCTTCCTGTTCCGCATTACAAGTATTTAAAATTCAAACCTGATAAGCTGCAAATCAGTTTACTCCAGATATTGAAAAAACAAATCAGCAGTAACCGCTATACACTCGTGTTTTTCAATCATATTGAAGCCATGAAACAAGCGTTTGAAGTTTATCGCAAACATATACCGGATTTGATATATGTCCATAGCGAAGATGCATTGCGTTTTGATAAGGTCACAGCACTAAGAGAAGGATGCCATCCTATTGTTTTTACAACAACCATTTTAGAGCGAGGATTTACTATGTCGCATTTAGATGTCATTGTGCTGAACAGCCAAGATTTCAAGACAGCTGCTTTAGTACAAATTGCTGGAAGGACGGGCAGAAAAATACAAGATACTAAAGGGCTTGTATTATATCTGCATAATGGTGTTTCGCTCAGTATGATGCATGCGAAATATCAATTTAAACAAATGAACCGTATCGGTATTGAAAAGGGGTGGTTAGATGCCTAGGTGCTTGCAGTGCAGACAGAAGTTTGCGGACCCTTTAACAGCTGTTAATTTTTATCGGGCGCCTGAGATATTGTGTGAAAAATGTCGTGAAGGATGGAAGCAGTGTCTTCTGTTTAAAAGTAAAAAACATAAAAATATGGATGAAGAAGGTTATTGCAAGCAATGTCTTAAACCATTAGCGACGCATGACACAAGGTGCAGTGAATGTGTGAAGTTATCCAGACGCTTCACCTTAATCGACCACCTTTATTGCGAGTACCAAAATAAAGATATCGTAAAAGAAACGATGAACCGATACCGAAATAGTGGAGACACTGCATTGTGTGAAGTAATTGCATCACAAATTCATTTGCCGAAAAAGCAGTACGATTTTATAGTACCTATTCCAAGTTTAATAAAAGAAGACATGAAAAGAACATTCAATCCTGTTACACAAGTATTGAATGCTAAGAAGGTTTCATATACCAATTTGTTAGTAAAAAACAGAACAACTGGCAGCACTGCTTTTCAGGGAAAACATAACATGAAAAATCTGTTTGATTTAACCCAAGCAGCGCATTCTTTTAATCTTGAAAATAAGACAATATTACTCGTGAATGATATTTATACAACAGGTGTGACAGAACATCAGGCAGCTGAAATATTATTTGTCAGAAAAATAGGAAAAGTCGATGTATTTACTTTTGTTAGGTAGTGTAAACGTGTTATTATAATAGTGAGCATTACCAATAACAACACATATAGAGGTTAAAGGAGTCGATTACTATGATTAGATTTGAAATTCATGGAGACAACCTCACTATTACAGACGCAATCCGTAATTACATTGAGGACAAAGTTGGTAAACTTGAACGTTACTTCACTAATGTGCCGAATGTGAATGCACATGTAAAAGTGAAAACTTATGCAAATTCTAGCACAAAAATCGAAGTTACAATTCCGCTTAATGACGTGACACTTCGTGCAGAAGAAAGAAACGATGATTTATATGCTGGAATTGACTTGATCACTAACAAATTAGAACGTCAAGTTCGTAAATACAAAACACGTGTCAATCGTAAGAAACGTAAAGAAAGCGAACATGAACCATTCCCAGCAACTCCGGAAACTCCGCCGGAAACAGCTGTTGATCATGATAAAGATGATGAAATTGAAATCATCCGTTCTAAACAATTCAGCTTGAAACCAATGGATTCTGAAGAAGCGGTATTACAAATGGATTTACTTGGTCATGATTTCTTCATTTTCAATGACCGTGAAACTGATGGTACAAGCATTGTTTACCGCCGTAAAGACGGAAAATATGGTTTGATTGAAACTGTTGAAAACTAATATGTGATATTTGAAAGGGCTCTTGCTGCATTTTCTGCTGCAAGAGTTTCTTTTTTTGAGAAAGCCCTTATTAAGATTTGATTAATAAAAATACAATTGATTGATTTACACGGGGTGTCCATGTCAAAATAAGAGGGATGTATTAAGTTCATAATTGTAATGTGAGCTCCAGATGAGTGAGCGGCATATGATTATGATATCCATGTGGCACATGATGTTAACGAAAAAGAGAATGAAACTGTGAGAAGTACATCTTGATAAACACAACTAGGCAGTTTATTAAAAAATAATGAACAGTATCCTATGAGTTTTTAAGTATAAATTAAGCCATATAAATGGTAAGATAAATTGTTGTAAGCCAAACAGTTTTTATACCAAAGGAGCGAACAGAATGGGTTTTTTAACAAAAATTGTTGACGGCAATAAGAGAGAAATCAAACGCCTAAGTAAGCAAGCTGACAAAGTAATCTCATTAGAAGAAGAAATGTCAATTCTTACTGATGAAGAAATTAGAAATAAAACAAAAGCATTCCAAGAAAGATTGCAAGCAGAAGAAGATGTAAGCAAACAAGATAAAATTTTAGAAGAAATATTACCTGAAGCATTTGCGCTTGTCCGTGAAGGAGCTAAACGTGTATTTAATATGACACCTTATCCAGTTCAAATCATGGGTGGTATCGCCATTCATAATGGTGACATTTCAGAAATGAGAACAGGTGAAGGTAAAACATTAACTGCAACGATGCCGACTTATTTAAACGCCTTAGCAGGACGTGGTGTGCATGTTATTACAGTCAATGAATACTTGGCAAGTTCTCAAAGTGAAGAAATGGCCGAGTTATATAATTTCCTTGGTTTATCAGTCGGATTGAACTTGAACAGCTTATCAACAGAACAAAAGCGTGAAGCTTATAATGCAGATATTACGTATAGTACAAATAATGAATTAGGCTTCGACTATTTACGCGATAACATGGTGAATTATTCAGAAGAACGTGTTATGCGTCCGCTTCATTTCGCTATCATTGATGAGGTCGACTCTATTTTAATCGATGAAGCGCGTACACCATTGATTATTTCAGGGGAAGCTGAAAAATCAACATCTCTTTATACACAAGCAAATGTTTTCGCTAAAATGTTAAAAGCAGAAGATGATTATAATTATGATGAAAAAACAAAATCAGTACAATTAACAGATCAAGGTGCTGATAAAGCTGAACGTATGTTCAAGTTAGATAACTTATATGATTTGAAAAACGTTGATATTATCACGCATATCAATACAGCATTACGTGCTAACTATACATTGCAACGCGATGTAGATTACATGGTTGTAGATGGAGAAGTATTGATTGTCGACCAATTTACAGGTCGAACAATGCCAGGTCGTCGATTCTCTGAAGGACTTCACCAAGCGATTGAGGCTAAAGAAGGGGTTCAAATTCAAAATGAATCTAAAACAATGGCTTCTATCACATTCCAAAACTACTTCCGTATGTATAATAAATTAGCCGGTATGACAGGTACTGCTAAAACAGAGGAAGAAGAATTCCGTAACATTTATAATATGACAGTTACACAAATTCCAACGAACCGTCCTGTTCAACGTGAAGATAGACCTGACTTGATTTTCATCAGCCAAAAAGGCAAGTTCGATGCTGTTGTTGAAGATGTTGTTGAAAAACATAAAAAAGGCCAACCAATTCTTTTAGGTACAGTAGCGGTTGAAACAAGTGAATACATTTCACAACTATTGAAAAAACGCGGTGTGCGTCATGATGTCTTAAACGCTAAAAACCATGAACGCGAAGCTGAAATCGTATCTACAGCAGGTCAAAAAGGTGCAGTCACAATCGCAACAAACATGGCTGGTCGTGGTACCGATATTAAATTAGGCGAAGGTGTTGAAGAATTAGGCGGCCTTGCTGTTATTGGTACAGAACGTCATGAATCACGCCGTATCGATGATCAGTTGCGTGGTCGTTCTGGACGTCAAGGTGACCGCGGAGAAAGCCGTTTCTATTTATCATTACAAGATGAGTTGATGGTACGTTTCGGTTCTGAACGTCTGCAAAAAATGATGGGCCGATTAGGTATGGATGACTCTACACCGATTGAATCAAAAATGGTATCTCGAGCTGTTGAATCTGCACAAAAACGTGTTGAAGGTAACAACTTCGATGCACGTAAACGTATCTTAGAATACGATGAAGTTTTACGTAAACAACGTGAAATCATTTATGGTGAACGTAATAATATTATCGATTCAGAATCAAGTTCTGAATTAGTCATTACAATGATACGCTCTACATTAGATCGTGCAATCAGTTATTATGTAAATGAAGAATTGGAAGAAATTGACTATGCGCCGTTTATTAATTTTGTGGAAGATGTTTTCTTGCACGAAGGTGAAGTCAAAGAAGATGAAATCAAAGGTAAAGATCGTGAGGATATTTTCGATACAGTATGGGCTAAAATTGAAAAAGCTTATGAAGCACAAAAAGCCAATATACCCGACCAATTCAATGAATTCGAACGTATGATTTTATTACGTTCTATTGATGGAAGATGGACAGACCATATCGATACAATGGATCAATTACGTCAAGGTATCCATTTACGTTCATACGGTCAACAAAACCCACTTCGCGACTATCAAAATGAAGGGCACCAACTATTTGATACAATGATGGTCAATATTGAAGAAGACGTCAGCAAATATATCTTGAAATCAATTATCACAGTAGATGATGATATTGAACGTGATAAAGCAAAAGAATATCAAGGACAACATGTATCAGCTGAAGATGGAAAAGAAAAAGTAAAACCGCAACCAGTTGTTAAAGATAATCACATCGGAAGAAATGATCCTTGTCCATGCGGCAGCGGTAAAAAGTATAAAAATTGCTGCGGTAAATAGTAAGTTGTATTAGGACCACTGTTAAATAGCTTTAAGAGAGATGCTCAATTGAAATTGGGTTATCTTTCTAAGGGCTGTCAGCGGTCTTTTTTCAATCCAACAAAAATATGGATATATGCTAAAATAATAGAGTAATCTGGAAAATTAAACTGGAATTGGAGAGATATGAAAATGGAATTATCCGAAATTAAGCGTAATCTCGCTAATTATGAAGAAAAATTAAATCAACTTAGGGGGTCTCTTTGACTTAGAGGAAAAAGAGACAAACATCCAAGAATATGAAGAATTGATGACAGATCCGAATTTCTGGGATGACCAAAATAAAGCACAAGAAATTATTGATAAAAATAATGCATTGAAACATGTGGTGAATGGCTATCGAGATTTAGAAGCAGAACTAGAAGATATGTCAGCGACACATGAATTGCTTGCAGAAGAATTTGATGAAGATTTAAAAGCAGATTTAGAAGAAGAGGCGAATGCTTTTAAAGATAAATTGGATCAATTTGAATTGCAATTATTGTTAAATGGTCCATATGATGCGAATAATGCAATTTTAGAACTGCACCCAGGTGCAGGTGGTACCGAGTCTCAAGACTGGGCAAGTATGTTATTACGTATGTATCAACGTTATGCTGAACAACAAGGCTTTAAAGTAGAATTTGCAGATTATCTGCCAGGTGATGAAGCGGGTGTTAAAAGTGTGACCTTAGTCATCAAAGGGCATAATGCATATGGTTACTTGAAAGCTGAAAAAGGTGTGCATCGTTTGGTACGTATCTCACCTTTTGATTCATCAGGACGTCGCCATACATCATTTGTATCTTGTGATGTGATTCCTGAATTCAGTAATAATGAGATTGAAATCGAAGTGAATCCAGATGATATTACAGTAGATACTTTCAGAGCATCTGGTGCAGGCGGACAACACATTAACAAAACTGAATCAGCAATCCGAATTACCCACCATCCGACTGGAATTGTGGTAAACAACCAAAATGAACGTTCTCAAATCAAAAACCGTGAAGCGGCAATGAAAATGTTGAAATCTAAATTGTATCAATTGAAATTAGAAGAACAAGAACGTGAAATGGCTGAAATCCGCGGTGAACAAAAAGAAATCGGATGGGGCAGTCAAATTCGTTCTTATGTATTCCATCCTTATTCAATGGTTAAAGATCACCGTACAAATGAAGAAACAGGGAATGTCAATGCGGTAATGGATGGAGAAATCGGACCATTTATCGAAGCTTACTTAAGAACACAAATGGATAATCGTGAAGCATAATATAATTCAAAAGTCGAAGTGTGAAATAACGCTTCGGCTTTTTGTAATCTTATCTCTCAATCATTTTTAATTAATTTTAAATGCACTATGCATTCATTAATGTTACTGAAATGAAGTTTGCAGAGTATTTAAAAATGCCGGAGGTTACAGTAATGACAATGATTTGTACTTTATACAGAAAAAAGAGTTCGTATAAAGAAACATAAAGGTTTTTAACGGTTATATTACAACTTTTTAACATTAATCTTTTGCGTTATTTTTTGTGCTATATTAAATGCATTAAAAATGACAGCAAAGGATGAACTAATAAATGAAGAAAGCTTTATTACTCTCAGCAGCATCGGTAACAGTGTTTACAGGATTAAATGGCGTCGCATCTGCGGAACAAACACACGTAGTTAAAGAAAACGCTAAATTAAGCGATGTCGCAGCTTTGTTTGCCACTACTACAAATGAAATTAAAAACTTAAATAATTTAAATAAAGACGAAGTTAAAAAAGATACTCAATTAGTCTTGCCAGATACAGATATTGTAGAAGTGAAAGCGGGAGATTCTTTAAATTCAATTGCAAAGAAACATCATATTTCTGTAGATAAATTACATGAACTTAATCCAGGTCTTACAAACTTAATTTTACCTGGTGATATCTTAGCAGTTTCAGATAAAGGTGCAGCACATTTACAAGTATTATTTACTGGCAAAATTGCACCAGAAACTGAAAAACAAGCTTACAATGAAGAAGGTCAATCATCAAAACAACCGACATCTTCAAATTATCATAATGTAGAACAAGTAACGACAGCACCACAAGCTTATTATTCTAATGAAAACAATGTAGAATACAAAGCACCAACGCGTTCATATACAACATCATATAAAGTACCATCATATACAGCACCAACAAGTTATTCTGGAAATTACAGCAGTACTTCATATAGTGCACCAGCTGCTCAATCTTCTTATTCTAACTATTCAGGTGCAAACTACTATACATCTGGTCAATGTACATCATATGTATTCGAACGTGCCGGCGGTAAAGCAGGCTCATTATGGGGCAATGCGAATAACTGGGCAAATGCTGCTGCAGCTGCAGGTCGCACAGTTAATAACACACCAACTGCTGGTGCTATCATGCAATCAACAGCAGGTGCATATGGTCACGTTGCTTACGTTGAAGGCGTAAATGGTGACGGTTCAGTTCGTGTATCTGAAATGAACTACGGTTACGGCCCAGGTGTTGTAACTTCACGTACACTTTCAGCAGGACAAGCTGCATCATATAACTTTATTCATTAATTTAATTATTAATAAGCACTGTTCTCATTTTGAGGATAGTGCTTTTTTGTTCAAAAATAGTTATTGAATGCGTATTTAAAGGGTAAAAGACAAACGGAAATAAAAAAATGCAGATGGTGTTTTCAAAGTTCTTGCAAGAATATAAACTTTTCGAGTATAATAACTCATTAAATAGACAAGGGGTGAGCTAGATATGGGTGTACATCAATATTTTAAAAGACTATCAGATCTAGAAAAGCTAATACGCTTGCCTGGAAAATTTAAATATTTTGAGCATAATGTAGCTGCGCATTCTTTCAAGGTCACTAAAATTGCTCAATATTTAGGTACAGTGGAAGAAGCGCATGGTAATGAAATTAACTGGAAAAACTTATATGAAAAAGCGTTAAACCATGATTTTGCGGAAGTGTTTACAGGAGATATCAAAACACCTGTAAAATATGCAAGCCGTGATTTGAAGAAGTTATTCTCACAAGTAGAAGAAGAAATGGTAGATAATTTTATCAGAGAAGAGTTTCCTCCAGAATATCAAGACGTCTATAGAGAACGACTGCAAGAAGGGAAAGATGATTCTTTAGAAGGGCAAATTCTTGCTGTTGCTGATAAAATCGATTTACTTTATGAAACGTTCGGAGAAATACAAAAACGTAATCCGGATGATTTGTTCTTCGAAATTTATGAGATGTCCCTTGAGACAATTATGCAGTTTGATCATTTAGTATCTGTACAAGATTTTATTGAAAATGTAATTCCGGAAATGTTAACAGAAAACTTTATCCCACGATCGGAATTGCGAGAATTAACGATGTCGATTTTAAATAAAAGAGATGGGTGACAACTTATGGTTCTCGTTTGGTATCTTTGTGCTTCATTTTTCCCGTGTATTCTAGTGGTTTTGTTCAGCGTTGTAACTAAGAATAAATGGGTAGGAGCAATTGTAACGTTAACGCTTATCGGCGGCTCCATATATAAAGGATTTTTCCATAGTGAATGGATTATTTTCATAGATGTGGTTTCGCTTTTAGCAGGATTTGTTATAGTTGATCAATTAAATCTCCATAAACAGCATGAAGATGAAGATCGTTAAATAAAAAAATATAGAATATGAAATGAGGGTGCTTGTCATATGTCGACAAGTGCTTTTTTCGTCTTTTAAAAACTTTTGTGACTGCGAACAGATGTTTGTACCTTTTTTGACAAATCTGTTAGAATATATAGTGATATTGAAAGTTTGAGATAAAGCCAAAATGAGAATATATAGCATAGTAAATAGGGTTAATTTAAATGCATAAATGAGTATTGCAAGATATGAGTAAAGCAATTCTCAACTATTAAAAGAAGGTTGAGGCAAAACGTATGTCTCAGCCGATTTGTGTTTTAATGCATTGTTATAAATGAAGAAATGATTTAGAAATAGAAGGAGGTTGCCACTTGTATGGAACATCATCCATTTAAAATTGTCTCTGATTATGAACCTCAAGGCGATCAGCCTGCAGCAATTAAAGAATTGACAGAGGGTATAAAAGCAGGTAAACGTCATCAAACATTATTAGGGGCAACAGGAACAGGTAAAACGTTCACAATGAGCAACGTAATTAAAGAAGTAGGTAAACCGACACTTGTAATTGCACATAACAAGACACTTGCCGGTCAATTATATAATGAATTCAAAGAGTTGTTTCCTGAAAACAGAGTAGAATACTTTGTCAGCTTCTATGATTATTATCAACCAGAAGCTTATGTTCCTTCGACTGATACTTTTATAGAAAAAGATGCAACGATTAATGATGAAATTGACCAATTGCGCCACTCAGCAACAAGTTCATTATTTGAACGTGATGATGTAATTATCGTTGCCAGTGTCAGCTCGATCTTCGGTTTAGGGAATCCGGAAGAATATAGTGATTTAGTTGTGAATATCAGAGAAGGCATGGAAATGGATCGCAGCCAATTTTTAAGAGACTTGGTTGATATTCAATATACAAGAAATGATATTGATTTTAAACGTGGTACGTTCAGAGTGCGCGGAGATGTTGTTGAAGTATTCCCAGCTTCACGCGAGGAAATTTGTATTCGTGTGGAATTTTTCGGTGATGAAATTGATAGAATCAGTGAAGTGAATTATTTAACTGGCGAAGTGTTGAGACAACGTGAACATTTTTCAATCTTCCCGGCATCTCACTATGTAACACGGGATGAAAAATTAAAACTTGCTATTGAAAGAATTGAAAAAGAGTTAGAAGAGCGTTTAAAAGAGTTACGTTCTGAAAATAAATTGTTAGAAGCGCAAAGATTAGAGCAACGTACGAACTATGATTTGGAAATGATGAGAGAAATGGGCTTTTGTTCAGGTATTGAGAACTATTCTGTCCATTTAACATTGCGTCCGATTGGTTCAACGCCATATACGTTGTTAGATTATTTCGGTGATGATTGGCTTGTAATGGTCGATGAATCCCATGTTACTTTACCTCAAATCAGAGGAATGTATAACGGTGATAGAGCACGTAAACAAGTGTTGATTGATCATGGATTCCGTTTACCAAGTGCGATTGATAACAGACCTTTAACATTTGAAGAGTTTGAAGAAAAAGCTAAACAATTGGTTTATGTTTCAGCAACGCCAGGTCCATATGAATTAGAACACACAGATGAAATGACTGAACAAATTATTCGACCAACTGGCTTGTTAGATCCTAAAATTGATGTAAGACCTACAAAAAATCAAATTGATGATTTATTAAGTGAAATTCAAGATAGAGTAGATAAAAATGAACGTGTATTAATTACAACTTTAACGAAAAAAATGAGTGAAGATTTAACAACTTATTTAAAAGAAGCTGGTATCAAAGTCAACTATCTGCATTCTGAAATCAAGACACTAGAACGAATTGAAATTATTCGAGATTTAAGAATGGGCACTTATGATGCTGTAGTCGGAATCAACTTGTTAAGAGAGGGTATCGATATACCAGAAGTATCTCTTGTAGTTATTTTAGATGCTGATAAAGAAGGATTTTTACGTTCTGAACGTTCACTTGTACAAACTATAGGTCGTGCTGCACGTAATGAACATGGTGAAGTTATTATGTACGCAGATAAAATCACAGATTCTATGAAATTTGCGATTGATGAAACAGAACGCCGTCGTAAAATCCAAAATGAATATAACGAAGAACATGGTATTACACCGCAAACGATTCATAAGAAAATTCATGATGTTATCAGCGCAACAGTTGAAACAAAAGAAGAAAATGAAAAAGATCAAAAAGTGGTTCCTAAAAAACTTACGAAAAAAGAACGAGAAAAAACAATTGCCAATATAGAAAAAGAAATGAAAAAAGCAGCTAAAGATTTAGACTTTGAAAGAGCAACGGAATTAAGAGATATGTTATTCGAATTAAAGGCAGAAGGGTGATATCTAGATGAAAGAACCATCCATAGTTGTAAAAGGTGCCAGAGCGCACAACTTAAAAAATGTAGATGTAGAATTACCGAAGAATAAATTAATTGTGATGACAGGCTTATCAGGTTCTGGTAAGTCTTCCTTAGCGTTCGATACAATCTATGCTGAAGGACAACGCCGTTATGTTGAATCTTTAAGTGCCTATGCACGCCAATTTTTAGGGCAAATGGATAAACCAGATGTTGACACAATTGAGGGATTGTCACCTGCGATTTCAATTGATCAAAAAACAACAAGCAAAAATCCGCGCTCTACAGTTGCTACTGTAACGGAAATATATGATTATATTCGTTTGTTATATACGCGTGTAGGTAAAGCATATTGTCCTGAACACGGTATTCAAATTGAGTCGCAAACGGTACAGCAAATGGTAGACCGTACTTTAGAATTGGAAGAAAGAACTAAAATTCAATTAATGGCACCTGTTGTCAATCATCGTAAAGGGTCACATGAAAAATTATTAGAAGATATTAGTAAAAAAGGTTATGTTCGTGTACGTGTTGATGGAGAAATTTTAGACATTAATGATGTACCGGATTTAGATAAAAATAAAAATCATACAATAGAAGTGGTTGTAGACCGTTTAGTTGTCAAAGATGGTATAGAAGGCAGACTTGCTGACTCTATGGAAACAGCTTTGGAATTAGCAGAAGGCAATTTAACTGTTGATGTTATCGGCGGAGATGAAATGAAGTTCTCTGAAAATCATGCCTGTCCGATTTGCGGTTTCAGTATTGGTGAATTAGAACCGCGTATGTTCAGTTTTAACAGCCCATTCGGCGCATGTCCTGATTGTGATGGACTAGGCCAAAAGTTAACTGCAGATATTGATTTAATTGTACCTGATCAAGATAAAACACTTGAAGAAGGTGCTATTGTTCCATGGGAACCAAAGAGTTCAGATTTTTATCCGACTCTTTTAAAACGTGTTTGTGAAGTTTATAAAATTAAAATGGATAAACCTTTCAAGAAATTAACTGATCGACAAAAAGATATTATTTTATATGGTTCTAAAGATAAAGAAATCAAATTCACTTTTGAATCTCGTAATGGACAAAAACGGACACGCACAATGCCGTTTGAAGGTGTCATTCCAAATATCGAAAGACGTTTCCATGAATCGCCATCGGAATATGTTCGTGAAGTGATGCGTAAATATATGACAGAACTTCCTTGTGAAACATGTCATGGTAAACGTTTGAGCAAAGAAGCGTTATCAGTTTATGTATCAGGTCTTAATATCGGTGAAGTGGTTGAGTATTCAATTAAAGAAGCTTTGGATTTCTTTGAAAATATTGATTTATCAGAGCAAGATCGCAAAATTGCAGATTTAATTTTAAAAGAAATTATTTCAAGACTATACTTTTTAAATAATGTTGGCTTGGATTATCTGACATTAAACCGTTCATCAGGAACTTTATCCGGCGGAGAAGCACAACGTATTCGTCTAGCGACTCAAATTGGTTCGAGATTATCAGGTGTCCTCTATGTATTGGATGAACCTTCAATTGGACTTCATCAGCGAGATAATGACCGCTTAATTGAAACGTTGAAAGAAATGCGTGATTTAGGAAATACATTGATTGTAGTAGAACATGATGATGACACAATGAGAGAAGCGGATTACTTGGTTGATGTGGGTCCGGGAGCTGGTGAGCATGGTGGAGAAATCGTAGCAAGCGGTACACCAAAACAAGTCATGCGTAATAAGAAATCATTAACCGGTCAATACTTGAGCGGTAAAAAACGTATCGAAGTACCAGAATATAGACGCCCAGCAACTGACCGCAGATTGAAAGTCAGAGGGGCTAAAAGCAACAACTTGAAAGATGTAGATGTAGATTTCCCATTATCTACAATGACTGTAGTTACAGGTGTTTCAGGTTCAGGTAAAAGTTCATTAGTGAACGAAGTGTTATATAAAACACTTGCGCAAAAAATCAATCATTCAAAAGTAAGACCTGGTAAAGTAGATGAAATTGAAGGTATTGATCAATTAGACAAAGTCATTGATATTGACCAATCTCCAATCGGCAGAACACCGCGTTCAAACCCAGCAACTTATACAGGCGTATTTGATGACATTCGTGATGTGTTTGCACAAACAAATGAAGCAAAAATCCGCGGTTATCAAAAAGGACGTTTTAGTTTTAATGTGAAAGGCGGACGTTGTGAAGCTTGTAAAGGTGACGGGATTATCAAAATAGAAATGCACTTTTTACCAGATGTTTATGTACCTTGTGAAGTATGTGGCGGCAAACGTTATAATCGTGAAACTTTAGAAGTGACATATAAAGGTAAAAACATTGCAGACGTATTAGATATGACTGCTGAAGAAGCTACGCATTTCTTTGAAAACATTCCTAAAATCAAACGTAAATTACAAACATTAGTTGATGTAGGTTTAGGTTATGTGAAATTAGGACAACCTGCAACGACATTATCTGGCGGAGAAGCACAACGTGTGAAATTAGCATCTGAATTGCATAAACGTTCAACTGGCCGTTCAATTTATATCCTGGACGAACCGACAACAGGTTTGCATGTGGATGATATCAGCCGATTATTAAAAGTGTTGGATCGAATTGTAGAAAACGGAGATACAGTAGTCATTATTGAACATAATTTAGATGTTATTAAAACAGCTGATTATATTATTGATTTAGGACCTGAAGGCGGCGATGGCGGAGGTACTATTGTTGCGACAGGAACACCTGAAGAAATTGCTGAAGCACCAGATTCTTATACTGGTAAATACCTTAAAAAAGTATTAGAACGTGATAAAGCAGTTGAAACAAAATAAGAGACTAGAAAAAGACATTTTGTGAATGCAAAATGTCTTTTTTACATACATAGAATGTTTTCATTCAATGAAAGAGAATAAATTTTTGAACAAAGTCAAAAAGTGATAGAATGTATCAAGTGATATTTATCAAACAAATAACGTCTAGACATACTTTTTTGATATGATAGAGATAAGAGAAATAAAGGAAATTGAGGATTGAGGTGAAATTATGTTAACTGCAAGAGCACTCGTTAATAAATTTAATTTGCAACTTGTTGCAGGCGAAGAAGGATTAGACCGACCTATACATAATACAGATATTTCTAGACCAGGTTTAGAGATGGCAGGTTACTTCTCTCACTACGCGTCAGATCGTATCCAACTATTAGGTACAACGGAACTTTCTTTCTATAATCTGCTTCCTGATGAAGAACGTCATGGCAGATTGCGCAAGTTATGTCGACCAGATACTCCAGCGATAATCGTAACGCGTGATATTGAACCGCCTGAAGAATTGGTTGTGGCAGCAAAAGAATTAGGTACGCCGTTATTGACATCTAAAGATGCGACAACTAGTTTAATGAGTCGTTTGACAACTTATTTAGAACACGAACTGGCTAAGACAACATCATTACATGGTGTATTAGTCGATGTGTATGGCGTAGGTGTTTTAATTACAGGCGATTCTGGTATTGGTAAAAGTGAAACAGCATTAGAATTAGTAAAACGCGGCCATCGTCTTGTCGCAGATGATAATGTAGAAATTCGTGAAATTACTAAAGATGAACTAATAGGTAAACCGCCTAAATTAATTGAACATTTATTAGAAATTCGCGGTTTAGGCATTATTAATGTGATGACCTTGTTTGGTGCTGGTTCTATCTTGACTGAGAAGAAAATCGGTTTAAACATTAATCTTGAGAATTGGGATAAAAATAAATTATATGATCGCGTTGGTCTGAATGAAGAAACATTACGAATTTTAGATACAGAAATTACGAAAAAAACAATTCCAGTTCGTCCAGGCAGAAACGTCGCAGTGATTATTGAAGTTGCTGCAATGAACTATCGCTTGAACATTATGGGAATTAACACAGCTGAAGAGTTTAATGAACGTTTGAATGCTGAAATTCTACGAAAAAATGAACATAAAGAGGAGAACGAGTCATGATTTCGAATTTGGCTTACATTGATCCTGTAGCCTTTCAATTAGGACCTATTGAAGTACACTGGTATGGAATTATTATTGCTGCAGGTATTTTATTAGGTTACTTTATAGCACAAGAAGGCGCTAAAAGAGCAGGATTACATAAAGACGCACTCGTAGATATTATTTTCTGGAGTGCTATCTTTGGTTTTATTACTGCACGCATTTATTTTGTTATTTTCCAATGGCCTTATTATGCAGCTAATCCTGCAGAAATACCGATGATTTGGCATGGTGGTATTGCTATTCACGGTGGTTTAATTGGTGGATTTATTACCGGGGTAATAATTTGCAGACGCAACAATCATAACCCCCTTCAAGTCGGAGATATTATTGCACCGAGCATTATCTTAGCGCAAGGTATCGGTCGATGGGGGAATTTCATGAATCACGAAGCACATGGCGGCCCTGTTGCTAAAAGTGTGTTAGAAAACATGCATATTCCAGAATTCATTATTAATAATATGTATATTGACGGCAGATATTATCAACCGACTTTCCTTTATGAGTCAATTTGGGATGTCCTAGGTTTTGCACTTTTATTATTTTTACGTAAGCATTTACGAATTGGAGAAACGTTCTTTACTTATCTTATCTGGTATTCAATCGGCAGATTCTTTGTTGAAGGACTGCGTACGGATAGTCTGATGTTAACAAGCAACATCCGTGTCGCTCAACTTGTATCGATTCTCTTGATATTAATCGGTATTGCAATGATTATTTATCGCCGTTTCAAATATCAACCTCCAAAGTATAAAGATGTCAAGGCACTCCCTTGGCCTAAATAGAAAAGAGTGATGACATGAGACAATATAAGAAAGTTGTAAATCATTTCCCTCACACGAATCCGTTATGGCATATGTATAAAATTATTCGATTTCCTAAAGTGTTAAAACAAACGATATTAATTGAGATTGCACGGTTTATTCCATCGTTACCTTTGAAACGATGGATTTACCGTGCTTGTTTAGGAATGGAAATCGGTCAAAAAACTTCTTTTGCATATAAAGTAATGCCGGATGTATTGTATCCTGAATTAATTCATATTGGCGACAATTGTGTGATAGGGTATAATACAACAATATTGACTCATGAATTTTTAGTCACAGAATATCGTATCGGCGAAGTGTTTATCGGAAGTAACACATTAATAGGAGCTAATACAACAATATTACCGGGTGTAACGATAGGTAAAAACGTTCGTGTAGGCGCAGGGACAGTTGTTAGTAAAGATATCCCTGACAATGCCTTAGCATTCGGCAATCCAATACAAATACGCAAATAGTTAGAAAGGAGGGGCAATACATGGCACAAAATGAACATAAAAATGTCATACCTATGCAGAGAGATGCTGCTTTTTTCAAAAGAGTTGCAGAATCTAAAGCGAAACAAAAAGATTATCATAAAGCAGCAGAATACTATCATAAAGCCTTTGAATTGTCACCTTCTGACTTTGAATTACTCATAGATTATACAGAAGCTTTAAAAGAAATAGGCCGAGGCGGTAATGTTGCAGATTATTATTATGATTATATTGCCAAAGGAGAACACTTGGCAGATGCATACTACCAATTAAGCCAGCTTTATATCTCATTAAATGATCCTAATAAAGCGTTTTGCTTCGGCATGAATTATGTGTTGGAATCAGATGATGAAGCATATCGTTCTGAACTAGAAGGAATGTTTGAAGTTGTCTATGATGATTTAGACAAATTAGAAAAAGAAAGCCAAGCATTTGCAGTTCAAATGATTTTTCAACACCTCTTTTCTCAAGGAAGGTTAGAAGATGCACGAGATTACATTTTGAGACAAGAAATGAAAGTACGTGCGCATCATAGTATTCGTAACCTCTTAGCCATGAGCTATTTATATTTAGGAGATTATGACCAGGCGCGTTCTATGTTGAAGCAATTGCTGAAAGAAAATCAGACAGATGTACACGCGTTATGCCACTATATACTGCTGCTTTATAATACAAAAGACAAAGCATATCCCAATTACTTGCAATCCTTATCCAAAGTAGTGCCAATGAACGACGATGAAACGTTTAAGTTAGGTATAGTATTAAGTTACCTAAAAAAATATGAAGCATCTCAGAAATTACTCTTCCCTTTATATAAAAAAGGGAAATTTATTTCTTTACAGCTTTTTCACGCACTCAGTTATAACTATTATTTCCTCGGAAATAAAGAAGAAAGTATGCAATTTTGGAATAAACTTAGGGAAATGGCAAATGGTAATCCGGGTTATCCTCCATGGGTCATTTCAGAAAACGATAATTTCTTCCGATCTAATATTATGCCATTACTTACAAGTGAAGATAATCATGCACGCATTTATGGAATCTTCCTGTTGAATCAAGTCAACGGCAAAGAATTAATGATTACTGAAGAAGTATGGTCTGTGTTAGAAACGATGGATGAATATGAAAAATTGTATCTGACTTATCTCATTAAAGAGTTGAAACTAGTTAAATTAGATTTCATTCACCGCGGCATGTTAGCATTATATGAGAATGAAACATTGCGTCATTACCATAATCTTTTTATAGCATGGATTGATCGGGCGGAAGGTATTATCGCAGGTGGATATGATTTGGAACATGTTGAGGGCTATGTTGCAGCATTTGTTTATTTGTTTTTCCAACAGTCTCAACAAAAGGTGACTAAAAAACAAGCAGCAGAATGGTTTGATATTTCAACTTATCGATTGAATAAATCGATCGACATACTGTTAGAAGTTTAAAAAATGACAATATAATTATTTGTTTAATTTTAACTTTGAGCAAATCGTTATATTTAGAGTCAACGATATAATATAATACATGATGATATGAAAATAGGAGGCAATATTAATGGCTATTCAACAACCTGATTATGATGTTGTAATTATCGGCGCAGGTCCAGCAGGGATGACTGCGGCAGTATATGCTTCTCGTGCAGATTTAAAAACATTGATGATTGAACGCGGTGTGCCAGGCGGACAAATGGCAAATACAGAAGATGTAGAAAACTTCCCAGGTTTCGAATCAATTTCAGGACCTGATTTATCTACAAAAATGTTTGACCATGCACAAAAATTTGGTGCGGTTTATCAATACGGCGATATTAAAAGTATTGAAGACGAAGGCGATGTTAAAAAAATAGTTTATGGAGATAAATCTGTAACAGCTTATGCAGTTATCATTACAACTGGTGCAGAATATAAAAAAATCGGTGTGCCGGGTGAAGAAGAACTTGGCGGACGCGGTGTAAGTTATTGTGCCGTGTGTGATGGTGCATTCTTTAAAGGTAAAAAATTATTCGTTATCGGCGGCGGAGACTCTGCTGTTGAAGAAGGTGCATTCTTAACTAAATTTGCAGACAGTGTTACAGTAGTACACCGCAGAGACAAATTACGTGCACAAAAAATCTTGCAAGATCGTGCTTTCAAAAACGAAAAAATGGACTTTATCTGGAACCATACTTTAGCTGCAATTAACGAAGAAAACGGTAAAGTAGGTTCAGTGACATTACAATCTACTATAGATGGTAAAGAAGAAACATTACCAGCTGATGGTGTATTCGTTTATATTGGTATGAAACCATTAACAGCACCATTCATAGATTTAGGTATTACAAATGATGCAGGATATATTGTGACAAACGATGAAATGGAAACTAAACTTCCAGGCATCTACGCTGCAGGCGATGTGCGTGAAAAAGGTTTAAGACAAATTGTAACTGCAACTGGTGATGGCAGTATTGCTGCACAAAATGCTCAAGCATATATTGAAGAAGTGAAAGATAAACTCGCAACTGAAGCATAATTAAAAAAAAACAGAGAAGGTTTGAGTATTACATGATTGTAAATTTTTCGTGTTTTATTCAAACCTTTTTACATATTCTGCATTTGCAATGCCAATCCAGGAAGTTAATGTGATAGTATTGAGTATAATGAGGATATTATGAGCGAATTTAAACAGGATGGTGGCAAAATGCAACATGAAGAAAATGAAATCGTAAGTAAAAGTGAATTATTAGTGGTTACAGGTATGTCAGGCGCAGGGAAATCTTTGGTTTTGCAAAATTTGGAGGATTTAGGGTATTTTTGTGTAGATAATTTACCGCCTATTTTACTCCCTAAATTTGTAGAATTGATGGAACAAGGTAATCCGTCATTAAGAAAAGTAGCAATTGCAATTGACTTACGCGGACAAGAATTTTTCAAATCCTTAGTTAAAGAAGTGGATTTACTTCGCAGTCAAAACCGTGTGATTGTAGACGTTATGTTTGTAGAAGCAAGTGAAGCCAAACTCATTTCCAGATATAAAGAGACACGTCGTGCGCATCCATTAAATGATAATGGGCAACGTTCATTAATTGATGCTATCGAGGAAGAAAGAAATTCATTAACAGAAATCCGCAGTATTGCGAATTATGTGATTGATACAACAGTACTTAAACCAAAAGAATTACGTGCTCAAATCAATCATTTGTTTAATAGAAATGATATTGAAACTTTCAGTATCAGTGTCACAAGTTTTGGTTTTAAACATGGTATTCAACAAGATGCAGATTTAGTATTTGATGTCCGCTTCTTGCCCAACCCATTTTATGTCGAAGCACTCAGACCATTGACTGGTGTAGATGATGAAGTGTATCAATATGTCATGAAATGGCAAGAGACAGCTATTTTCTATGATAAGTTGTTAGATTTATTGAAGTTTATGATTCCGGGATATAAAAAAGAAGGCAAGACCCAATTGGTCATCGCAATCGGCTGTACAGGCGGACAACACCGTTCAGTCGCATTAGCCAAACGTCTTGCTGAGGATTTAAACGAAAGTTATGACTATAATGTGTATGTCCATCATAGAGATGCACATATTGAAAGTGGCGTGGAGAATGAAAAAAGTTAAAATCGTATTAATCGGGGGCGGCACAGGACTTTCTGTCTTGGCACGTGGTCTGAAAGATTACCCGATAGACATTACTGCAATTGTAACTGTAGCAGATGATGGTGGCAGTACAGGTAAAATACGCAATGAGATGGATATTCCAGCCCCTGGAGATATCAGAAACGTCATTGCAGCATTAAGTGATACTGAGCCGACTTTAAAAGAACTGTTCCAATATCGTTTTCAAGATAATCAAGTAGAAGGACATTCTTTAGGCAATTTATTAATCGCAGCAATGACAAATATTACAGATGACTTTGGACATGCGGTCAAAGAATTGAGCAAAATACTAAATATTAAAGGACGTGTTATACCTTCTACAAATTCAAGCATTCGACTCAATGCTGAAATGGAAGATGGGGAAATTGTTTATGGTGAATCAAGCATTCCTAAGCGTCAAAAAAAGATCAAACGTGTATTTATTGAACCTGCAGATGTACAACCAATGGAAGAAGCGGTTGACGCACTGGAACATGCTGATTTAATTGTTCTAGGCCCAGGTTCACTTTATACAAGTGTACTTTCAAATTTATGCGTACCAGGTATCGGAAAAGCGATACAGCAGAGTCATGCACCTAAAGTTTATGTATCTAATGTAATGACACAACATGGCGAAACAGATGACTTTGATGTTATGGATCACGTACATGCATTGAATCGCCATATGGGAACAGACTTTATTGATTATGTGATTTGCTGCGGAAACGAAGATTATAGTGAGCAAATCTTGGAAAACTATCGTAAAGAGCATGCTGAACCTGTTAAGTATCATAAAGAAGAGCTTGAAGCGGAAGGTATCACACCTTTAACAGATGAAAACTTAGTACACATCTCTGAAAAAAATCGTGTCCGTCATAATACGACAATACTTGCGAAAATGATTTATGATTTAGCATTAGATCTTACGAGTACAATACCGTTTAAGCCTAAAAAAAGAAAAAAGTAAAGAAGGGAATGGCGCAGCATGAGCTTTGCATCAGACATGAAAAATGAATTAACGAGAATAGATGTCGATGAAAAAAATGCGCGAGCTGAATTAAGCGCCTTAATCCGTATGAATGGTGCACTCAGTTTGTCGAATCAGCAATTTGTGATTAATGTACAAACTGAAAATGCTACAACTGCTAGACGTATCTATTCTTTAATTAAAAAAGTTTTTAATATTGAAGTAGAAATACTTGTCAGAAAGAAAATGAAATTAAAGAAAAACAATATTTATATCTGTAGAACAAAAGTAAAATCCAGAGAGATTTTAGATGAGCTAGGGATATTAAAAGATGGTGTTTTTACGCATGCAATTGATCCAGACATGATTCAAGATGATGAAATGAAACGCAGCTATCTCAGAGGTGCTTTTTTAGCAGGCGGTTCAGTCAATAATCCAGAGACTTCATCTTATCATTTAGAGATTTTTTCTTTGTACGAAAATCACTCAGAAGGTTTAGCAGAATTAATGAATGAATACGAATTGAATGCTAAACATCTTGAACGTAAAAAGGGCAGTATTGTTTATTTAAAAGAAGCTGAAAAAATCTCGGATTTCCTTAGTTTGATTGGCGGATATCAAGCAATGTTGAAATTTGAAGATGTCCGTATTGTACGGGATATGCGTAATTCAGTAAATCGTTTAGTGAATTGTGAAACAGCCAATTTAAATAAAACTGTAAGTGCTGCAATGCGCCAGGTTGAAAGTATTCAACTCATTGATCAAGAAATCGGAATAGAGAACCTGCCTGAGCGTTTGAAGGAAATTGCTAAATTGCGTGTAGAAAATCAAGATGTTTCATTGAAGGAACTTGGTGAGATGGTTTCAACAGGAACTATTTCAAAATCAGGTGTTAATCATCGTTTGCGTAAGTTGAATGAACTTGCAGATAAAATTCGAAGCGGAGAACATATCGATATGTAAAAAGGTTATTCCCATTTTTCGGGAATAACCTTTTTTTATAATGCTGACATTACTCAGTGATTTGTGCTTTTGGGATGAAGAATGCAATTGCAAAACCAATAAAGTTCACTATCGATAGTACTGCAAACATGAGAGAATATGAAGGTAATTCTAATAATCTTAATGATAATACTGGCGCAATGGCTGTACCAATGAATAACATAAATGTATTAATAGAAAGATAGAACCCTTTATCTTTATCGGTCAATAAACCGATTTGAGAAATGACTGAAGGAATCGCAAAAGCAATACCTGCGATAAAGATTACGCTGAATGTTGTAATGATAATGACATTATGTGAAATGCCCATTAATATAATTGAAATACCGCTCGTGAGCAGCGCAATAAGCAATACTTTTTTAACACCGATAAAATCACTAACTCGACCTGCAGCAAGTGCAAGTAACATACCGATTAAACCAAATAACTTAACAGTAGAAATCATGGTCAAGTCTGCATGGATGGCTTTTGATGTTAGAAATTCATTTAAAATTGTATACATTGAAACGAATGACGTAAGAATCGTAAGTGATACGAAAAAGCATAATACAATACCTTTATTATCAAAAATATGTCTCATATTTTTAAAGAATACTGAGAATTTTGTATCTGGGATATGGTACGGACTTTTTGGTATTGCACGTAAAATCCAAAAAGCTAATAAAATATAAACAACAGTCAAGATAAAGTAAACAATACGCCAACTCATATGTGCAGCGATAATATCACTCAAGTTTTGACCGATAACTCCAGATAACATGAAGCTTGTGCTGATAAAACTAATTGCAGTAACACGTTTATTGATAGGGAATACTTCTGTTACATAAGTGAGTGAGACAGATGAGAAACTAGCTGCTGCCATGCCTTGAATAACTCTCACAATTAATAACAAAATAAAGTTGTGAATAAAGCCAATTGCAAAAGTTGTTAATGTTAACATATATAAACCTACAAGGATTACTTTTTTCTTGCCGAATTTATCAGAAATAATGCCATAAAACATACAACTGACTGAATATGAAATGGAAAATACTACACCTATTAATGTAGTTGCACTTTCACTTAAATGAAGTTCTTTGCCAATGACAGGCATTAATGGGATAGCTGAGTACAAACTACACATAACTGCAATACCTGTAATAAAGAATACAGTTGTAATTAAGTTGTAATTAAACTTTTGATCCATTACAAACCTACCTTTCATTAAATTAATATGATGTCTTGTTTTGAAAAAACTTGAATTTTTACATAAAGAAATAGGGACAAATGAATCCGACACGTCCCTTTACCTATACGAACTGCTTAAAAAGATTAACTCTCTTTTTGCCGATCCGCTAAAAACTGTCAACAAAGGGGTAATTGTTGAGCAGTGTTACCTTTAAAATGCAATATTAATTTTAACACATCAAATTTAAATTAAAACGGGTTTGCCCAATATAAAAATATTGTGAAAAATTAGGAAAAGTAAAGAGGAAGAAAATGATTTTGAAGCTGTATGTAAATAAAAGAAGAACCGAAGGAAATTGACTAGAATTTCCTTCGGTTCTTCTGCTTGTTATTTATCAAACTGAAGTACTTTATGCTTTTTGTTCATCGACTTGATTAGAGCGTACGGTATTTTTGTTTCTCATAAAGTCAATAATAATACCGATGATTGTTAATACTAAAAATGGATATAACCAAGCTAAACCTTGTTCTGACAATGGTAATGCCTGATATAAATGGTTCAATGGTTTAATTAATTTAAAAGTATTAAGTATTTCAAGTACTGATATGATCAATGTTGAAATTGTCGGTAGAATATAAGCAATTTTTAAATGTGTCGGTATTACAATTGCGACTAATGAAATCAAGACAAGTACGATAGAAATCGGATAAATAAAAGTTAAAAGTGGAACGGCAATTTGTAAAATCATGTTTAGTCCTAAAGTTGAAATTAAGAATCCAACTAATGAGAAGACTAAAACATAGGTCTTATATGAAATCTTAGGGAATTTCTTCATTCCGAATGCTGAACTTGCATTTACGAGTCCGATACAAGTCGTTAAGCATGCTAAAATTACAATGACACCAAATAAAATATTACCGAAAGCACCAAATAATCTAACTGAATTATATGTTAGGATACTTGCGCCGTTTTCAAATCCTGGTTTACTTGTAGTGATACCGAGATAGGCAAGTGAAAAATAAATGATTGTTAAGAGTACGGCTGAAATTAATCCAGCTAAAATCACATTTTTAACTATTTTTTTGCTATCAGAAATACCTGCTAACTTGAAGCTTTGTACAATAACAACTGAAAAAGCAAGGGCTGCAACTAAGTCCATTGTATAATATCCTTCTAGAATACCAGATACTAATGGCGCTTCTGCATATTTACCATGTGGCTCTCCAACTTTTCCTTCTGGATGAATAATAGCTGCAATACAAAGTGCCCCGATTACGAGTAAAAGAGCAGGTGTTAAAACTTTCCCTAAATTATCTACCATTCTATTTGGATATAAAGCAATTAAACCAACAACAATAAAGAATACAAGTGAAAAACCAACTAATGTCCAAGTATTATGGAATGGTAAAATTGATTTAGCTCCAATTTCGTATGCGACATTGGCCGCACGCGGGATACCATAAAGTGCCCCGATAGATAAGTAAATACACACAGCGAAAATAAATCCGAATTTCGGATGAACCCTATTACCTATAAATTCAACGCCGCCATCATAATAGGCGATTACGATAACAGTTATGTATGGCATTAAAATACCGGTTATTGCAAAACCTGTCATACCTACCCACATATTACCTTGTGCGGTATAACCTAACATTGGTGGAAATATCAAGTTGCCAGCTCCGAAAAATAAGGAGAAAAGCATTAAACCTGATACTAATATTACTTTTTTCATTTGAACCTCCCAAAAAATCAAAAAAACGTTATTTACAAAAATTTCTGAATATTAACTAAGTTGATATCTTTCAAACATATAAACTTTAACATAATTCTAATTATTAGAAAAGATTAAATTTGGCTTAGTTAATTAAAAGAGTTAAATAGAACTAAAAAGTGTAAAATGGTGTGCAGTATTTGAGGTTGCTGCCGTTTCAAAATCGATGGGGAAATAAAATGAGCATAATAAAAGCTTATAACCATCAAAAGTTATAAGCTTAAAAAGCCCCCTCGAAGGGAATCGAACCCCTATTGTAAGAACCGGAATCTTATGTGTTATCCATTACACTACGAGGGGTAAATGATAACAGACAATTATTAGTGTACCTTTAACCACCAACAGGGTCAATATGGATTATAGAAACATGGTGAGTATTATTTTTGACCATTTTTGACTTTTAGGTTAAAATATAGTTAATTCATAAAAGTACAAGGAGGAAATGTAATGAATTTAATTCCTACAGTAATAGAAACAACTAACCGCGGTGAACGCGCTTATGACATTTATTCAAGATTATTAAAAGACCGTATTATCATGTTAGGTTCAGCAATTGACGATAACGTAGCAAACTCAATCGTATCACAATTATTATTCTTACAAGCACAAGATGCTGAGAAAGATATTTATTTATATATTAACTCACCAGGGGGCAGTGTGACTGCTGGATTTGCAATTTATGACACAATCCAACACATTAAACCAGATGTACAAACAATCTGCATCGGTATGGCTGCTTCAATGGGATCATTCTTGCTTGCAGCAGGTGCAAAAGGTAAACGTTTCGCTTTACCAAATGCTGAAGTAATGATTCACCAACCACTTGGCGGTGCTCAAGGACAAGCAACTGAAATCGAAATTGCTGCAACTCACATCTTAAAAACACGTGCTAAATTAAACAAAATTTTAGCTGAACGTACTGGTCAATCAATTGAACAAATTGAAAAAGATACAGATCGTGATAACTTCTTAACAGCTGATGAAGCTAAAGAATACGGTTTAATTGATGAAGTAATGCAACCTGAAAAATAAAATGAATAAACGATAAAAAGTTCCGGAAATTAATTTCCGGAACTTTTTTTATTTTTGGCTGCGCTCTTTAACATATTTTATTAAGACACTGGCCAACAAAATAACACCTATTAATAAATATAGAAGTGCGATAAAAAGAGAGGGCATCTGTGTTGTCATTGCAAAACTTCCGATACAAATTAATAGCACACTTGCTAATACTAGTAAAATCTGTGACGACATATTGAAACACCTTCGTTCTAATTACACTACTGATATCTTCTATCAGATTTCCATACAACAATAAAATTGTATGTGGAATAGGTTACTATTATACACTAAATTACTCACGAGCTAAATTATCTAGCGCTGCTTTTAAGTTTGGAAAAGCAAAATTAAAACCGCGTGCTTGCAAGCGATTCGGAATCGCTTTTTGTGTATCTAATATAATGGTTGCGCGTTGCCCTAAAACAAGACGAAGTATTAAACTCGGCGCCCATGTTTCGTGTGGCTTGTGCATTTCTCTAGCTAAAGTGTATCCAAATAAATTTTGACGTTCAGATACGGGGGCTGTGAGATTGAAAACACCTTCTGCTTGTGAATCATTAATTAGGAATAATATCGCTCTTGTTAAATCAGCGATGTGTATCCATGAATACCATTGGAAACCAGTTCCTAATTTACCTCCAAAGTAAAATCTATATGGGAGTTTCATAGTTGGTAAAGCGCCACCTTCATCAGAAAGAATCATTCCGAAGCGGCCAATTATAACGCGTGTTCCTAGTTTTTCAAATTGACGCGCTAATCTTTCCCATTGATATGTGATATCAGATAAAAAATCATGAGGATCACATTTAGAAAGTTCTGTATAGGTGCGGTGGAAATCAGGACGATAGTAACCGACTGCACTAGCATTGAATAATACAGAAGGATGCGTGCCTTTGTGTTCAAATAATTCAAAAAGTGCTTGGGTCGAGCGAATACGGCTTAACATGAGTTCGCGTTTATAATCATCAGTCCAACGATTATTTAAAGAAGCCCCGGCAAGGTTAATAACGATGTCGATGTGATTAGGTACTTTTTCTTCCCATCCTTCTTTTTCCCAATTGACATAAGTGATTTTATCATCTAAGTTATGACGATCTTGACGCGTTAATATTGTGATATGTGAATCTGTATCATGAATGGCATCAACAAGATGACTGCCGACTAAGCCTGTTCCACCTGTAATTAAGAATTCCTTCATATATATCCACCTCATTTATAGTTATGTATGTACAAATTTAAATGTTGCTAAATAATATTCATTCTAAATATTCAATGTTTATTCAATTTTTAGTCATTAATATGTCATTAAAAACTTAACAAAAGTATTTAAAACCTAATTGAAAAAGTTATAATGAAAGTACCTTCGAAAATTAATTAAACATCTCTTAATTAAAAACAGTATACCCCATAATATACGTGCGAAGGTGAAATTTTGACTCCCTTTAGTATTGGGCCTATGCGAGAAGCGTATAGGTCCATTATTTTTTATTAGAGATGAATATGTGCTTATTATTATATCAATGTTTTAAAGTTTAATCATCCTCGTACATAACCACGTTATTGCTATTCATATATTCTAAGAGGTGACATCAAAGTTATTGGCAATTGTTAAATTATTTTAAATATCTCCATATTTACTTTCAAAATGATGTATATATCATGGGAAAATGTTATGATTAGTTAATGAAAACTATGTAAAAAACAATTCAATTGGGTAAATAAAATTAAAGTGTGAAAAGTCTCAATGAGTATATTATTAGGAATAGAAATTGGAAAGAGGAGAGCACATGTCTAATAAAGGTCGAAATGATTTTGACAGATCATCTAAAAATAAGATGAGCAATCTTGCTAAAATAGTAAGTGCAATTATCGTTGTAATTTTATTATTTACGCTCGCATTCGCTACTTTCTCTTTTGTGGATCATTCTAAAAAAGGCAGTGAACGATTAAGTCAAGAACAAAAGAAAGAAAAGCAAGAGAAAAAAGAGAAAAAAGAAAAAAAAGAACGTGAAGAGAAAAAGAAAAAAGACGAAGAGAAAAAACGTAAAGAAAAACAGCGTCAGGAAGAAGAATGGGCAAATCAACAAGCTGCAGAACAAGAAAGACAAAATAATTTAAACGCACAACGAGAGCAAGCAGCAAGACAAGAACAACAAAATCAAAATGTTCAAAAGCAGCAACCAAAAAACAATAAAGCACAACAAGAACAATCGAAAAAACAACAGGAACAAGCACGCAAGGATCAAGAAGCTGCTCAAAAACAAGCTGAAGAGCAACAAAAGAAAAATGAAGAAGTTGCAAAAGAGCGTCAGCAACAAGCCAAAGAGCAAGCTGATAAAGCAATGGAGCAGCAAAAACAGCAAGAGCAACAAAAAGCACAAGATGATAAGCAGAAACAACAGCAGCAACAGCAACAACAAGAGCAACAAAAATCAAATCAAAACCAACAACAAAAGCAGCAGCAAAATTCTCAAAATCAACAATCAAATAATAAGCCCAGGCCAGGGCAAGAACAGCAACAACAACAACCAACAGTAAAAAACACGCCTAGCAGCAACCAATCAAACACACAATCATCAAGTGGCTCTAATCAAGCGCAATCAAAACAAACACCTTCTAATTCAAGTAATAACTCTGCGCAAAAGCCAAGCTCAAATAATCAATCATCACAACACTAATATATTAAACACAAAAATGGAGCATTCTCTTAAATTGAATAAGAGCGTGCTCCATTTTTTCTAATTCATTTTTTTCTAATTCATTAGATTTAATAACCATGTAATTAAAAACGATAAAATGATAAGAATCGGCAAGCAACCGCATCCGATTGGAAAACAACCGCCAAAAGAATAATATTTAATACGTCTTTGATTTTCAAAATTGGATTTTTGCTGGTTGGAATGGGTAGGTTGAAAATATGTGTCGTCTTTATATCTAGGGTCTTCTGGATCAATAACTTCAGGTTGTTCATCTTTTTCAGCCATATTAAAACCCTCCTTTGAAAGACTATTATAGTAGATATTTCATAGCTTAGGTAATTAAAAGAAAAAAATAAGGCTGAAAACTAAAGTTAAAAGATGATTTTTCGTATGAGAAAAGGGTATAATATAATTGTTAGCAAGTATTGTGTGCAATGATAGAAGAAGTTTTGTATCTTAAGCATTTAGACTTGCTTTTTAAAACAGATGATAGTATTATTGCAAATATAAGAGATGTTATTTTTTGTCCCACCCGGGACTTAAAACGTCAAAGTGTGGTTGCATACTGACCCTTATAGATATAGAGGAGGAAATAGTAGTGGAAGACTTGCTTAAAGTCCAACAAAAATTGATTCCTGAGCTTGTCGACAGAATGTATCGTAGATTTACTATACTCACTACTATCAAGATGCACCAACCTGTTGGAAGAAGAAGTTTGAGTGAATACATGAACTTGACTGAGCGTGTATTAAGATCAGAAACGAATACATTAAAAAAACAAGAATTAATTAAAGTTAAGCCTACAGGAATGGAAATTACTGATGAAGGCGAACGTTTAATTGACGAATTAGAAACATACTTCAATATGTATTCTGATGGTTACCATTTAGCACAATTGATTAAAGAGCGTTATCAAATTAATAACGTGTATGTTGTACCTGGTGATACAGATATTGATAGTGCAGTTAAAAAAGAAATGGGTAATCAAGCTGGACAACTCTTAGAAAAAACTTTTTATAAAGATGCAATAGTATCTATAACTGGCGGGTCAACGATGGCATCAGTTAGTGATTCAATGCATGTACTGCCGTTTAAAACATTTTTTGTACCTGCAAGAGGCGGTTTGGGAGAAAATATGGTTTACCAAGCCAACACAATTGCAGCGAGTATGGCAGAACAGACTGGAGGAGATTATACAACATTATATGTTCCTGACAATGTCAGTGAATCTACATATGAATTGTTGTTGCAAGAACCTTCTGTCATTAATACATTAGACAAAATAAAACAATCAAATATCACTGTTCACGGCATTGGTGATGCGCTGAAAATGGCGAACAGACGCCATTCACCTAAAGATGTGATTGAAATGCTTCAACATCACAATGCTGTCGGAGAAGCATTTGGTTATTACTTCGATACTAATGGTAATATCGTCCATAAAGTTAAAACGATAGGACTTCAAATGGAAGATTTAGAATCGAAGCAATATATATTTGCTGTAGCCGGAGGTGCTTCGAAGGGTGAAGCGATAAAAGCTTATTTATCAATTGCCCCTAAAAACACGATTTTAATTACAGATGAAGGTGCAGCTAAAACTATCGTACAATCTTAAACAATTTTGGTTATAAAAAAGTGACTTCACTTTTTAACAATATCTTTTTAAAGGAGGCCATAATAATGGCAGTTAAAGTAGCAATTAATGGTTTTGGTAGAATCGGTCGTTTAGCATTTAGAAGAATTCAAGATGTTGAAGGTATCGATGTAGTAGCAGTAAACGACTTAACAGATGATGAAATGTTAGCACACTTATTAAAATACGATACAATGCAAGGACGTTTCACTGAAGAAGTTGAAGTTGTAGATGGCGGATTCCGCGTGAATGGTAAAGAAGTTAAATCATTCGAAGAACCAGATGCAAGCAAATTACCTTGGAAAGATTTAGACATTGATGTTGTATTAGAATGTACAGGTTTCTATACAAGTGAAGAAAAAGCAAAAGCTCATATCGATGCAGGCGCTAAAAAAGTATTAATTTCAGCACCAGCTACTGGTGATGTTAAAACAATCGTTTATAACGTAAACCAAGATACTTTAGACAGCTCTGACGTAATCGTTTCAGGTGCTTCTTGTACTACAAACTCTCTTGCTCCTGTAGCACAAGTTTTAAATGACAGCTTTGGTTTAGTTGAAGGTTTCATGACTACTATCCATGCTTATACTGGTGACCAAAATACTCAAGATGGTCCACACAGAAAAGGTGACAAACGTCGTGCTCGTGCAGCAGCTGAAAACATCGTTCCAAACTCAACTGGTGCAGCTAAAGCAATTGGTAAAGTAATTCCTGAAATCGACGGAAAATTAGACGGCGGCGCTCAACGTGTTCCTGTTGCAACTGGTTCATTAACTGAATTAACAGTTGTATTAGATAAAGACGTTACAGTTGACGAAGTAAACGAAGCAATGAAACAAGCTTCTAACGAATCATTCGGTTACAACGAAGACGAAATCGTATCTTCAGATGTTGTAGGTATGACATTCGGTTCATTATTTGATGCAACTCAAACTCGTGTAATGACTGTTTCAGGCCGTCAATTAGTTAAAGTAGCAGCTTGGTATGACAACGAAATGTCTTACACTGCACAATTAGTACGTACTTTAGAATACCTTATTAAAGACGTAAAATAATTTGATAATAAGATCGTAATTTGACAAGCTGTAAATGTGCTGTTGAATTAAAATGATCAGCTTTTGAGTAAGCGGAGAGGCACATACGCTTCTCCGCTTATTTTAAATTATCATAAGTTGCAGTGGAATTAGCGGATAGTTTGTTTTTAAATGGAAAAATTTTCAACTACTTGGATGTTTTTTCTGCAATATTAACGGCTATATGCTAATCTCAATCTATAGACATTAAAGAATCATGCTTTCATTCAAAGGAGGAAGTTTAGATGGCTAAAAAACATGTATCTGATTTAGACTTAAAAGGTAAGGTTGTATTAGAACGTGCTGATTTCAACGTACCTTTAAAAGATGGAAAAATTACTAACGACAACCGTATTGTTCAAGCTTTACCAACGATTGAATATATCCTTGATCAAGGAGGAAGACTTGTTCTTTTCTCACATTTAGGAAAAGTCAAAGAAGAAAGTGATAAAGAAAAATTAACACTTCGTCCAGTTGCTGAGCGTTTAAGCGAAAAATTAGGAAAAGATGTTAACTTTATCCCACATACACGTGGTGAAGTTTTAGAAAAAGCAATCGCAGAATTAAAAGATGGCGAAGTACTTTTAGTAGAAAATACACGTTTTGAAGATTTAGATGGTAAAAAAGAATCTAAAAATGATCCTGAATTAGGAAAATATTGGGCTTCATTAGGCGATGTATTTGTAAATGATGCTTTTGGTACTGCGCATCGTTCACATGCTTCCAACGTAGGTATTGCATCTAACTTAGAAAGTGCAGCTGGAGACTTGATGGAAAAAGAAATCAAATTTATCGGCGGTGTTGTAAATAACCCGGATAAACCAGTTGTAGCTATTTTAGGTGGCGCCAAAGTATCAGATAAAATCGGAGTCATCGAAAACTTATTGAATGTAGCTGATAAAGTCCTTATCGGTGGCGGTATGGCTTATACATTCTTAAAAGCACAAGGTTATGAAATTGGAAAATCTTTATTAGAAGCAGATAAAGTAGACTTTGCTAAAGATTTATTAGAACGTGCTGGCGATAAAATTGTATTGCCTGTAGATGCTAAAGTAGCTAGAGAATTCTCTAATGAAGCACAATTTACTGTAGTTACAATCGACCAAATTCCAGCAGATCAAGAAGCACTTGATATTGGACCTAAAACTGTTGAATTATTCGAAAAAGAACTTAAAGGTGCACATACAGTTGTATGGAATGGACCGATGGGTGTATTCGAATTTGAAAACTTTGCACAAGGTACAGTAGGTGTTTGTGAAGCAATTGCTGAAATGAAAGATGCGACTACTATTATTGGTGGCGGTGACTCTGCTGCTGCAGCTATGATGCTTGGATTTGAGGACGATTTCTCTCATATTTCAACAGGCGGCGGTGCTTCACTTGAATACCTTGAAGGTAAAGAATTGCCTGGTATCCAATCAATCAGTGATAAATAAGAAATAGTATTTTTATAATAACTTTTCAAGGAGAGTTTAATAATGAGAAAACCAATTATTGCAGGTAACTGGAAAATGAATAAAACTGTACAAGAGGCTAAAGACTTTGTAAACGAATTACCTCAATTACCAGATACAAATGAAGTAGAAGCCGTTATTTGTGCACCAACTATTCAATTAGATGCATTAATTACTTTAGTAAAAGAAGGTAAAGCAGAAGGACTTGAAATTGGTGCTGAAAACACTTATTACGAAGAAAGCGGCGCATTTACTGGTGAAACATCTCCAGTTGCATTAGCAGATTTAGGTGTTAAATATGTAATTATCGGCCATTCTGAACGTCGTGAATTGTTCCACGAAACTGATGAAGATGTTAATAAAAAAGTCCACGCTGTGTTTAAACACGGTATGACTCCAATCATCTGTGTTGGTGAAACAAATGAACAACGTGAAAGCGGAAAAGCTGAAGAAGTTGTATCAGATCAAGTTAAAAAAGCATTAGCAGGTTTATCTGACGAACAATTAAAACAAGTAGTTATCGCTTACGAACCTATTTGGGCAATTGGTACTGGTAAATCTTCTACAGCTAAAGATGCTAATGAAATGAGCGCATTTATCCGCAAAACAGTTGCTGAACTTTCAAACCAAGAAGTAGCAGATGCAGTTCGTATTCAATACGGCGGCAGTGTAAAACCTAATAATATCGCTGAATATATGGCAGAATCAGATATTGATGGTGCTTTAGTCGGCGGTGCTTCATTGAAAGTAGAAGACTATGTAAAATTATTAGAAGGTGCTAAATAATATGGCAAAACAACCAACAGCATTAATCATCCTTGATGGTTTTGCGAACAGAGAAAGTGAACACGGCAATGCAGTCAAACAAGCATTTAAACCCAATTTTGACCGTTATTATGAAAAATATCCAACTACACAAATCGAAGCAAGCGGTTTGGCTGTTGGATTACCAGAAGGACAAATGGGTAACTCTGAAGTCGGTCATATGAACATCGGGGCAGGACGTATTGTATATCAAAGTTTGACAAGAATTAATAAAGCGATTGAAGATGGAGATTTCTTTGAAAATGAAGTCTTGAATGAAGCAATTGATCATGTGAAATCACATGATTCTGCACTTCATGTTTTCGGTTTATTATCTGATGGCGGTGTGCACAGTCACTATAAACATTTATTTGCGATTCTAGAACTTGCTAAAAAACAAGGATTAGATAAAGTTTACGTTCATGGATTCTTAGACGGTCGTGACGTGGATCAAAAATCAGCATTGAAATATGTGAAAGAAACTGAAGAGAAATTCAAAGAAATCGGTATCGGACAATTTGCTTCAATTTCCGGACGTTATTATGCGATGGACCGTGATAAACGTTGGGAACGTGAAGAAAAAGCTTATAATGCAATCCGTGATATCGATGCACCTGAATATGCATCAGCAGAAGAAGGTATTGAAGCAAATTATGAAAATGGTGTAACTGACGAATTTGTTGTACCTTTCTCAATCAAAGAACAAAATGAAGGCGTTCAAGATGGCGACTCAGTAGTATTCTTCAATTTCCGTCCTGATAGAGCAGGCCAACTTTCTGAAATCTTTACAAACAAAGATTTCAAAGGTTTCGATGTTGAACAACCTAATGATTTATTCTTTGCTACTTTCACTAAATATAATGATCAAGTAGATGCAAGTATTGTTTTTGAAAAAGTTGATTTGAAACAAACAATCGGTGAAGTTGCTGAAGCAAACAACTTGAAACAATTACGTATTGCTGAAACTGAAAAATATCCTCATGTTACTTATTTCATGAGTGGTGGACGTAATGAAGAGTTTGAAGGAGAACGTCGTCGCTTGATTGATTCACCTAAAGTTGCGACTTACGATTTGAAACCTGAAATGAGTGCATATGAAGTCAAAGATGCATTATTAGAAGAACTTGATAAAGGGGATTTAGATTTAATTCTCTTAAACTTCGCTAACCCAGATATGGTTGGTCACAGCGGTATGCTTGAACCTACTGTTAAAGCAATTGAAGCTGTAGACGAATGTTTAGGTGAAGTTGTAGACAAAATTATAGATATGGGCGGACATGCAATTATTACAGCTGACCATGGTAACTCAGATCAAGTGTTAACTGATGATGATGAACCTATGACAACTCATACAACTAACCCAGTTCCAGTCATTGTTACTAAAGAAGGCGTAACATTACGTGAAACAGGTAAATTAGGTGATTTAGCGCCTACATTGCTTGATTTACTAAATGTATCACAACCTGAAGAAATGACAGGTGTTTCTTTAATCGAACATTAAGAATTTAGTGTGTCATTACTAGATAATTAATTCAATTTCTAAGGAAAAAAAGTTATAATATAAGCGAAAGCTATTATGAAAAGGAGATTATCAACATGCCAATTATTACAGATGTTTATGCTCGCGAAGTTCTAGATTCTCGAGGTAATCCAACAGTTGAAGTAGAAGTATTAACTGAAAGTGGTGCATTCGGTCGTGCATTAGTACCATCAGGTGCATCAACTGGTGAATACGAAGCCGTAGAATTACGTGACGGTGACAAAGATCGTTACTTAGGTAAAGGTGTTACTAAAGCAGTTGAAAATGTAAACGAAAAAATCGCACCAGAGATCGTTGAAGGCGAATTTTCAGTATTAGACCAAGTTTCAATCGACAAAATGATGATTCAATTAGATGGAACTGAAAACAAAGGTAAATTAGGTGCAAACGCTATTCTTGGTGTGTCTATTGCTGTTGCACGTGCAGCTGCAGACTTATTAGGCCAACCACTTTATAAATATTTAGGTGGATTCAATGGTAAACAATTACCAGTTCCTATGATGAACATTGTAAACGGTGGTTCTCATTCTGATGCGCCGATTGCATTCCAAGAATTCATGATTTTACCTGTTGGCGCTGATTCATTTAAAGAATCATTACGCTGGGGTGCTGAAATCTTCCACAACTTAGCTAAAATTCTTAAAAAACGCGGTTTAGAAACTGCAGTAGGTGACGAAGGTGGATTTGCTCCTAAATTCCACGGTACTGAAGATGCTGTTGATACAATTTTAGAAGCAATCAAAGCAGTAGGTTTAGAACCAGGTAAAGATGTTTACCTTGGATTTGATATCGCTTCTTCTGAATTCTACGAAAATGGTGTATATGACTATACTAAATTCGAAGGTCCAGAAGGTGCTAAACGTACTTCAGCTGAACAAGTTGACTACTTAGAAGAATTAGTTAATAAATATCCAATCATCACAATTGAAGATGGTATGGATGAAAATGACTGGGATGGTTGGAAACAACTTACAGATCGTTTAGGTAAAAAAGTTCAATTAGTAGGTGACGATTTATTCGTTACAAATACTAAAAAATTATCTGAAGGTATCGAAAAAGGTATTGGTAACTCAATCTTAATCAAAGTTAACCAAATCGGTACTTTAACTGAAACATTTGATGCAATTCAAATGGCTCAAAAAGCTGGTTACACAGCAGTTATCTCACACCGTTCTGGTGAAACTGAAGATACTACAATTGCTGACATAGCTGTAGCTACAAATGCAGGACAAATTAAAACTGGTTCTTTATCAAGAACGGACCGTATTGCAAAATACAACCAATTATTACGTATTGAAGATGAATTATACGAAACAGCTGAATTCGACGGCATTCACTCTTTCTATAATTTAGATAAATAAGTAAAGGTTTACCAATATTGAGTTCACGCAAAACTTTATAAAGTATAACCTTTTAAAGAAGCTGTTAAAGTTCATAAGGACTTTAGCAGTTTCTTTTTTATGCCGAGTTTTTGTCGAAAATTAAACATAAACTGATATAATTGAATCAATAGAAATAATTATTCATCTTGAATTAAGGAGAATTGAAATGCAGACTACAGAGCAAGAAAAGGAATTAAGAGCAAAAAAATCTGGACGATTTATTGCCTATGCTTCAGTGATATTAGCAGTGATATATGCCATATACCTTTTTGTTTCTTTAGATAATAGCGTGGTAGCAGATATTCTTACATCACACCATATTAATGCAACAAAAAATGCAGTTGGAAACTTCATTAATAGCTACCGTTTAACAGGAATCATGTATTTAATTGCTTATATGTGCGGGTTAATTGCAATATGGAATCAACACACATATCTATGGTGGTTCTTATTTGCTGTATATATTTCACAAGCTTTTTATACTGCAGTCAATGCAGGTGTGATTATCCAAAGTATTAATCACGTGAAATCAGGTTTCATGACTTTACCTTTATGGATTACAATTATCGGTTCACTTGCCTTAGCAGTTTATATGCTAGTGATCTCAATTAAACGTAAAAGTACATTTAATCGCTAGAGCATATGGGAACAAGTTAGACCAAATGTTGATAAACTACATTGAAATATGTTACACTTGTACAGTATATTATGAATGGAGGACTAACGCATGCACACTTTATTGACAGTTTTATTAGTTATAGACTGTATCGCTTTAATCACAGTTGTGTTACTCCAAGAAAGCAAAAGTAACGGCCTTTCAGGAGCAATCAGCGGCGGTGCTGAACAGCTCTTCGGTGGAAAACAAAAGCAACGCGGTGTTGACTTATTCTTAAACCGTGTAACAATTGGTTTATCGATTGCATTTTTCGTGTTAATGTTAGCAATTACTTATTTCAATATGTAAGGTCCGACAATGTAAAAGTCGGGCTTTTTTCTTTATAATGGAACTATGAGTAAATTTGATTAAATGGGAATCATGAAAGGATTGAAAGACATGCAGATTAAATTGCCAAAGCCGTTCTTTTTTGAAGAAGGAAAAAGAGCAGTATTATTGTTACATGGTTTTACTGGAAACTCTTCCGATGTAAGACAACTCGGGCGCTTTTTACAGAAAAAAGGTTACACATCTTATGCGCCTCAATATGAAGGCCATGCAGCGCCACCGGAAGAAATTTTGCAATCCAGCCCGCATGTCTGGTTTAAAGATGCGTTAGATGGTTACGACTTTTTAGTGGAACATGGATATGATGAAATTGTGGTAGCCGGCTTATCTTTAGGTGGAGATTTTGCCCTTAAGTTAAGCTTAAATAGAGATGTAGAGGGTATTGTAACGATGTGTGCGCCTATGTTTATTAAGACAGAAGGCTCAATGTATGAAGGCGTTCTTGAATATGCGCGCAACTTTAAAAAATACCAAGGGAAAGATGAGGCGACAATCAATCGCGAGATGGAAGCTTTCCATCCGACTCATACTTTAAAAGAATTACAGCAAACAATACAAGGTGTTCGAGATCACGTAGATGAAGTGATGGATCCATTACTTGTCATTCAAGCAGAACAAGACAAAATGATTAATCCTGAATCTGCAAATGTGATTTATGATGAAGCATCTTCTGAAGACAAAAATATAAAATGGTATGCGGATTCCGGTCATGTTATTACAATTGATAAAGAAAAAGAAAAAGTTTTCGAGGATATTTACGAGTTCCTTGAAAGTCTTGATTGGCCTGAATAGTAACTAGAAACGAATAAATAATGAAAGGAGGGGGCATAATGAATTTAAAACAATCTGTAGCAGAGATTATTAAACAACCTGATTATGAACCCATGTCAGTTTCTGATTTTCAAGATTGTTTAGGTTTAAACAATGCCGACTCATTTAGAGACTTAATTAAGGTGTTAGTTGAACTAGAACAATCTGGCTTAGTCGAACGAACGAAAACGGACCGCTACCAAAGAAAAGGAAGTCAAACTATGAAAAATAATCTGGTAAAAGGTACTTTAAGTCAAAATAAAAAGGGATTTGCATTCTTGCGTCCTGAAGATGAAGAAATGGAAGATATTTTTATACCGCCAACAAAAATAAACCGTGCTATGGATGGAGACACAGTCATTGTTGAGGTCCAACCATCAAAAGGTGAATTTAAAGGTAAAGTAGAAGGCGAAGTTAAAACAATAGAAAAACATTCAGTGACTCAAGTTGTAGGTACTTACACTGAAGGTCGTCATTTCGGTTTTGTGATTCCAGATGATAAACGTATCATGCAAGATATCTTTATTCCGAAAGGCCAAAGTTTAGGCGTAGTTGAAGGACATAAAGTACTTGTGCAAATTTCAAAATATGCACAAGGCAATGACAATCCAGAAGGTCATATTTCTGCTATTTTAGGGCATAAAAATGATCCGGGTGTAGATATTTTATCTATTATTTATCAACATGGAATTGAAATTGAGTTTCCAGATGAAGTGTTGAAAGAAGCTGAAGCCATTCCAGAAACAATCGAACCTTCTGAGATTGAAGGACGCAGAGATTTACGTGATGAAATGACAATTACTATTGATGGCGCAGATGCTAAAGACTTGGATGATGCTATCAGTCTTAAAAAATTGCCGAATGGCAACACACAATTAACAGTCAGCATTGCAGACGTCAGTCATTATGTAAAAGAAGGATCAGCGTTAGATAAAGAGGCTTATGATCGCGGTACGAGTGTTTATTTAGTAGACCGTGTGATTCCGATGATTCCGCATCGTTTAAGTAATGGAATTTGTTCATTAAATCCAAATGTAGATCGCCTGACTTTAAGTTGCCGTATGGAAATTGACCAAGATGGTAATGTGAAAAATCACGAAATCTTCGACAGTGTTATCGAATCAGATCATCGTATGACTTACGATGAAGTGAATAAAATTATTACTGATAAAGATCCTGAACTTAGAGAAAAATATAAAGACGTAACACCTATGCTGGATTTAGCACAGGACTTATCAAATCGCTTAAAAGAAATGCGTAAACGTCGCGGTGAGATTGATTTTGATATTGATGAAGCTAAAGTGCTTGTTAATGAAGAAGGTATTCCGGTTGATGTGCAAATGCGTGACCGCGGTGAAGGTGAACGTTTAATTGAATCATTTATGTTAGCAGCCAACGAAACAGTTGCAGAACACTTCAGTAAAATGGAAGTACCATTTATCTACCGTGTCCATGAGCAGCCTAAATCAGACCGTTTAACACAATTCTTCGATTTTATTACGAATTTCGGTATTATGGTGAGAGGTACAGGAGAAGATATTTCTCCAAGTACGTTGCAAGAAATTCACGAGAAAGTGAAAGGCTTGCCAGAACAAACTGTTGTTTCAACGATGATGTTGCGTTCTATGCAACAAGCACGTTATGAAGATGCCAATTTAGGACACTTCGGTTTGTCAGCTGATTATTATACACACTTTACATCACCAATTCGTCGTTACCCTGACTTAGTGGTTCATCGATTAATTCGTAAATATCTTATTGATGAAACAATGGATCGTAAAGAATTGAAAAAATGGGAAGATAAATTGCCTGAAATTGCAGAGCATACTTCAAATCGTGAACGTCGTGCCATTGAAGCAGAACGTGATACTGATGAATTGAAGAAAGCAGAATTTATGCTGCAACATATTGGTGAAGAGTACGAAGGTATTATCAGCTCAGTTGCCAACTTCGGTATGTTTGTTGAATTGCCGAACACTGTAGAAGGTATGGTTCATGTTTCTAACATGACAGATGACTATTACCAATTTGCAGAAGGTCAAATGGCAATGATAGGTGAACGTTCTGGTAATGTGTTCCGTATTGGAGATTCAGTGAAAATCAAAGTTGTGAATGTAGATGTAGAACAACGTATGATTGATTTCCAAATTGTTGGCATGCCAGAACCTAAACGTAGAAAATCTGAAGATCGTCCTGCGCGCGGTACAACAATTCAAGCCAAATCGCGCGGTAAAAGTTTAAGCGGCGACAAGAAAAAAGGTAAAAAGAAACAGCGCAAAGGTAAAAATCAACGAAGCCGTGACAAGCAAAATAATACCCAACATAAACCTTACTATAAAAGTAAGAAAGTAAAACAAAAAGCACGTAAAAAGAAATAAAGTATGATTGAGGAAGAACTGTGATAAATTCAGTTCATCCTCACATTGAAATTAATTCAACAAGAGGTGAACACGATGTCGAAAAAGAAGAAAAAATCTCCAGGTACCTTAGCGGAGAATCGTAAAGCAAGACATGATTATAATATAGAAGATACGATTGAAGCGGGCATTGTGTTAAGAGGAACAGAGATTAAGTCAATTCGACGTGGCAGTGCAAATTTGAAAGATAGTTTCGCGCAAGTGAAAAATGGTGAGATTTATGTGCATAATATGCATATTGCACCTTATGAAGAAGGTAATCGATTCAATCATGATCCACTGCGTCCGAGAAAACTACTTTTGCACAAAAGAGAAATTGAAAAACTCGGTACACGTACAAGAGAAATCGGATATTCGATTATTCCGTTAAAGCTTTATCTTAAACATGGTGTTTGTAAAGTATTGATTGGCGTAGCAAGAGGTAAGAAAAAATATGATAAACGTCAAGACTTGAAAGATAAAGCGGTTAAACGTGATATGCAACGCGCGATGAAAGATCGTTATTAATGATTTGGGGAAGCGGCATTTTTAATTTGTCGTTTCTCATTCTTCAAGTTATAATTGCTGATTTTAATCGTTAGAATTGCGTCTTAGCGCTTAATTTGATATGATTAAGAAAGCTATCGGATTCAACATATGTTGAATCTGTTATTAATATTACGGGGACGTTTTGGATTCGACAGGGGTCCCCAGAGCTTATTAAGCGTGTCGGAGGGTTGTCTTCGTTATCAACACACTCAGTTTATAATAACTGGCAAAACAAACAATAATTTAGCAGTAGCTGCGTAATAGCACTCTGCATCGCCTAACAGTATCGCCTATGTACTGTTAACGCGATTCAACTTTAGTAGGATACGCTAGACACTGCTGTTCGAAGTCTGTCTAGAAGAGATTAAGCGGACTAGCATGGTGTTGGTTGTCTATTTCCTATCATCATGTGAAATTGATTAATAGACTACACACGTAGAAAGATTTGTATCAGGATCCTTGGACGCGGGTTCAAATCCCGCCGTCTCCATACATACACAAATATTCGTTAATATTTGTTATATCAGATTTGAGAGAAACGTTGTTAAATCAGCGTTTCTTTTTATTTTGTCTTGTATTATCAAATGTTCAATCTTAGAATTAAACACTTCATGAATAACATCATAATGACGATATACGTACTCATTTTTATACGCCTAAATCCTTCAAAAAGAACGTTAAGTGTAATTTACCGTTTTTATTTGGTATAAAGGCGTAATTTATAGCTGCATTGTATTTTGTGAATTCACTAAAATATAAATAAAAATAATAAAACTAAATTTATAACAGATGTTAATGATGGGCCATAGGTTTTAAATTTATCTTTTTCAATATATCCTACTATGCTATCGAAAAAATGGACAGCTATCATGATGATTGAAATTGTGATTAAAAAAGTATTGTTGTAGTTTATCAATGTGCATACAGATAATAAGAATATTGGAAAACTTCTTGCTAATGTATAATATGCGTTTGTATTTCTGGTGGTTACACAAGCTTGTATTGAATAGACTAGACTCACACTAGAACTAATCAATGTAAAAATAGCTAGAATAAAGTACATAAAAAGTCCTCTTTATATTGAGTTTGAAATGAGTGAAATGCATTTCATAGATGCACTCCATTGAAACATTAATTATTCCAGTCGTAACACAACTTTAATTATTCAAATACCCATTCTCACTTTTATAAATTGTACGTATTCTCACTTTCACCGTGTTCATCTGAAAATAAGATACAGTTTTCGTATTGTCTGTCTATAAAATAGGTATGTAGTGTGTTTAGATTTAAGTCGTACGAAAAATATCTTAGACTTGAATTAGAAGAATAATATTAGTGGGGTGTCAAAATGTTCATAAATCCAAGTGAAACAGAAATGGGTAATATGTATAAACTTCTTATAGGTACAGTGACGCCTAGACCGATCGCTTTTGTAACGTCACAAGATGAAAATGGAAACTTAAATGCAGCGCCTTTTGCATTTTTTAATGTGGTTTGTCCGGAACCTCCGATGTTGATGATTTCTGTCGGAAAACAAGATGGTGCACTTAAGGATACAAATTCTAACATTATTAAAAATAAAGAGTTTGTTGTTCATATTGTAGATGAATCAATTGTCAAAGAAGTAGTCAAAACAGGTGATAACTATCCTCATGATATTAACGAATTAGAAAAGACCAACCTGACGACTACTCCTTCAAAAACAGTAAGTGTACCAAGTGTTAAAGAAGCTAAGGTACGATATGAATGTGAATTAGTAGAACATTTATCATTAGGTGATGAAAAAAATGGAACAGATATGTTAATAGGACAAGTGAAAGCAGTTTATATTGATGATGAAATATATGATGTAGAACATGGATATGTGGATGTAGAGAAATTAAATCCGATAAGTCGTGTTATTGGAAATCAATATGTGAAAATCGGTGAATCTATAGAGGATTTGCTTTAATAAACTATCGTCTTTTAATTATGATTTGAGAATTAAAATTTAGCAATATGCGCTCTATATACATTGCTTTAATATTGACTGATTAAATAAGCGTGATTAAGGGAAATCATGACCAAGATAATAATTATTGAGAAAGGGTTTATTAAAGTGAAAAAAATTTTCTTAGGTATGGTAGATGAACTCGTTATCATAAATGAAAAAAATAATGGCGGTTTTGATATAGAAACACGTCTTGAAGGCACACATCCTGTTGATTTAGTGCAACATCCTGATTCTCCAGAGATAATGTACTGTGCCACGTATGGAAATGGTCTTTGGAAGAGTAATGATGAAGGCAATCATTGGAAAGCAATTGGTCAAATGAATGCTTATCATGAACCGACAAAAGGGTTAGGTATTAAATCAGCGTATATAACAGCTGTAGCAATCAATCCTAATAATCCTGACATATTATATGTTGGAACGGAACCGAGTGCTATTTATTATTCTGAGGATGGCGGTCAAACGTTTACTGAATTTGAAGAAGTTCAAAATTTGCCGTCACAACCTTTTTGGGAATTTCCAGCACGTCCCTATACACACCATGTTCAAGATTTAATGCCAAGCTCAAAAGAAGAAAATACATTAAATGCTGCTATTGAATTCGGTGCTTTTATTAATAGCAACGATGGCGGGGAATCATGGAATGATCGTCCTTTCTTCAGCCCAAGAGATGTTCATCAGATGGCTACGCATAATGCTGTACCGGGTAAGTTATTTGCAGTATGTGGAGATGGTTTAGCTATAAAGGGCCATTCTTTTGCTGAGAGTGATAATGATGGTATGAGCTGGTCTTATTCTAGTGAAGGATTGGAAAAATATCCTTATTTATATACCATAGCAGTCAATCCTAATAGTGAGAGAGATATTTTTGTAGGTGCTGCAGAAAATGCGTTTGCTGCACATCATAGAGATGAAGATAAAGGTTATCCTCGTTCAACTGTTTTCCGAAGAAATGATGAGGGCAGTTGGGAGGACTCATCAGAAGGATTGCCTAATGAAGATATGTATATCAGTCAACTTGAAGCGGATCCTAAAGCTCTTGATACGTTTTATGCATTAAATAACCGCGGTTTATATAAATTTGCTAATAGCGAGTGGAATAGAGTAGATATTCCTTGGAAGGAAAAATATCTTGACCAACATCCAACATTTTTAAAAATAATAAAATAAGAAAAAATAAATGTTAAAAAGACAGATTGCTTTTATATAGAGCATTCTGTCTTCGTTATTTTTATGCAGGTGAATAATGTAAAATATCCAGATTAAACTATTTAATATCAGCAATGATAGTAGCTATATTTTTGCCATCTACGTAAACATTTGCACGTTCGTTTTCTAGTCTTTTATTTAAATCAAAAGTAAATAATTGGTTATCTTTAGTAGTGATTTGAACTGTTCCAGTATTTTGACCGTTGCTGTATAAGTTGTTGTTGTTAATTAAAGCTTTACGAATTTGGAAATCTAACTCTTTCAAAGTGATTTTGTCTTTTCGAGTTTCAAATGCTTTAATATCAAAAGAACTTTTAACATGCGCATTTTTCTTAACTGTTACTTTGATCGGGTAGACTGGTGCGCTAGGATTAGCAGCTGGTGTGACACCGCCTGTGAAATATTCAGTATATGCCCACCAGTATTGAGAAGTTGGTTTATCTTTAATACCGAAAACATCAACTTGTTTGCCGCGTAATTTATTAACATTCCCCCAACTTTGATTGCCTATTACGTTGATAAAAGCACCCCATGAGCTTTGAATTTTTACATAAATCTTTCCTTTATCAGAGCCTTCTTCAACTTGTGTTAATTTTTTGTTAGAAAATATTTCTGGAGTTTGTGAATAATATTTTTTTAATTCGTCAGCTTGATTTTGACCTTGGAATTGGGCTGCATGTACTTGTGAAGATAGTGAAGGATCTGAATTGAAAGTACTGACAGCTCCAAGACCCATAAGTGTAATGCTTGTTGATAGAATCACTTTTTTGATAATTTGTTTTTTCATGATGTGAATGCTCCTTTTTCTAAGATAAATTAATCTTACTAAGGCTATGAGAAAAGTGGAATAAACTAAGGATTAACAATTCATTATATAAAATGTTATTTTTATGAAAATATTTTAAGAAATAGAAGTAATAAAAGTGAACTAATCAATCACGACTATTTGAAGATAAAAAAACTTCTTTTATTATAATTTCTGTTCAAAACTGTCTTTTTGAAAATAAAAAAGACAAAAAGGTATACAAAGCATAAAAAGAAGTGTATTATGAAAGTTAAGTAATTATTGTTCGTGAAATTGATTTGAAGTTTTATTCGTATGAATTTACTCCCATTGATTTTTATTAACAAGTTACAAATATTCGTGCAAAAGCACATGGAGGATTTTTATATGAATAACGGTACAGTTAAATGGTTTAACGCAGAAAAAGGTTTTGGATTTATCGAAAGAGAAAATGGCGACGACGTATTCGTACACTTCTCAGCAATCCAAGGCGACGGCTACAAAACTTTAGAAGAAGGCCAAAGCGTAGACTTCGACATCGTTGAAGGCGACCGTGGTGAACAAGCAGCTAACGTTGTAAAAATGTCATAATTTTTGCTTTAGCTGATTAAAATAAGCAGTGGAACAATCTATATTGATAGGTTGTTCCACTGCTTTTTTGTATAATTAGGGCAAAGATAGAAGAGGGTGGTTCTTTATGCAGATATTCAGAGTCAGTCCTGATCCTAAAGTCAGTGCGGAATTTTTAGATAACCGTCGTTTATCAAAACAAGTCTTAGAGTTGTATCAGATAATTAGAGTATGTTTAGGTGAATTAGATGTAATCAAAACAGGACCTGGGTATAGACATCATCCAGTAGTAGAGGCAGTTTATAATAACGGTAAACCTTATCTTTGGGGTGCATGGATATTATTAGCTGCAATGAATGAAGAACATATGCGCAGAGGCGGTAAAAGATCAGAAGTGTTTAAAAAAGAATTGGAAGGTTTATACGATGTTGTTAAAAAGACAGACCAAACATTAAGTCTTTCACATGAAGATTTACCGCCGTTTTATATTGAAGGAGAAAAACGGATTTATGGAGGAGAGGCATATCAAATGTATGTGAAGTTATTATTTGATAAATGGCAGCATGATAAGATTCCTCCTCGTTGTGATATAAATTTAAATAATAAAGCATGAAACAAGCCATTTCGTTCAATGAAATAACGAAATGGCTTGTTTTTAACTTTTTTCATGTATTTTAGTAAGCAACTTTATGATTTTTTTATTTTGGTGAATAATTTCTTCATTTTGTTTTATGATTTTTTCGTTTTGCCAATTGATCTTATCTTCTTTTTCATGTGTACTTGAAGGTGTTTCAGACGTATTTGGACTTGGAGATTGGTAAATGAAATTATCTAATTCTCGATTACCAATTGCGCTGATCATTTTTTCAGTGGGTTCATAAATGCCTTTAGATTCTAAAAATCGTTTGATGATATCGTGAGATGCTTTGTTGTTGAATGTTTCTGTCTCATATTTGAATTGATTTAGAAGTTCTTTTTTTACTGAAACTGGTTTTTCCTTATAGGCTTTGCGTTTTTTTACAGATAAAGAGCGTAAATATTCAGTTTCAAGATTAATGTTGTCAAAAAGTCCCATGATGTGCCTCCATAATTCAATTGTATAATTATTATACATTATACAACGAATTGTAGATAGATAATTTGTCTTGAAAATGCTAGATATCCATGATTTTAGAAAATTTGTGCATTAAAACCATCAAAGAAAAATCGGGATTTATTCTTAAACAAATCCCGATAGGTAGTAGCATATATATTTAATTAAATTTATTGTTTGTATTGATCATACTTTCCGGCTTCGATATCTGCTTCTCTTTCTTTAATTTTTTGGTAAACTTCTGGTCCATCATCACCATCATAGTAACCTTGTTCTATAGCAGTCTTTGTTTGCATTTCTCCGCTTGAAAGTCCGCCATTATATTTTTTTCGTAAAGCATCTACATATTCATCTTCAGTTTGAGCATTATTAATTTCAGTATTTACATCTTCTGTAGGCTCATCTTGTTCAGATGATTGACTTTGGTCATATACAGATTTCTCAGCACCACTTTCAACACGAAGTGAACTTTGGTATGCAGCACTTGCAGGTCCTTCCATGACATTGCCTTGAGGTATTACGCCGTTTGCAACTGCACTATTGTATGCTTGAATTTTCTCCATTTCAGAATAATCTCCATAAATAATCGATTCTAAAGTTGAACGATCTCGGATATCTCCAAGGTTCACTTGTGGATTTTGATGTTGAGTTGAAGATTGATTTTTTGTGTCAACTGATGAATCATCTTGATTTTTTTCTGCTATTTTTTCGTTTGACCCTCTAGTATCATGTTTTGATTTTTCTTTTTTACTAGCTTTATTTTTGTCCTTTTTCTCACTTTTTGAAGTTTGTTTGTCTTTCTTATGAGATGTTTTGTCATCATCACTGCATGCAGCAAGTGCTAAAAAACTGGCTAAAATTAAAAATAAGACTTTTTTCATATATCCATCCCCTTAAATTGAATAATTTGCAAACGATATACTAAGAATGTATATCTAGTAACATAAAAAAACAAGGTTGAATTTTGAAGTTCAACCTTGTTGATGAAAATTAAAGGTAAATATTTCCTTTTGCATATTGGTAAAGTCGTTTTTTGTTAGGGATAAAGAGTGCTAATACTGTAGCGACACCTATTTTACCGCAAATCATAACGAGGATAATAATCGCCTTTGTTGCAGCGTGATATTCTGTTGTGAAATCCATACTCAAACCTACAGTGCCAAATGCAGAAACAACTTCAAAAATGACTTTGATGAAAGGAGTTGTTTCATTTAATAGACTGACTATGAAGGTGATGAATAATACAAATATACCGCTAACAGCTGTAATTGCGACTGCTTTGCTAATTGTTTTAGGTTGGATGGTTCTATGGAAAATAACTGTTGAATTCTCATTTTTTAATGTGCTATATACAAACATGATTAATACCATGAAAGTTGTGACTTTGATTCCGCCTGCAGCGCTGAAAGGCGCCCCTCCGATAAACATGAGAATCATCATTAATATAGCAGTAGGTGTATGAATTAGCCCTAAATCAACTGATTGAAAGCCTGCTGTTCTTGTAGTAACAGATTGGAAAAATGCAGTTCCGACCTGACCCCAGATATTAAAGTGTTTCAACGTGTTATTGAATTCTAAGATGTAATACAAAATAGCACCGCCAATAATTAATACAAGCGTTGTAGACATGACGACTTTAGTATGCAATTTTAATTTAGATAATCGTCTTGTTTTGAGCAAGTCAAGCATAATTAAAGGGCCTAATCCTCCTAATATGATTAATAACGGTATGACAATATTAACTACGGGATCGTTATTGAAACCAATCATATTTTTAGAGAAAAGGGCGAATCCTGCATTATTGAATGCTGATACAGATGTAAATAAGCTAATATATACCCCTTTTCCGAATCCATATCTAGGAATAAATGATAAGGAAAGCAACAGCATGCCAATCAATTCAGATGTAAAACTGTAAATTACAAGTTGACGTATAAACCGAACCATACCGCCAGGTTCTTCTACATTCCAAGTCACCATGATAAGACGACGGTCGTGTAGCGATATTCTTCTATTTGCTATGATTAAAGTTAGAGTTGTGATTGTTACTATCCCAAGGCCGCCGATTTGGATAAGTAACATTATAATTAAATCACCTAACCAGTTAAATTGTGTTGTGATATCTACTGTAGATAGACCTGTTACAGTAAATGCGCTGGATGCAACGAAGAAAGCATCTATAAATGGTGTAGGCTGCTTTCCTGTAATAGGCAAGTACAATAAAAATGCTCCGATGAGTGTTGTGGTTAAAAATAATAACAGATAAACCGATAAAGGTTTCTTTAAGAAATCCACGTAAACACCTTCTTAATAAATTATTCAACTTTTATTGGTAGTTCTAATACATTTGTTATTATACATATTTTTTGCCTATATGCACTATTTTAATGAAAAATATTTTTGCAACAATTTTTCAGTAATTAAACTCTGTATGGTATCAATAATCGTGATATTAGTAGATTTCATGTATAATATAGTTAAGAATCTATTAGAAAAAGGAGTCAAGAAATTGAAGAAAACACTTACCCCGATTATTATTATTGGTATTGTAATCGTGATTATTGGTGCGATGATGATAGGTCCATATAATAAATTGATTGGTTTAGATGAAGATACAGATAAAGCATTATCTAATATCGACAATCAACTTCAAAGACGTGTGGATTTAATCCCTAACTTAGTCAATACAGTAAAAGGTTATACAAAACATGAAGAAGATGTTTTCAAACAAGTATCAGATGCACGCAGCAAATTAGCTGGTGCAAATTCGCCAAAAGAAAAAGCAGAGGCAAATGATGAAGTGAATTCTTCATTAAGCAGATTGCTCGCAATCAGTGAAAAATATCCTGATTTAAAAGCAGATAAACAATTCACTGGTTTACGTGACGAATTAGCTGGTACAGAAAATAGAATAGCTGTTTCAAGAAAAGATTATAATGATTCTGTAAATGAATATAACCAAGCCATCCGACACTTCCCAACAACAATCGTTGCTAAAATTTTCGGATTCGATAAGAAAGAATACTTCAAAGCTGATAAAGGTGCCGAAAAAGCTCCAAAAGTAGATTTCGGTACTGATTCGTCTCAATGATTAAACACATAATCGGCTGGTTAGCTGTTATGTTTGTTGGGGTATTGTTGGCAGGACAGAGTGTTTTTGCATCAGAGAAATTTCCACCACTCGAAAAACCGGTTTTTGTACAAGATCATGCAGACATAGTTTCACAAAAAGATAAAGATGATATTGTTAAAAAAGGACAAAAACTTCAAGATGGTACTGATGCAGATATCTTAGTAATGACCATGAAGTCAATTGGAAATACACCAAGAGAAGACTATGCGTATGAAGCAGGCCGACATTACAAAGTCGGAGATCAAAAGCACAATCGTGGGATTGTAATACTTGTTAACTTGGATAATGGCAATGAAAATAATAATAGAGGCGTTCAAGTTGCTGTAGGAGATGGTTTAGAAGGCGTACTTAATGATGCTAAAGTCGGACGATTAATCGACGAAAAATTTTCTCCTTATGCTAAAAAAGCAATAGAAGCTGATAGTAAAGCAGAAAGTAAGCAGTACTACAGCCAAGGTATTACAAATCTTTATAATGCGATTTGGGATGAAATCGCAAAAGCCTATGGATATGACGGTAAACACTTTAAAGAAAAAGCACCTAAAGAAACAGATCATTCTGGAAGCGGCGGCTTTTTAGAATCATTTGGAGCTATTTTTGTTATTGTTATCATTATTTTAATTATAATAACTAAAAATGGCGGCGGACCTCCTAGAGGAGGCGGCAGAAGACGAGATGATTCTGGCATGTGGTGGATTGGTCCAGGTTCTGGTGGATTTGGAAATGGTTCGTCAGGAGGCGGCTACAGCGGAGGAAGCTTCGGCGGTGGCGGCGGCTTCTCTGGCGGCGGTGCCGGCAGAGGCTTTTAAAAGTTTTAAATAAGGGAGTTCGCAGGAATGCGAGCTCTCTTTTTTGGTGTTAAAATATAATTGAAAAATGTGATTAACCAACATTTTATATGACAAATATTGGCACTAAACATCAATTATTTTGGAAGCGGAACTTGTAATTGACAAAGGTTTTAGTTAATTTGAAATTGAGTCACTAGAAACATTATGAAATTCACAACATTAATAGAGGTGGTTACTATGAAAAAGATAACAGGAACAGGGAAAACAGGTCCGATTTATCAATCAGATAATCAAACGATTGTAAATATCGTATTTAAAGCAGGAGAATCATTGCCGATACATTCGTCACCAAATTGTGTGGTGGTTGTTCCTGTCAGAGGAACAATTCAGTTTAAAGGTGAAGATTTTGATGAAAGAATTGCGCCAGGTTCATTGGTAAGAATAGAGCCCGATGAAAAACATAGTCTAGAGGCATTAACAGATGCAGAATTAATGGTTATAAAATCTGAATTAGCATAAATAAGAAAAATAAAAGAAATCAATTTTTAAGTTTAAAAATATTTTGTAAAAACTGTATTTTTAATTTAACTAATATGTTATACTTGAACAAATCCTATCAAACTGATAAGAAATGTTTTTCGGAGTATCGAAAATAAAATTTATTGAATTTCAGATAAGGAAATACCTTTAAGTGAGGTTGTTGAATGTCATTTTATAAATTTATTCTCACATTTATGGAAGATGATACGCCGTTTGGTCAATTAGCTGATTACATTACGAAAGATCACAATTTTCCAAAAGAAGAGACAAACGTTCAAAACATTTATGACTATGTACACGAGCATTATATGGAGCATCATCTTTTAGAATCAGCCAATAGGGCAATGAGTATATATGAAAATAATTAAAAATAAACAAGTGCAAATTGGTTAATACCGTTGCACTTGTTTTTTAAATAAAATTAAATCGAAAAATTTACGATTTAAGGTTTACAAATAAAGTTTAATACTGTAATATAAAACGTAACCGTTACGATTTGCGGTCACTTAATTACAACTTACTTTACTTAGTCAATTCGGTACACGGGAATGTACCGAATTTTTTTATGCCTAAAAAACCTATCGGCAGAGCGCCAATAGGTAGATTAATTTTTAGGTATTTCAACAATTTTAACAACATCGCCTGATTTACTAAAATAGGTAGTGTTAAAATGAATCAAATCAACTAACCAAGAAGCTATACCGAAAGATGCTGCTCGGTTACAAAATTCATCGAATGTAAATTCTCCTGCGCGCGAAGCTTGTAAAACCTCATTGAAAGCAGTCTTATCAACATGACGCGGAATTATAATTGAAGTACTATTACCCTCAATGTGAATTTCGTCTCCATCTTGATTTGTAAAAGTATAGATGCCTTTTTTTACATCGTAAACGTATTTAGCGACGCTACATTCTCGAATTTTCTTTAAAGTCTCTGGAAAGTCAGCGGTAGATACTTCACTGTTTAATGCCTGTTTTAAATTGAATTTTGTGAATTTCAAGCTTTGGCCTCCTAGTTTTCCATTAAGTATGTGAACTTGTAACGCTTTCTATTGGATAAATCAACCAATGTTCATCTATATAATGGTCTCCATATTTACGTGAGTTTGTTTCAAAACCTGCTTTTGAAAAGCCGTATTCGCTATAAAAAACCATTGCGCCAATGTTATTTGAAGCTACCGGGGCTAATATCTTTTCTATATTCATTTCCTGACAAAATTCAACGACTGAGTTAAGTAATTGCTCGTCTAAGTGATCGATATCTTTAACATACATATTTTCAATAATGCTCTTATGCTTTGTTCCTACAATAATAGGATGGAATAAAGTTAGAGCACCTACTAAAACACCATTGTGAAAGACCCCGAATAAGTATTGAATTGTATTATTTTCATCAAGCAAGTGTGTAAAATACTCTTCGGAAATATTACTTTCATCGTAAATAGCCCAAGTGTAAATGTTTTTTCTATCTTGTGACGCCTCTTTGAAGAGTCTGTAAACATCTTCTAAATCATCTTGTGTTAATAAGCGTATCTCTTTCATTTATTCACACCCCGTTTATCAAAATCGTTCTCTATTATTTGTAAAATTCTATCATCAGTAATAGTTAATTTTAATATTATAATAGGGATATAAACAAAGCAATGACAAATTCATGTATTTATTGAAAATTTAAAGAAATTAAGGAAATATAGCACAACCTTTTTAGAAAAATAACAAAAGAACTGTGGGTTAAAGAGTTGCTTAATATACAATCTAATTAATAATTTTGATATAATAAATAGAATATGTATTTGGAAGAGGTTACAACTATGGAATGGCTAGGATTTCTTATACCAACATTAGTACTTTTGATTGCGGTATTTTTCTTTATTCTGATTATTTTCTTGGATAGACATTAACAATGGTTATATTTAAAACAAATAAGGTAAAAGTAATAATTACAAACTTAAAAGGAATGTGAGGGGAGCATTATGAGTAAAGTAGATGTTGCTGTGACAATAGCTCCTAAAGAGGAGATTACTGATCAACTGAAAAAAGATTTAATAAGAGAACAAAAAAGTATCGATATTATCGAATTACGTATCGATCAACGAGAATCTTTTGAAATAGCTGATTTAGAACGTTTATTCAAGACGTTAAAAGATTTGCAATTGGATGTTCAAGTATTGGTAACTTATCGTACATCAGTGCAAGGCGGTAAAGGACAAAAAAATGGAAACACTTATTACGAATTCTTACAAGATCTTATTCAAATTCAAGGATACGATATGGTGGATATTGAGTGGGATGAAGCACAGACCGAAATATTATTACAATTGATTGTACAAGCACAATCTGCGGGACTTAAAGTAGTGTTGTCACAACATGATTTTGACAAAACGCCAAATTTGGAAGTATTAAAATTTTTATATTTTAAAATGAATAAACTAGGCGCAGACATTGTAAAATTAGCGGTTATGCCGAATGAAAAGCAAGATGTTTTAAATTTATTAGAGGCACTTGCTACTGCATCAGAAAGTATAGAGGCTAAACCAGTAGGTATCTCAATGTCTCATCTTGGCTTAATTTCAAGAACTGCACAAGGAGTGTTTGGCGGAATAATTTCATACGGTTGTTTAGGAACACCGCAAGCACCTGGTCAAATTCATGTCGGTCAATTAAAAGAACTTTTGAATATATACGAAATAAACAAATAATTTGAATTAGATCATTCGACATTCTATACTATAAATGATAATGATTATCATTAAATGAAAGGGAGTTAGACTGTGGAATTAAAAGATGCAATTACTTCAAGACGCAGTGTGAAAATATTTGACCATGATATGCATATAGATGATGAAGCATTGTATGAAGCACTTAAACTTTCTACAGATGCACCGAATCATGGTATGAGGGAACCTTGGAGAATTGTGCATGTTTCTAAAGATCGATTAGGAGATATGAGCCGTTCAGTTTCTCGCTTTGCTTTTAGAAACGAGCCTGAGAAACAACAAAGTCACTTTGATGCTGTGACAAAACTTGGCGGATTATTAGTTATGATTGTTAAAAGAGATCCAAGACAAAAAGAAAATCTTGAAAATCATTTAGCGTTTGGAACATATGCACAAAATCTCATGCTTTTACTTTATGAAGCAGGAATTGGAACATGTTGGAAGTCGCCTGAGTACATCTTTTCTCCTAAAGTAAGAAAAGTATTAGGCGTACAAGCTGACGAAGATTTGGTTGGATTTTTATATTTAACAGATTTAGAAGGAAAAATCCCTCCGAAAAAACCACGTCACACTGAAAGTTTTATTTCGGAATATTAATTTTAAAACGGGCTGTGATTCACATAGAAATCACAGCCCGTTTTTGTTGTCTGTATTTATTTGTTGAATGTTTCACTTAAGAAAGATTCTACTTGTTCAGGAGATTTAGCATTTGCAGAATGTAAATGTGCTAGTTTGTCTCCATATTGGAAAACTAATAAGCTAGGGATACCCATCACTTCATTTTCTTGTGTTACTTCTTCAAGTTCATCACGATTAACTGAATACCATTTGTATTCATCATATTTTTTGATAATAGGATCAATCCACATATCCATAGCGCGACAATCGGGACACCAACCTGCTTCGAATTTAATAATTACAGGCTCAGCACTTTGAATAATTTTATCAAAATCTTCACGTGTTTTAATAGCTTCCATTATTCGTTCTCTCCTTCAATTAAATTATCGTACCTTTATTATAACTAATGTTTAGCAAATCTAAAAAAATTTTAACCTATAAATTAAAGCGTTTTAAATGATAATTTGGTATATTATAAACAAAGTTAAAGGAGGTCAATATTTGTGATTAGATTTTATCAGTATCAAAATTGTACAACATGTAAGAAGGCTGCCAAATTTTTAGATGAATATGGCGTAAGTTATGAACCAATTGACATTGTGGAGTTAAACCCCAATAAAAGAGAATTACAAGATATTATTGATAAGACCGGCGTCGAGATTGATAAATTATTCAATAAGCGCGGAGGTAAATACCGTGAATTAGGTCTTAAAGATCGCTTAGATGATTTATCAGACGATGAAAAACTGGATTTATTGGCTTCGGACGGTATGTTAGTTAAACGTCCATTAGCGGTTTCAGGTGATAAAATCACTCTTGGTTTCAATGAAAAAGAGTACAAAGAAACATGGGTGAATTAAGGCTTGATTCTCTAAGAAATCATTGCAATGGAAATTTGCATAATTAAATTAACCAAAAAATATAAAAAATTAAAAGATGTCTATAAATAGTTGAATGAAAAGGCTTCATATGGCATCATTGAAATGTATTCATTTATTTTATAGGAGGGGATTCGTGTGGCAGTGCCAGAGGAATTAAAATATTCAAAAGAACATGAATGGGTAAAAGTTGAGGGCGATACAGTAACAATCGGTATCACTGAATATGCGCAAGGAGAACTTGGCGATATTGTATTCGTAGAATTACCAGAAACTGAAGATGATATTGAAGAAAGCGAATCTTTCGGTAGCGTGGAATCAGTTAAAACTGTATCTGAATTATATGCACCTGTATCAGGTTCTGTTGTAGAAATCAATGAAGAATTAGAAGACAGCCCTGAATTCGTTAATGAATCACCATACGAAAAAGCTTGGATGGTGAAAGTGAAATTAAATGATGAAAGTCAATTAGATGACTTATTGTCAGCTGATCAATATAAAGAAATGATTGGTGAATAATTTATATTGATATGCAACTCCAGGATACTTTGTATTTTGGGGTTATTTTTTTCGCTATTTTGGATATAACTAATTATATCGGTAAAGTGCAGATACTTAACAACATCTACATAGTGTGTGAAACATAAACAAGTTTCATGCAAAGCAATAAGTGTCTGCGTTAAAATATAGTTATAAGTTTATGATTAAAACTAAATATCGATACGTATTTCTTAACTTAAGCACCACGTTTGCAAGTATTATGCAATGATATCACGAGAGTATTGGAGTGTAGTGAATATGGCATTGTTAGATAAAGTAATCGTTGTTGAAGGTAAGACAGATAAAAAGCGTGTTCAAGAGGTGATAAACGAGCCTGTTCAAATCATGTGTACACACGGGACAATGGGAATTGATAAGTTGGATGGTATGATTGAATCCCTATATGAACGCCCAGTCTTTATCCTTGTGGATGCAGATAAAGAAGGTAATCGTATCCGACAATGGTTTAAACAATATCTTTCAGAAAGCGGGCATATCTTTGTAGATAAAACATACTGCGAAGTGGCACGCTGTCCTAGACCTTATCTTGCCAGAGTGCTTAGAAAATACGGATTTGAAGTAAAAGAAGAAGCTCCTGTGAAAGGATTAGTTTATAGATGAGTACGAGTAAAGAAGAGCGGACAGATATTACGCAAAACTTTGATAAAGATAAACATCTTATCTTCGGATATACTCCGATGTGCGGAACTTGTAAGATTTCAGAACGCATGCTAGACATTGCGAATGAGATTTTACAGTTGCCTGTTACAAAGGTTGATTTGAATTTTCATGCAGACTTCAGTGAACAATATCAAATTCAATCTGTTCCCGTATTATTGATAATGTCCAAAGATGAAGAAATGAAGCGTATTTACGCATTTCAATCTGTTCCATATTTATTAGAAAATTTAAAATAGTTATTGACTATCACTGAGTGAAGTGGTAGGATAAAAATCAATTAAATAGTGTTATCTCTTATCAAGAGAGGTGGAGGGATGTGCCCTGCGAAACCCGGCAACCGTCTTTATATAGAAATGGTGCCAATTCACAAAAAGTTGAACTGCTTTTGAAGATGAGAGAAAGAAATTTTAAATTGCTTTCTCTTTATTGCTATAAGCAGCGATAAGAGAAAGCATTTTTAATTTGGTAGTGTAAGCAAGGAAAGGGGAGTATAGGGTGATTCAACTAAAACAAATCGTCAAACGGTATAAGACGAAACATCAAGATGTACTAGCTGTTGATCATGTCGATTTAGATGTAGCTGAAGGTACTATTTATGGCGTTATCGGGTTTTCAGGCGCTGGTAAAAGTACTCTTGTCAGAATCTTAAATTATTTAGAAGAACCAACTTCAGGCGAAGTGATTATAGACGGAGAAGAATTAGGTAAGCTTTCTAAAGCACAATTAAGAAAGAAACGTCAAAAAGTCAGCATGATTTTCCAACATTTCAATTTATTATGGTCAAGAACTGTGTTGGACAATATTACATTTCCATTGGAAATTGCTGGGTATAACCGTCGTGACGCTGTGAAAAGAGCAAAAGAACTTGTTCAATTAGTAGGTTTAAGCGGACGGGAAAAAGCATATCCTTCTGAATTGTCTGGAGGTCAAAAACAAAGGGTCGGTATTGCAAGAGCATTAGCAAATGATCCTAAAGTCTTGTTATGTGATGAAGCAACAAGTGCGTTAGACCCGCAAACAACTGATGAAATTTTAGAACTGCTTTTGAAAATAAGAAAAGAACAAGATTTAACAATTGTGATTATTACTCATGAAATGAACGTTATTAGACAAATCTGTGATGAAGTTGCCGTTATGGAAAATGGACGTGTGATTGAGCGCGGAAATGTCAAAGAAGTATTTGAAAATCCTCAACATCAGGTTACTAAGCGTTTCGTTAAAGAAGGCTTAAATGATGAATTTGATGAGTCAATCGAAGAATTGATTCCAGAATCGCAAGATGGTTATATTCTTAGATTTAATTTTGCAGGGGAAGAAACAACTGAACCTATTGTGTCCTTTATTACTCAAAAATATAATTTAGATGTAAATATTTTAGAAGCAAATATTCGTCATTCTAAAAATGGACCTATCGGTTTCTTGATTGTACATATTGCAGGATTGAAAACTGAATATTTCGAGGAGTTCAAAAATGAACTGGAAAGTCATAATGTGAACGTGGAGGTGGTACGTCATGGATAAGTCATTCAGTGATATTTTGCAAGAAATGATAACGATGCCTAATGTGCAGTGGGATCAAGTATGGCAAGCTTCTCTTGAAACATTATATATGACGGCTATTTCGACAGTGTTTGCTTTTGTTATAGGTTTAATTTTAGGCGTATTGTTATTCTTGACGGCTAAGAGTACTTCACCAGCAGCAAAAGTTTTCTATCAAATTGTGTCATTTATAGTTAACTTATTCAGAGCGATTCCATTCATTATTTTAATCTTATTGTTAATTCCGTTTACAAGTTTGATTTTAGGAACTATTAGTGGACCGACTGGTGCATTGCCAGCGTTAGTCATTGGAGCCGCTCCGTTCTATGCGCGTTTAGTGGAAATTGCTTTTAAAGAGATTAACAAAGGTGTTATCGAAGCTGCACGTTCAATGGGGGCTAATACTTGGACAATTATCAGAAAAGTATTAATTCCAGAAGCTCGTCCAGCATTGATTTCAGGTATAACTGTAACTGCGATTGCTTTAGTTGGTTCAACTGCAGTAGCTGGTGTTATCGGTGCAGGCGGTTTAGGAAACTTAGCATATTTAACAGGATTCACAAGAAACCAAAATGACGTTATTTTAGTTTCTACTATCTTAATTTTAGTATTCGTGTTCATCATCCAATTTGTGGGTGACTGGGCTACAAATAAAATAGACAAGCGTTAATAATTATTTTAAATTTCAAAAGGGGTAAAGCAAATGAAAAAAATTATTAGTATTTTAGCAGTTTTAGTATTAACAGCAGCATTAGCAGCTTGTGGCAACAAAGACAAAACGAGCAGTGAAAATTCGAAAACAATTACAGTAGGTGCATCACCAGCACCACATGCTGAAATTTTAGAAAAAGCAAAACCAATCTTGAAAAAAGAAGGTTATGACTTAAAAATTAAAACAATCAATGATTACACTACACCAAATAAATTAGTGGATAATGGCGAATTGGATGCCAACTTCTTCCAACATACACCATACTTAAACACTGAAAAGAAAAGTAAAGGTTATAAACTTGTATCTGTAGGTAATGTAGAATTAGAACCAATGGGTGTATACTCTAAAAAATATAAAAGCTTAAAAGACCTTCCAAAAGGCGCTACAGTATATGTATCAAACAACCCTGCTGAAGAAGGACGTTTCTTGAAATTCTTCGTAGATGACGGTTTAATCAAATTGAAAAAAGGCGTTAAAATTCAAGATGCTAAATTCAGCGATATTGTAGAAAACAAAAAAGATATTAAATTCAACAACAAACAATCTGCAGAATACTTACCGAAAATTTATCAAAACCAAGATGTTGATGCAGCTATCATCAACTCTAACTTTGCTATCGAACAACATTTAAGTCCTAAAAAAGATTCAATTGCGCTTGAAAAACCAAAAGACAATCCTTACGCAAACTTAGTAGCTGTTAAAGATGGCGATCAAAATAAGAAAAAAATCAAAGCTTTAATCAAAGTTTTACAATCTAAAGAAATCAAAGATTATATTAATAAAAAATATGACGGTGCAGTAATCCCTGCCAAATAATATAATGATTTTCTTACTCCTCTGACCTGTTAGGTTGGAGGAGTTTTTTCTTTTGCAATCGGAAGTAGAATGCTTAACTTGTTGAAATTTGTCAATATTATTATTGTGACAAAAATATTGGAAATGATAATTAGCCGTAAGAAAATGAGAATGAGAAAGAATTATTTTAGTGAATTAAATCACGAAAAATTATAGATTTAATAGTGATTACTATATTAGAATTCTTTTAATTTAGGTGCTTAAAAGGTTTATTATAGGGTTCAATTGCGTTATAATTTATAAATGTACCAATGTAGTGCGGTTTTGACTACAGATTAAAATTATTATAAACTAGTATATGAAATACTATTTATGTTTACGGAGGGACTTTTAATGCCATCAACATTGGAGATTAAAGACTTACACGTGTCTATTGAGGATAAAGAAATCTTAAAAGGTGTTAATTTAACAATTAATACTGGAGAAATTCATGCAGTTATGGGACCAAACGGTACTGGTAAATCTACACTATCAGCTGCTATCATGGGTCACCCTGCATATACAGTTACACAAGGTGAAGTACTACTTGACGGTGTAAATGTTTTAGAATTAGAAGTAGATGAACGTGCAAAAGCAGGTTTATTCTTAGCTATGCAATATCCATCAGAAATTACTGGTGTAACAAATGCTGACTTCATGCGTTCAGCAATCAATGCTAAACGTGAAGAAGGTAAAGAAATCAACTTAATGCAATTCATTAAGAAATTAGATAAAGAGATGGAATTCTTGGATATGGATCCAAATATGGCGCAACGTTACCTTAACGAAGGATTCTCTGGCGGTGAGAAAAAACGTAACGAAATTTTACAATTAATGATGTTGCAACCTAAATTTGCAATCCTTGACGAAATTGACTCAGGTTTAGATATCGACGCATTGAAAGTTGTATCTAAAGGTATTAATGAAATGCGCGGAGATGACTTCGGTTCATTAATTATTACTCACTACCAACGTTTATTAAACTACATCACTCCAGATTTCGTACACGTTATGTATAACGGCAAAATCGTTAAAACAGGCGGAGAAGAATTAGCACAACGTCTTGAAAACGAAGGTTACGAATGGGTTAAAGAAGAATTCAGTGAAGCATAATTTTAATGCAAACTGATAAGACAACTGATTAAATGTTATAAGTATCGTTAGGAGGAAATGAAGTTATGACGACTGAAACTTTGAACATTTCTGAAGCAGAACTTGTTGAATATTCACAAGCCCACAATGAACCTTCTTGGATGACAGATTTACGTAAAGAAGCATTGAAACTTACTGAAACTTTGGAAATGCCAAAACCAGATAAAACAAAAATCGACAAATGGGATTTTGACTCATTTAAACAATTAGAAACTACTTCTGATAAATATAAAGATATTAATGATGTACCTGATTCAATTGAAAAAGTTATCGATGTGGAAAAATCAGAAAACTTGATAATCCAACACAACAACACATTAGCTTTCTCTCGTGTTTCTGAATCAGCACAAAAAGACGGCGTAATTATTGAAGGTTTAGCAGAAGCTCTAGTTAATCATGGTGATTTAGTACAAAAATACTTGATGCAAGATGCAGTAACTGTAGATGAACATCGATTAACTGCTTTACACACAGCATTAATTAATGGCGGCATATTTGTTTATGTACCTAAAAATGTTGTAGTAGAAAACCCAATTCAATATGTTGTATTGCATGATGATGAAAATGCAAGTTTCTTCAATCACGTTATTATTGCGACTGAACAAAGTGCTGAAGTGACTTACGTAGAAAACTATCTTTCTGATGTGAGCGGAGAAGGCAGTCAAGTGAATATTGTCTCAGAAGTAATTGCAGGGGCAAATTCAAAAATCACTTATGGTGCAGTAGATTATTTAGATAAAGGATTTACTGGACACATCATCCGTCGCGGTGTGACTGAAGCAGATGCTTCAATCAACTGGGCACTTGGTTTAATGAACGAAGGCAACCAAATCATTGATAATACAACAAACTTGATTGGTGATCGTTCTACAAGCGAATTGAAATCAGTAGCTGTAGGTACAGGTTCTCAAAAATCAAATGTCACATCTAAAATTGTACAATATGGTGTCGAAACAGATGGCTACATCTTAAAACACGGTGTTGTAGAAGATAGTGCAACAATTATCTTTAATGGTATTGGTTATATCAAACATGGCGGTTCTAAATCAGTAGCGAACCAAGAATCTCGTGTCTTAATGCTTTCTGAAAAAGCACGCGGAGATGCGAACCCAATTCTTTTAATTGATGAAGATGATGTTGAGGCAGGACACGCAGCTTCTGTTGGTCGTGTAGATGATGAACAACTTTACTACTTAATGAGTCGAGGAATTTCTCAACAAGAAGCAGAACGCTTAGTTATTCACGGATTCTTAGACCCAGTAGTTAGAGAATTACCAATTGAAGACGTTAAACGTCAATTACGTGAAGTTATTGAATTAAAAGTAGCAAAATAATAGAGATAAGCTAGGCAGGAGAGAATAAGGAAAGGGACTGCTTCAAGCTTTTGGTATTTGCTTTACGAAAAAGCTGTTTCAGTCTTCTTATCTGCACTCTTCTTCAACACGAAGATTTCCCAGAAAATTATTCATTGAAATCCTGTCAGCTATTATTTTTGCAAGACAAGTGATTATTAATGAAGAAAGGTCTGAGGATAAAGTGGCCGATACACTAAATGTTAATGAAATTATAGAAGATTTTCCGATTTTAAAACAGCAAGTTAACGGTAAACGCTTGGCTTATTTAGATACAACAGCAACAAGTCAAAAACCACTTCAAGTAATTGAAGCAATTGATGATTATTATAAACGCTATAATTCCAATGTTCACCGTGGTGTGCATACACTCGGTTCTTTAGCAACAGACGGTTATGAAGGTGCACGTGAAACAGTAAGACGTTTCATCAATGCACATTACTTCGAAGAAATTATTTTCACAAGAGGTACAACAGCATCTATCAACTTAGTTGCACGCAGTTATGCGAACATTTCTGAAGGCGACGAAATCGTTGTAACTGAAATGGAACATCACGCAAACATCGTACCTTGGCAAGAACTTGCGCATCGTAAAAATGCATCATTAAAATTCATCCCTATGACAGAAACAGGCGAATTAAATATTGAAGATGTCAAAGCGACTATTAACGATAAAACAAAAATTGTTGCAGTCGCACATGTTTCTAATGTTTTAGGAACAATTAATGATGTGAAAGAAATTGCCAAAGTTGCACATGAACATGGCGCAATTATCAGTGTAGATGGCGCACAAGCTGCACCTCATATGAAATTAGATATGCAAGATTTAGATGTAGACTTCTACAGCTTCAGTGGGCATAAAATGTTAGGACCAACAGGTATTGGTGTACTTTATGGTAAACGTGATTTGCTTAAAAATATGGAACCGATTGAATATGGCGGTGACATGATTGACTTTGTAGGCAAATACGATGCAACTTGGACAGATTTACCTGTGAAATTTGAAGCAGGTACACCTCTAATTGCACAAGCAATCGGGTTAGCAGAAGCTATCAAATATCTTGAAAACATTGGTTTTGATGCTATTCATGCACATGAAAAAGAATTAACTGAGTATGCGTATGAACAGATGTCTCAAGTTGAAGACTTAGAAATTTACGGACCTCCAAAAGACAGACGTGCAGGTGTGATTACTTTTAATATAAAAGATATTCATCCGCATGATGTTGCAACAGCACTTGATACTGAAGGTGTTGCTGTACGTGCAGGTCATCACTGTGCACAACCATTAATGAAATGGTTGGGTCAATCTTCAACGGCGAGAGCAAGTTTCTATATCTATAATACGAAAGAAGACATTGATCAACTAGTATATGCTTTGAAACAAACGAAGGAGTTTTTCTCATATGAATTTTAATAATTTAGATCAGTTATATAGATCTGTAATTATGGACCATTATAAAAACCCTAGAAACAAAGGCAAATTGGATAACGGCTCTCTTACTGTTGATATGAATAACCCAACTTGCGGAGACCGTATTCATCTAACTTTCGATATTGAAGATGGCATTATTCAAGATGCAAAATTTGATGGAGAAGGTTGTTCAATCTCTATGTCTAGTGCTTCAATGATGACTGAAGCAGTAAAAGGTCATTCTTTAAAAGAAGCATTAGAAATGAGTCAAGAATTCTCTAAAATGATGCTCGGTGAAGATTACGAGTTGACAGAAGATATGGGTGATATTGAAGCACTTCAAGGTGTTTCTCAATTCCCAGCACGTATTAAATGTGCAACACTTGCATGGAAAGCTTTAGAAAAAGGTACTGTGGAACGTGAAGGTAAAGCAGATGCAAATTCTGAGCAAGATGCAAATTAAGTCAGTATATAACGGGTAAAATATAAGCAGCTGGTTTATAAGGTTTCGAATAAACCAGTTAAATGATAAGCTAGTAACATAAAGTGTTATCTTAGAGCAGATAATACAATTTATAATAAGTTCAGTTTTCAAACTCGACTTATTCGGACAATCAACAAGATGCTCTATTAAATTGAAATATTGTCACGTGTAAATTATATCGTGTTGATTATATAAAAGGAGTGATTGAAATGGCTAAACAAGCACCTGATGTTGGGGATTACAAATATGGTTTCCACGACGAAGATGTTTCCATTTTCAGATCAGAACGAGGATTAACAGAAAATATCGTAACTGAAATTTCTAAAATGAAAGAAGAACCTCAATGGATGTTAGACTTCCGTCTAAAAGCATTGAAGTTATTCTATAAAATGCCAATGCCTCAATGGGGTGGCGACTTATCAGAATTAAATTTTGATGATATCACTTATTACGTTAAACCATCAGAACATGCTGAACGTTCTTGGGACGAAGTACCTGAAGAAATCAAACGTACTTTCGACCGTTTAGGTATCCCTGAAGCAGAACAAAAATACCTTGCTGGTGTTTCTGCACAGTATGAATCTGAAGTTGTTTACCAAAATATGGAAGAAGAATTAGAAGAAAAAGGTGTTATCTTTAAAGATACTGACTCTGCATTGAGAGAACATGAAGAATTATTCAAAGAATATTTCGCATCAGTTGTTCCAGCTGGCGATAATAAATTCGCTGCATTAAACTCAGCAGTTTGGTCAGGTGGTTCATTCATCTATGTACCAAAAAATATTAAATTAGATACACCATTACAAGCATACTTCCGTATCAACTCAGAAAACATGGGTCAATTCGAACGAACATTGATTATTGCTGATGAAGGTGCATCAGTTAACTATGTTGAAGGTTGTACAGCACCTGTTTATACAACAAACTCTCTACACTCAGCAGTAGTAGAAATCTTTGTACACAAAGATGCGCATGTTCGTTATACTACAATTCAAAACTGGGCTAACAACGTTTATAACTTAGTTACAAAACGTACAATGGTTCATGAGAATGGTAATATGGAATGGGTTGATGGTAACTTAGGTTCTAAATTGACTATGAAATATCCTAACTGTGTATTAGCAGGCGAAGGTGCTAAAGGCAGCACGCTTTCAATTGCATTAGCAGGTAAAGGTCAAGTACAAGATGCAGGAGCTAAAATGATTCACTTAGCGCCAAACACATCTTCTACTATTGTTTCTAAATCAATTTCTAAAGATGGCGGTAAAGTTGTTTACCGTGGTATCGTTAAATTCGGTCGTAAAGCCAAAGGTGCACGTGCGAACATTGAATGTGATACGTTAATCTTAGACAACAAATCAACTTCAGATACAATTCCTTACAATGAAATCATGAATGATGACATTTCATTAGAACATGAAGCGAAAGTATCTAAAGTATCAGAAGAACAACTCTTCTACTTGATGAGTCGCGGTATTTCAGAAGAAGAAGCTACTGAAATGATCGTAATGGGCTTCATCGAACCATTTACTAAAGAACTACCAATGGAATATGCAGTAGAAATGAACCGTTTGATTAAATTCGAAATGGAAGGTAGTATCGGATAGCCTTCAGAGGCGTGGTTGAGCCATTCTCGAAGTTGAAAAAAGGCTATTGATACCATTTTGATACCATTTACTCATCAAATATGGCTATCGCATCATGCTTTTTCTGGGTGTATAAATGGCTGTAAGTGCCCATCGTTTCAGTGATTTGAGCGTGTCTCATAAGTGACTGTAAAACGAAAATATCTACACCGTTATTTGCAAGATAAGATGCGTAAGAATGTCTCAGCGTGTGTATGTTATATTGTGGAAAAGCCTTTTGAAATTTTTTATGAACATGGCTATAATGTTTAGGTGCTATTCCACCGAAAATGAAATAGCTGCGTTCATCAAAATACTTGTTAGCTGCTTTTTCGCGTTGGTAACGTTCAGCTAACATTTCATTAATAAAATTAGGTAGTGGAACAATATCTTCTGAACTGTCAGTTTTAGGACGTGGATATATTGTTCTGTTGGAGATGTCCATAGTTTTGTCTATGGATATCTCTTTTTTATATTTATTATAATCGGTCCATACTAAAGCCATAGCTTCTCCAATTCTCAATCCAGTATAGAACATGAGCTTAAACAATTCTTGATAATCTTGTTCTTCTACTTCTTTCACACGCTCATCAAATTCTTCTCTCAACATGTATTTCGGTTTAGTTTTTATGCGCGGAATTGGCTTGATAGAAATAGTAGGGTCAGTACGTAAACCAAAGTATTTTTTAGCGTAATTGATGACTACTTTGAAACCAGACCATATTGTGCGTGCTGTGTTAGTGGAAGGAATATTATCCATTAAATATTTGCGGAACTCTTGGCATTGGTTCTGCGTAATTTTATTCATATTAATATGTCCGAATTTATCTTTAAAGTGCCGGTTATATTCATTTATTTTGCGCTTTTTAGTTTTAGGTCTTAGATCACTGTGTTCTAAGTAATGATTAAATACATAATCAAATGTATTTGAATCGCTATAACCTTCATTGATATCGTTTAAAAAAGCAGCTTCTGCATACTTAGCTTCTCTTTTAGTGTTATATCCTCGTTTCATTTTGCGTTTATTGTTGCCATAAACATCTTTATATCTGACGGAAAAATACCATTTGTTTGTACTACTATCTTTATATACTGGCATTTTTACTCATTCCTCCTCAAAAAAAGGTAAAAAATAATAAGGGTACGGTGGTGTACCCTAGAGCTATTGATTTGTTAAGTGAACATAATTTTACATTTCATCATAAAAAGTATTGTGAATTTCAAGTTTCAAAACTTTATTGTCGGCGTCGATATAAAAGTCGCTATTGTAATTTATTTTGTTTACTTTTAATACTCCGCCATTATCTCTTACATATTTATTTTTAAAATATCTATAATGTGTTAAAATAAATATGCGGGTGAAACCGCAGCGAAAACCCCTATATTTACAAAAGTTGATACCAGCTTCTTTAGCTCCCACGCTATATAGAAGCTGGTATTTTCAAATTGATTTTGGTATAATTAATACTCTCCTAAAATAGGTAGATTTATAAACATCTCCCAATTTTTTGAAAGTAAACTGCAAAACCTCGGCTATTAATATCATTAGTAGTTGAGGTTTTTGTATTACATACACTACTCTACTTGTTCATTTTGCTCCAATTTATTAGCTATTTCTATTAACTTCTCTCTTATTTCTCTAACTGTTTGGTCTTCACTAAATACATAGCTGAAAGGTTTACCTGACTCTGTCTCAGCATAAATGGTAATTAAATTTCTATAATTATCATAAGTTAATGTATAATTTTTAATTTTCATATCATTTCACCTTTCAGCGTCTACTAACGTAGGCGTTATTTTTATACCTATTCGCCCCATACTGGAGGGGATAAAAAATAGGGCAAGTGAATGCCCTGTCAAGTTAAACGCTTATTTACAGAATTAGGTGCTTATTTGATATTGGCATATAGGACCGGGATAGGAACATTCCTAAAGATTATTTTGTCTTTCGATTAAAAGTAAAGCTAATTCACCAGTTGCTTTCGCATCATTTAAAGCATCATGTGAACATCCGTCATCTAAATTAAAGTAATCTTTTAAAGTTTGTAATTTATGATTTTTTGTTTCAGTTATATATTTTCTTTCAAAATAACATCTCCTTATTCTTTATCTATATATTTAAAAACCTGCAACGGCTCAAATCGAATGAGATAACCATCATGGCAGGTTGATAAACCAAGTTTCATTTTGTAGTGTTTTATTGCATTTAAAACATAATGTTGCGATACCTCAAAGTATTCGGCAAGTTCATATAGATTATAGATGCCATGTTCGAATGCATTGATAATTCCACTCAGAGTTATAATCATTTCCGCGCCCATACGTTTCGCTTTCAACTCTAATTTTCGATTAAACATTTCGCTTTCATCTATAATGTTTCCATATGTAAATTTGCAATGTGCTATTTCTTCGGCCAACACTTCAACTTTTTCTTTAGGACTTAAATATTTGTCTATCAATATTACGCCATCTGTGTAAAAACCTTTGAATTTGCCAGGTAATTCAAACGTATCTTTTATCGCTATATTTTCATGTGTGATTAACATTTTTTCGTATTTACTCATATAGCAGCAACTCCTTTATTTATCTCTACTTTTTCTTACCATTTCTGCAAATTCTAAAATTTTATCTAATTCTTCTTGCGTATAGTCTTGTCCTTCTAAATGTGCAGCTAAAGTTTTTGGTTCGGAACTTGTGCCATTCTCTAAATCTTCGTTCATCAATTCATCTATACTTACATTAAAAATTTCTGCAAGTTTGTTTAAAGTTGACATTTTAGGTGTGTATTTACCTTTTTCCCATTCACTAATACTAGAGGCACTTTTTCTGCCTAATTTATGTGCTAAATCAATCTGTTCTAATCCATTTTTCTGACGTAAGTATTTTAAATTTCGGCTAAACATTTTAATGCCCCCTAAATCTATGTTTTTTAAATATCTACCTATATTATACACAAAAACCTGAAAAAGAAAACAGAAAAACCGAAAAAAATTTCGGATAAAATGAATTATTTTTCTTGACTTCGGAATAACCGAAATGATACACTATGTACATACCAAATCGAAAGAGGTGAGTAAATGTTCATTAAGGACGAGCATGGTAAACCTATCGTCTTACCTTTAGCGAATTGGCGTAAAATGAAGGGTTTAACTCAAAAGAGCCTTGCCAAACAGGCAGAAGTGACAGAACGGACTATTCAGAATTACGAAGATGATACTAAGAATATCAGAAACGCAAGATATTCTACAATTAAGAGAATCGCTGAAGCATTAGGTATAGGTACGGACAATATTTTTTTTGATTAACGTTTCGGTTTTTCCGAAATGAGAGGAGGGTTATAAATGAGCGAATTACAAGTATTTAATTTCGAAGAATTACCAGTAAGGACATTAATAATGGATGATGAACCTTATTTTGTAGGAAAAGATGTGGCGGAAGTTTTAGGATACTCAAATACACGTGATGCGTTAAATAAACATGTTGATGAAGATGATAAGAAAATTCTAACGTCGCGAAACACGACTTTAGAAAATTTGCCAAATCGAGGACTTACGGCAGTTAATGAATCAGGATTATACAGTTTAATCTTCTCATCAAAATTAGAATCAGCAAAACGTTTCAAAAGATGGGTAACATCAAAAGTTTTACCAGCAATTCGCAAACATGGAATCTACGCAACGGATAGCGTGATTGAACAAACGATCCAGAATCCGGATTACATCATTAATATCTTAACTGAATTTAAAAAAGAACGTGAAGGTCGTTTGGTTGCAGAACAACAGGTGCATGAACTGAAACCCAAAGCTACTTATTACGATCTGGTTCTACAAAACAAATCTTTATTATCAGTAAGCAAGATTGCTAAAGATTACGGAATGAGTGCTAGAGCGCTGAACAAGTTGTTGCATGAATTAGGCGTTCAATATAAACATGGCGATATTTGGTTGTTATACGCGAAACATCAAGATAAAGGTTACACACATACAAGCACATATGCATTAGATGAAGAACACTCAAAAGTCACTACTAAATGGACGCAAAAGGGCAGACTGTTCATTTATGACTTGCTCAAAGACAACAATATCCTGCCCACAATCGAGAGAGGTTAAAGGAGGTGAATGGAATGCAAGAAAACTCTTTGAAAACGAACCCGAACACAATGTATGAAACGATCAATATTTTATTAAAAGAAATACAAAAAAACCCAAACCCACAGTTGATTGAGGCAACTGCGAATTTGGTCTTAGCTTACAAAGAAGTCACTAGATAAATTTTGGTGGTTCAGAACTAGTATTTAAATATTCTATCCAAACCACTCTGTCTAAATTAACGATGATCTTTTCAGGTTTTTTGACTTGAAGAATACCTGCGATTGAAGGTGTGTTTTCTAAAACTTCAACTTCAACATTATCGCCATTATCTAAGTGGAGTCTTAAAAACATATCCTCGTATCGATTCAGAAATGTTCGGATGTTATCAATGTTCATAATATCACCTCCTTAGGTGATTATATCAAAACCCACAATCGAGCGGAATTAAAGGAGGTGAGTCAAAGTGAACATTCAAGAGCAAAATAAAAAATCTCGATGTAGCGATGACCACATCAAGATTACTGGATGGGAGATAGTTGATATTAATAGAAAGTTAAATATTTTCAATTTCCTATTAATAATTTTAATACTGTTACAAGTATTCCAGTTATTCCTATGAGTGAAGGTAGAAATACTTTAAAAATGACTTTCCAAAAAGCTTTTCTACCTTCAGTAGTTATAAATCTTTTAGTTGTTGAACCTTGTATAGGAAAACCGTTAACGTAAAAAGTTTTTCCATGTTCGGAGTATATGTAGTTTTTATCTAACATTTCACTTAAATTTTTATCTTCAAACTCAATATTCACCGAACCTTTAATGTAAGCAACTAAAAGTTTCCAAAATATACCAGGAGTTATTTAAATCACCTCCTCAATAGGAGTATAGCAGAAAATTTATGAACAAATCCTACAATCGAGCGGAATTAAAGGAGGAAATAAAATGAGCAAACTCAAAGCAATCAAAATAGCACTCCTAATCGTCATCTTGGCGGAAGAGATTAAGAGTGCTGTGAAAAAAATTCATTATAACGAATTTATAACTTATAAACCAAAAAAAAGAAGAGTAATTAAGCTTGATAAAGTTCAATAACTTTTTTAGCTACTTCGTCATCTAATGCACCTGAAATATTAGAATCGAATTTTAAAACTATCCATGAATCGTCGCTATCAAGAACTTCTTGCAATAATTCACTTATATCTTGTTGTGTTTTCGTAGATTTAACTAGCCAAACAGAATCTTGGATATGCAACGAATCTTTAAATGATTTAAGCAAATACCAAAGTGAATTATATTCTTTTCTTGGTGTATGCAAATCATAACTAACTAAGTACTTATTCATATTTTCACACCACCCACTATCGCAGTAGCGATAACCAAATTATACACGAAAGGAGTCGCTATTATGATCATCAATTATTTAACTATAAAAGATATACAGATGTTGGCAGGTGTTAGTAAAAGTAAAGCATCTTCAATTGTAAGGGAGTTGAACAGTGAACTTGAAGAAGAAGGATTTATTGCAATTAGAGGGAAGGTTCCTATCCAATTAGTGAGAGAAAAATTCCCATATTGTGATTTGTCGGATGAAGCAATTCGAGAATTAAAAGAATTTAACGTTAAAAAAGAGGTGAAACAATGAAGTCATTTTGGATAGCATACGCGTTTTGGTTTGTAACTTCATTCATTCTAAGTGCAATAACAAGCGATGCAATTATATCGATGGCGTGGGGATTTATAGCTTCGTTAGCGGTATATGTATTCTTTTTAGTTTGGTACTACGAAACAGACGTATTCGATACTGAAGAGGTTGAAGATGACGACGAAGAGTATATTACTTTATTTACGATTAAGTATTAAAAAAAGACTGCTAGCAACGGCAATTGCTAACAGTCAAAGATGAAATTAGACACTTTCATCATAACAAATTTTTACAGGAGGTACTACATGGGCCTTAAAAAATATGCACATAAATTTATCGACATGTTAGATGAGTCGGAAATCGAAGGATATATAGAGTATTCAAAAGATCCACGACAAACTTTAATATTTGCTCACTATGACGTCAAATATAATTCAGGTATTCGTTTTTTTATTGTAAGTAGTCAAGATACTGATGATGAACAACTACGTACACTCAAGCTTATTGAAAAACTATTGAGTGACAGAAAAAAGGTGAGTTCCAATGCCTAAACAAACAGTTACCTATCTTATTAAGATTACTGATACCAACCTATATGTTACAAACAGACCCACTGAACAAAACACTACAATCAAATATTCAACCAGCCTTAGTGACGCTAGAGAGTTCAACGGAATGGAAGATGCAGCAGTAGATATGACATTCCATACTGCAATAAAAAAGACAGTTACAGAAACAACTGAATATGAGGAGGTCGCATATGACACAGGAAATGAACCTATTCCAGAAAATAGCAGATGTTAAAGCTAATATAGATGGATTCACTAAAGATACTAAAGGCTACAACTACTCATATGTTAGTGGTTCGCAAGTATTACACAGAATTAGAAATAAGATGATTGAAAACAATTTATTACTTGTACCAAAAACATCAGAAGAAAATTACAAACAAATTGATGTGACAAGATTTAATAAAAAAGCTGGTCGTGAGATTACAACATCAGAATTTATCGTTGAAATGAAATTGACTTATGTGTGGATCAATGCAGACAAACCAGAAGAACAGTTCGAAGTAACATTTTATGCAGTAGGACAACAAGATGACGTTTCTAAAGCACATGGTACTGCACTAACTTACGCAGAAAGATACTTCTTAATGAAATTCTTCAATATTCCAACTGATGAAGATGATGCAGATGCAAAAGAAAAGCGCGAGCAATATACCAAACCAGATGCTAAAGCGATTGGGACATTAAAAGAAGAAATGTTGAAATTCAGCGAACTTATGCAGTCTGTAGGAAAACAAGTAAGCGTTGATGATGTCCAGCAAAAACTAGGTATCAACGATGTTCAAAATTTAAGTAATAGTCAAATCACTGTGTGCATCAAAAAATTAGATAACTGGTCAAAACAAGCGAAGGAGAATGAATAATGATTAACAGAGTCGTATTAGTAGGTCGTTTAACAAAAGATCCAGAATTCAGAACAACCCCGAGCGGTGTAGATGTAGCAACATTCACACTAGCAGTCAACCGTAATTTTAAGAGTAAAAATGGAGAGCAACAGGCGGACTTTATCAACTGTGTTGTATTCCGTAAACAAGCAGAAAACGTCAATAATTATTTGAATAAAGGCAGTTTAGCAGGTGTCGATGGTCGCTTACAATCACGCAGCTATGAAAATAAGGAAGGACAACGTGTGTTTGTAACCGAAGTAGTAGCAGATAGTGTTCAATTCTTAGAGCCAAAGAATAACAATCAACAAAACAATCAACCTCAACAACAACAAGGGCAAGCACCAGCAGGCAATAACCCGTTTGGAAATGCTAGCGACGATATTTCAGAATCGGAACTCCCTTTCTAGGATGTGATTAAATGGCTGAAATTTGGAAAGATGTGGTTGGTTATGAAGGTATCTACGAAGTAAGCAATAAAGGTCGAGTAAGAACTCATAAAGATAAAGTTAGTTGGTCAAAACGCTTTAAAAAATGGAAACATTGGAAGCAACGTTACTTAAAAGACAAAACGCCTAATGGTAGAGATGCAAGAGTAGCACTTTGGAAAGATGGAAAACCAAAATACTTTTTAGTTCATCGATTAGTAGCGTTTGCTTTCATACCAAGAATTGAAGGTAAGGATTGTATAAATCATATTGATGGTAATCCTAAAAATAATAATGTGAGCAATCTTGAATGGTGTAATTATAAAGAGAATATTAATCATGCTTTCGAAAACGGATTAAGCACTACCAATATGGCCGTAAGATTAACGAATCATCTTGGCATTGAATATGAATTTATAAGTATGAGTAGAGCTAGTAAGTTTTTAGGTCGCAATCACGGATATGTAAGTGGTCGATTGAAAAACAACTGTTCGAAGTTAACGGATACAGATGGCAATAAATACAAAGTCGAGAAGTTGATATAAATGGCTAAAATCAAAAATTACATTACTCAAGATGACGGTACAACTACCGTTGTCATTGAGGGTGTAGATATAGATAACAAAACATCGTTATTACTAGATAACGGGCTTGATGTCGAAGTCGAATGTAAGCCTATTGATCCATACAAAATTACAGATAAACAGCGCAAAAAGATATTCGCCTTATGTAACGACATAGAGAGCCACACAGGGCAGCCCCGTGACTATATGAGGTATTTGTTCATGGATTACGTAGAAGTCCTTTATGGGTATGAAAAACGCCTCTCATTGAGCGACTGCACGCGTACCCAAGCAAACCAAATCATAGAAGTTACACTTGATTGGATATTTCATAACAATATTCCATTAGCTTATAAAACAAGTGACTTACTCAAAAACGATAAAGTATTTCTATATTGGTCAACGGTCAATCGTAACTGTGTTATCTGTGGTAAAACTCATGCACAGTTAGCTCATTATCATGCGGTAGGTCGAGGACGCAACAGACGCAAGATAAGCCACTTAAACAACAAGGTACTTGCATTATGTTCAGAACATCATAAGGAACAGCATGCTATCGGTATGGATAGTTTCAATGAGAAATACCACTTAGAGAACAGTTGGGTTTCAGTAGATGATCGGCTTAACAAAATGTTGAGAGGAGGAAAAAATGAATGAGCAAATTATTAATTGACGATTATCCAATACAAGTCTTACCTAAATTAGCTGAAAAGGTAGGATTAAATGAAGCGATAATCTTGCAGCAAATACACTACTGGTTAAATAGTAGTAAGCATAACTATGACGGTAAGCGTTGGATATATAATTCCTATCCTAATTGGGCAAAGCAATTTCCTTTTTGGAGCGAAAGAACTATCAAAAGAGCATTCGGTAGTTTAGAAAAGCAAGACCTTTTATATGTAGGTAACTACAATAGAGCCGGTTTTGACCGTACTAAATGGTATTCAATCAACTATGAAAACTTGAATAATCTAGTGGCACGACCATCGGGACAAAATGGCACGACGAGCATGACAAATTGTCACGATGCAAGAGGACAAAATGTCACGACCAATACCAGAGACTACACAGAGATTACTACAGAGACTACTAACAATAATATATTGTCTCCTTCGTCGACTGCGTACCCTTACCGTGATGTAATTAATTATCTTAACCAACAGACAGATAAGCACTACAAATCTACGACTAAGAAAAATCAAACGGTCATACGCGCAAGAACTGATGAAGGTTTTACATTAGATGACTTCATAAAAGTAATCGATAACAAAGTATCGGAGTGGAAAGATACAGACATGGAAAAGTATTTGAGACCCGAGACATTATTCGGTACTAAATTTGAGGGTTACCTTAACCAACAACAATCTAATGCAGTAGATGAGGACTGGAAAAAGCAATACGAGGATGTGTTTTAGATGGATGCTTTTTCAAAAATAGCTAAGCAAGCTAAATTCAGAAACAAAGTAGTCAAACAAGAAATGGGATTGCATTGTGAAAAGTGCGGTCGTGACTATGATTACTATGAGTTTGATAATGGTCAAGTCATTAAAGATGGTTGTGATTGCAAGATGATAGCACTGGCCAAAGAGTCTACCGAAAACTTTAAGAAGAAGCAGCAACGTATCAAGACTAATGCAATATTCAAGAAATCGATTATCAATGATGATTTAGCGGATGCAGACTTTAACAACTATGATCCAACAAGCCAACAACTAGCAAAAGCTAAAGCATTACTGGAACGTTACGCTAACAACTTCACATTAAATAATAAACAATCAATCTTGTTGTTCGGAACGTATGGTACAGGCAAGAGTCATTTATCTATGGCAACTATCAAAAGAGTGAGAGAGAAAGGTTATTCAGTCTTATACATGAATGTACCTCAATTGATTACCACTTACAAAGATACGTACAACAAACAATCGCAGCTAACTGAAAGAGACTTAGATAAAGCGATAGCAGATGTAGATTTACTTGTACTGGATGACTACGGAACGTCACTAAGCAACTTCGGTGTACAAAAGATGTTTGAAGTAATGGAATCACGTACAGGCAAGCACAACATCATCACAACTAACAACAGTAGTAAAGAATTAATACAAAATAAGGATCTAGCCAAGATATTCAGCAGAATGATGAAGAATACTACCACAATAAATATGAATGGCGAAGATTTCCGCATGAGAGGATTAAACTTTTAATGTTAACTAAAGAAAATATCATTGAAATATTAGGTTGCAGTCCAGTATACGCTCAGTTGCACATAGACACTGCAAATGGCAACGCTGATAAGTTACAGAAGCAAATAGATGTAGAAGTAAATAAGAGAGTGTACACGCCGGGTGTGATGGAATTTGAGGTGAAACATGGAATTAGAAATTAATTTCAACGAAACACATAAAGCGCCTATCGGCTCACCTCGACCACGTTTTTCTATGAGAGGTAAATATGTTCAAACATATATGCCTAAAACTTATACGGATCATAAACAGTTCATACAAAAACAAATGCCGAAATTGATGATGGAAGGCAATTTAATCGTAACATTGCAATTCTTATTCATTCCGCCTTTGAGTTGGAGTAACAAGAAGCGGTTAGCAATGGTAGGTCAGTATAAACGTACGAAACCAGATATAGATAATTTGATTAAAACAGTATTGGATGCTGCAAATAATCACTTGTGGCAAGACGATAATCAAATTGTAGAAGTTAAAAGTTTTAAAAAATATGGGGAAACGCCAAAAATCATTATGAAAGTTGAGATGGTCGAATGATAGTAAGGATGCAGTACACATTAACTTTCGAGAAAGATATTGAAGTAGACACTCAAGACATATATCTAGCAGAGGAACAAGCAATAGATGAGATTCACAAAAATAAAGAGGACCATATTGACGGCGAAGTGATTGAAGCAGATGACTTCGAGATGAAATGGATAATGGAGTGAGAGAAATGTATGCAAAATCGAAAACACCAATAGTTATTGATGGTAGAGAAATAGTATTAACAAATAAACAGAGAGCAGAAATGCGAGTAAAACAATTAAGTTTAGCACTGGTTCAACAAAGAATTAATGAAGGATGGACTTTAAAGCAAGCACTGAAATACAACTCGACTTATGTAACAAAGAATAACGAAATATGTTGGATGATCCCAATGATAGAAATGTCATTTTATATTCCAGTAAGAGAAAAAGAACGTATCAATGTTGTAGGTGCACGGATTACTGAAAGAGTCAAAAAAGGTGAATGGATTGATGAGATTTTAGGAGATATTGATTATTACGTAGAATATAACGGCAGAACACATTATGACCTAGCGACAGATGATATTGAACGTAAGTTGGAAGCTGAGAAATTGGAAGAAGAAAGAAAAAAGCGTTTAAAACCGTGGCTCTACGATGGAACACCGCAAGCAGTCAAACCTAGTGAATGGTTTAAATACTTATGCGAGAACGACTTAATGAAAAAGGCGGTGCGTTAGATGAAAGAGATTAAAGACTTGAATGTGAACGACAGAATCATTATTTGGCGATACAACGATATGAATATTGATGAAGGACACAACGCTACTGTAATCCGCAGAGTTGTACGACATGCAGAACCACAAGCAGTTGTTGTGCAATTGGACGGTGTGTCAAACGAAGCAACAATCACTGATAAAGATTACTTTGATACATTACCTTTAAGTAATCAGAAGTCAGAAGATTACGAAAACGAGGAACCGTTTTTCGTCAATGATGCGGATAAAGGTATTCCTTCTCATTACCAAGGCAAAGACGGGATAGATGTAATCGAATTTCTTAGACAGCAGATGACATCTCAAGAGTTCAAAGGTTTCATGACAGGCAACATTATCAAATATGCTACACGATTAGGTCGTAAAGATGAAAAAGTGAAAGAGTTGGAAAAAATAGAAGTCTATGCAAAGCGACTGAAAGAGGTGCTGACAAATGAATAAACAAATATATCTCGGTGGCGGAATGCTAGATCTCGGAGACCAAATGCGAAGAGCGTGGGAACGTGATGATCTGAAACGTTTAGGCTTTGATGTTTATGTACCGCAAGATGATAAGAGTGTGAACGATAAAAACAACGCAGTACAAGAAGGATTAGCTGAGCGTATTGTGAGAAATGATACGAATGGAATTTCTGAAAGCGACATTCTGATTTTCGATTATCTCACTCACAATCAGGGCACAATCGCCGAAATGGGCTATATTCAGGGATTAATGCACAGCGGTCACGAATGTAAGGTGTATGTACAGTGTACAGACATCAGACAGGGAACAGGGCATGTTAATCGAGAACAAGATAGAGCAGAGTTTAGCATTAACCAGTACGTCTACGGTGTGATACTGGACATCACAGACGGACGTGGCGTGCAGACGTGGAACGAGATTACGGAGGAACTAATAAAAAAACCATGCGTGAGTTAACAAACAGCAAAAGGCAACATTTTCGAAGATAAGGAGTTGCTATCAAATGACTGATAAAGAATTAGCTTACAAGTACAAAGCGAACAGAGATGAATTAATAGATGATGTTAATAAATTACGAAATGAGTGGCTGGAGTTAGAAGAATACATCAATGAAAAGATGGAATGGAACCCAAGTAATTATCAATATAAGTCAGTTAAACATGAAATGGATCGAATTAAGGGAGGACAAGTAAATGACTAACACAGTAACAATAGATTTAAAAACTTATAACGAATTATATGCTAAAGCAAAAATGTATGACGAGCATACTTGTGATAAACCATTAGACGTAAACATCAATATAGAGTTAGGTCCAAGAGACTTATTAAAATCAAAGGAAGAAATAATCACTAAAAAGGCAAAGGTATGGTTGTATAAAAATGGAGGTCTTTTATAAATGACTAACCTACAAATCAAACTACTATCAGACAACGCAACAATGCCGACACGTGCAAATGCGACGGACGCTGGTTATGACATATACGCAGCAGAAACAGTGATACTTGAGCCACAAGAAAAAGCATTAATCGCTACTGATATAGCAGTAAATATTCCTAAAGGTTATGTTGGATTGCTTACAAGTAGAAGTGGTGTTAGTAGTAAAACGCACCTTGTAGTTGAAACAGGAAAGATTGACGCAGGTTATCAAGGACATATGAAGATTAATATTAAGAATGATAGTCAAGAGTTCGATACAGAAGAAGATGCTTATTTTAATATTCAAAATAAATTTGAACATGGATACGTCAGCAAATTCGTAAATACTAATTATACAATTCACAAAGGCGACCGACTAGCACAGTTGGTTATCGTACCAATATGGAAACCAGAGTTAGAACCAGTTAAGGAGTTTAGTAATGAAACAGCAAGAGGAGAAAAAGGGTTTGGTTCAAGTGGAACAAGATAAAGACATACTAGATAAAGTTAAGGCATTGCTTAATAAGGAGTGAGTGTGGATGGTAGTAGATAAAGATACACATTATGTAGTTGAAGTTAATAAAGGTATTTACTTATTCAAATATCGTATAGGAGGATTTGGATTTACAGATGATATCAAGCGAGCAACTTTATTTGAATATAACAATTATGATGAAGCGAATAATGTAGCCATAAAATGTGGTGGTAAACTTACGAAATATGTAATTACGCATGAGGTGTTGTGAATGCAATTTCTAATCCGACACATAACAGACTCAACCGGTCACCCTTTCACTCATGTAACTAAAGCACGTGAGAATGAAACCTACACTGTGATTGAGGCAGAGAGTAAGGAAGAGGCTGAGAGGATGGTGAAAGAACCTAGAATGTTAGCGAATAGAGGGTTAGGTACAACTATTAAACATGAGCGTTTTACTGAAGAAGAAAAAGAAACATTATTCGGTAAAGATTATAAGAAAGGACAGTGAGTAAATATGTGGGACTACGAAATAGTTACAGCACTCAAAAGTCAAACACTAAAAACAAATGGTATATATACGATTGATAGAGACGATGAAAAATTCATTCAACACAACGATTATTTTGAGCACAAGACATTCTTCCAGTGTCCGAGATGTAAGAGTTTAAATGTAGATGCCGAACGTGCGTATGGAAGTAATGGGCCAGTAGTTATTGTTAGAAGCTGTGATGATTGTGGATACCAACATACTACGGATTTAACTAAAGGAGGAAAAATAAATGATTAAAAAAGCGATTAAAAGACCAGACGTAGTTGAGTATATTGAGTTTAAAGGAAAAGAGAATTTTAAAGAGGTATGTGAATTTATAGGACGTTCAGAACCATTACTAACAAGAACAGACGGTAAGGAGTATTTGCTATTAAACCACTATGTCTCTGACAAAGAAGATGCTCCAATATATCCAGGAACAATATTCTATAGATGGTATGACTTTGAGCAAGATTGTAAGCCTTGGGGAGTTATGAACAAAGGCGCTTTCTTCAAACGTTACATGGAGGATTAACCTATGACTATGTATATGCTAAAGACACCATATTATGTTGGAAACACAATGAACATGTCAGGTGAGATGTTTGAGATTAAGAAACTGAAACATCCTATAGTATTAAGTGGTAAGAGGTATAGATATAGAGAAGTAAATACTGGGGCTTTATTTAGCAGTAAACGTTCAATCAAACAGCATTTTACCAAAGGCACGTATAAGTCTGAATATCCTAAACGCCTACTCTATATTGTCTCACTCCTCACTGTATACGAACTAAGCAAGTACGTTACGAATGAGATTATCATACGCTTAACAGCTAACAATGAGATAGATGCACCATGTGATTACGACATCAACAGTCAGGCGGATTTGAATGGGGTTCATAACTATAATGCGGGAGGTAAGTAAATAATGTGGATAGCACTAACCATTCTCTTTGCTCTCCTCTCGCTTGTGCTTTATATAGCGAATCGAGAGTTGAATGAAGAGTTAAAGTTAAAGGATATTATTATACAAACACTTATTGAAAGGAATGATGATAATGGATAAATTTTACCAGTCGCAGATTCATAACATTGAAGTGGATATAGATATTGCGAAGAACACTATTGATAAATATCAACGTCAAATAAAAGAATGGCAAGAAGATATCAAACATAAAGAAGCATACATCAAACAATTAAAACAATTCAAATCAGATATTGAAAACAAACTAATGTAGGAGGCCTGCACATTGTACACAGAGAAAGAAGTAAGAGAGATGTTGGATAACTATAAGTTCTATCAGAATATGGTAGAAGCAGATATATATGATAGTGATAGTACATCTGTTGCACAGTATGGTATAGAAGCTACATTACCTAAAGCTAAAGGTACTACTGGAGATAAAGTATTAGTGAAGGTCATCAATAGGAACAAGCAATGGAGACGTAAGATAAAGATGATAGAGAAGATGCAGTTCATTGATGAACATGAGGAGTACGTTACTGATGAGGTCAACTATCATATACTTCAGATGATGAAGCGTGGTATGAAGCATAAGACTATCATGGACATTGCATGTATCAATAGCAGATCTAACTTCTATGGTCGTGTGAATGAGATAGTCAATGTGTACATGGATGTACAGCAAGGCAACTACAGTTAGAACACATCGAACACTTTGGACACATCGAACACTATTAGGTATCACATATCTATTAAGTTATAATCGAGTTATAGCGATAGTAGTACATAAGGCATGGCACATTGAGTGTTGTGTCTTTCTTTATATCTGATACAGATAGAGAGGTACGGTGGTCACTATGTATCTATGTGAATGAGAATACTATATTATAACTGAGGCACATCACTAACATGGTGTGTCTCTTTTGTTTATTGATATGAATACTATCAAGCATGTCAGTGTTGATATGAGTAAGCAGTAAGTAGGAGGTGGCATGTGGCACTAAGCAAAGCACAACGACGTGCGTTCTACAATAGCAGCGAGTGGAGACACAAGCGAAAGGCAATCCAAGAGCGCGACCAGTTCGAATGTCAATCTTGTAAGCGACAAGGTAAGGTATCTCTTGATGTATATGAGCCTAATAAGAATGGTCGTAAAAAGATTAAGTTAGTGGTCCATCATATAAAAGAGTTAGAACATCATCCAGAATTGGCATTGGAAGATGATAACTTAGAAACATTATGTGTTGATTGTCATAACAAAATTCACGACAGACATTACACGACTTGGAAACGAAAAGAAAATAAATGGCAAGATGAAAAGTGGTAAAAATATTTTCGGGATTAAAAATTAAATAAAAAAATATTTAAATCCCCCCGGGTCAAAATTTTTTTGAAAAAACTTTGGAGGGGGAACCGGTGATGGGGAATCGATTCCGCAGATTTAAAATGAAAAAAATTGCGTAACCCCTCCCTGAAAATTGACTAAAGAAAGAGGTGATATAGATGAGAGTAAGAGATGACGATGAAAAAGTTGTGCAAGAACGAGAACGCTTATTAGACATATACAAGGACGTTCCACAAGACAAATTGAACGTAGTTCAGGGATTAATTATTCAAGCAGCACGTTTGAGAGTCATGTTGGACTATATGTGGGAAGATATTCAAGAAAATGGAGAGTATATGCTGTTCACGCAATCCGAAAAAACTGAACCGTATGAAAGGGAACGACCTGTTGCACGACTTTACAACACACGCGATCAATCTTATCAACGTATCATCAAGCAACTCTCTGATTTATTACCAAAAAAGGATGACGAACCAGAGAAGCCAGTACGTCGTGACTTAGTATGATTAAGAATAAGTATATTGATGACTATATCCGTTTATGGAAAACAGGCAAAATATTGCTTAACAAAGAACGGATTATGCTTATTGCATATCTTGAAAGAGATGTACTTAGTCGTGGTGACTTATATTTTGATGAAGAACAAATTGAAAACTTTATCAAATTTACTGAGAAGTGGTACTTCCCACTGCAACCATTCCAAAAGTTTATAGTACCATTTATATTTCTGTTCGAAAAAGAAGGGAACTTCCTATATTTCGAGCAGTTTTTTATTACGTTAGGTCGTGGCGGAGGTAAAAACGGATTTATTACAGCGCTGTCGAATTACTTTATCAGCTATCTGCATGGTATTCCTAATTACGATATTTCTGTAGTAGCCAATTCAGAGGACCAAGCTAAAACGTCATTTGAAGAAGCTTATAACATGATTGAACGTAACGAATTGGAAGATATGTTCTATCTGACTAAGTTGGTAATCACTGACACAGAAACTAAATCACGTTTCAGATTCAGAACTTCGAATGCTGGTACAAAAGATGGTGGTCGTGAAGGTTGTGTCATTTATGACGAAGTACATAGATACGAAGATAGCGAAACAGTAGATGTGTTCAGTTCTGGATTAGGTAAAGTCAGAAATCCACGTGAATTTTTTATCGGTACAGACGGTTATGTGCGTGAGGGCTTCTTAGACAAATTGAAAGAACGTTCACTTTCTTTGCTTAAAGGCGAAACACCAGACGATAGAATTTTCCCGTTCATTTGCAAGTTGGATGACCCTAAGGAAGTTGATGATCCAACGATGTGGGAGAAAGCTAATCCGATGTTCAGTGAGCCGATGTGCGAATATGCACAAGGTTTATTCAGAAAAGTTAAAAACCAATACAATGAAATGACTTTTGCGCCATCTAAACGTGAAGAATTTATGACTAAGCGTATGAATCTTCCTGAAGTAGATTTAGAAAAAGTTGTAGCACCATGGGAAGAAATTTTAGCGACAAACAGACCATTTCCTGAGTTGGAACAAAGACAATGCTTAGGCGGTTTGGATTATGCAAGTATCAAAGACTTTGCAGCAGTCGGATTGCTTTTCAGAGAGGGCGATGACTACATTTGGAAGTCACATTCATTTGTACGTAAAGGCTTTTTAGACAAAGTGAAATTGAAAGCACCTATTCATGAGTGGGAGAAAGAGGGATTACTCACAATTGTAGATGAACCTTCTATCAATCCACTTCATATTGTCTTATGGTTCGATAAAATGCGAGAAACATACGGATTAGAAAAAGTGATTGCTGATAATTTCAGAATGGATCTATTAAGACCACTATTTGAAGAATACGGAATAGAAATTGAAGTGATTAGAAATCCTAGAGCCATACAATCATTGTTAGCACCTCGAATTGAAACCATGTTTGCTAACCATAATGTCATATTCGATGACAATCCTATGATGCGTTGGTACACAAATAACGTTGCTGTCAAAATCAAACCGGATGGCAACAAAGAATATATCAAGAAAGATGAGATTAGACGTAAAACAGACGGGTTCCAAGCATTTATTCACGCTTTATACAGAGCAGACGATTTATTGGAAGCGGACGTCAGTTCGAGTCTTGACTTCTTGAACGCAATTGACTTTTAGAAAGGAGGAAAGTAATGGCTGGATTATTTGATAAGATTTTCGGCAGACATGAAGAAGCAAGCTGGATGTATGATTTGGAATTGTTTCAAGATACATCTGAAAAAGCTTATTTGAAACAAGCAGCATTGAATACTTGTATTGAATTTTTAGCAAGAACTCTTTCACAATCAGAGTTTCGATTTTTAGACGCTGATAATAAGTCTTTAAAAGACCAATCCTGGTACAAATTGAATGTTAGACCGAATACAGATTTATCTTCAACAGATTTTTGGCAGAAAGTTATCTACAAATTGATTTATGACAATGAAGTGTTGATTGTCGTGACAGATACCAAAGATTTAGTAGTGGCAGACAATTATAATCGTAAAAAATATGCGCTGTATCCCGATATTTTCGAAGATGTAACAGTAAGCGATTATGAATTTGAACGTTCATTTAATATGGACGAGGTTATTTACTTAACTTACAACAATGACAAACTGAATAAATTTACTGAAGGCTTATTTGCAGACTATGGAGAGATATTCGGACGTATGATAAGCGCTCAAATGCGTAATTATCAGATACGAGGCATCATGAATGTTGATTCCAGTGCAGTCAACGGCGAAAAGAATACAGAAAAAATGCAAAACTATGTCGATAAAGTCGTTAATTCATTCAGTAACAATGGAGTAGCAGTTGCGCCATTAACAAAAGGGTTTGACTATCAAGATGTATCTTCTGCATCTAAATCAAACAATGCACCTTTTGATGAATTGGGCAAGCTTTTCAGGTCATTAATTGATATTGTGGCTAAAGCAATCGGTATCCCTCCCTCTCTTATTCATGGAGAGATGGCGGATTTGGATAATGCGATGAAATCGTACATTAAATTCTGTATCAAGCCTTTGATTAAGAAGATTGAAGATGAATTGAACGCTAAATTGTTGAAACAAAATGAAGTTATCAAAGGCAAACGGATTAAAGTTATCGGCATCGATAAGAAAGACCCGTTAGAAATGGCTGAATCAATCGACAAACTTGTATCTTCAAGCACGTTCACACCGAACCAAGTATTAGTGATGTTAGGTGAGGAACCGTCAGACGACCCTCAAATGGATCAATACTTTGTAACTAAGAACTATACAACAACAAGAGAAGAAACTGCGGATAGCACACCAGAAGGAGGTGAAACTGATGAAGATTAACGTAAAAGGTGCGATTGTACCAAATAATGAAAAATGGATTTACGATTTGCTAGATATGGATGCAACTTCACCAAACGACATTATTAATGCGCTGCCTTCTACTAATGAAGATGTGGAAGTCATCATCAATTCAGGGGGCGGAGAAGTCATGTCTGGAAGTGAAATCTATACTGCATTAAAATCTTATGCCGGTAATGTCAATGTCAAAGTTGTAGGCGTTGCTGCAAGCGCTGCTTCTGTTATTGCAATGGCGGGCGACACAATTGAAATGAGTCCTACGGCGCAAATGATGATTCATAATGCGAGCACACTTGCTTATGGAGATGACAGAGCAATGGCTTCTGCTTCTAAAATGTTGAACAGTGTGAATAGAGGTATCGCTAATGCTTACATGAACAAAACAGGTAAATCCGAACAGGAAATTCTTGATTTGATGAATGAAGAAAGCTGGATGAGCGCACAAGATGCAGTTGATTTAGGGTTTGCAGACAGTAAGATGTTTGATGAGTCCGCAACACGTTTAGTCGCTAACACAGGTCATATGATTCCTAAAAATGCAATCGACAAAGTATCAGCAATGATGAACAAAACTCCTGAAATCAAAATTGACGTGGAACAAATTGCAAATAAAGTTATTGAGAAATTAGAAGAAAAAGAAGAACTTAGCAAACCTCAAAACAAGGTTAAGCATAAGTTCTTTTTTTAATACAAAAAATGAGGAGGTCACAAGATGACTATCAAATTATCAGATGAATTCAAGACAGCGCGCGAAGAATTTTTGAACGCATTGTCACAAGGTGAAACAGAAGAAAAACAAGCCGAATTGTATGGCCAAATGATTAACGAATTATTCGAAGAATCAAAGAAACATGCGAAACAAGAAGCGGAAGCAATTGCGAGTCTGCCGAATGCAGATAAACAATTAACTGCACAACAACGCAAATTCTTCAACGAAATCAATACAGAAGTAGGTTACAAAGAAGAGAAATTATTACCTGAAGAAACGATTGATCGCATCTTTGAAGATTTAACAACAGAACATCCATTACTTGCAGACTTAGGAATCAAAAACGCTGGATTACGTTTGAAATTCTTGAAATCAGAAACATCAGGCGTTGCGGTTTGGGGTAAAATCTTTGGCGACATCAAAGGTCAATTAGATGCTGCATTCAGTGAAGAAACTGCAATCCAAAACAAATTAACAGCATTTGTAGTATTACCTAAAGACTTGCAAGACTTCGGTCCAGCATGGATTGAACAATTTGTTCGCTTACAAATTGAAGAAGCATTCGCAGTAGCTTTAGAAGCTGCATTCTTGAACGGTACTGGTAAAGACCAACCAATCGGATTGAACCGTCAAGTACAAGAAGGTGTGTCCGTTACTGGTGGCGTTTATCCAGAAAAAGAATCAGAAGGCACTTTAACTTTCAAAGATTCTGAAACAACGGTTAAAGAATTGACTAAAGTATTCAAATTCCATTCAACTAATGAAAAAGGTCATTCAGTGGTCGTTAAAGGGAACGTAACAATGGTTGTGAATCCATCAGACGCCTTCGATATCCAAGCACAATACACGCATTTAAATGCTAACGGTGTATATGTAACTGCATTGCCTTACAACTTGAATGTAATCGAATCAATCGCACAAACTCCTGGCAAAGTTTTAACTTACGTTAAAGGTCGCTACGATGGTTATTTAGGCGGAGGCATCAACATTCAAAAATTCGAACAGACTTTAGCAATCGAAGATATGAATTTATTCACTGCTAAACAATTTGCTTACGGTAAAGCGAAAGATAACAAAGTTGCTGCAGTATATGACTTAGCAATCGACTCTACTACTCCCTAATACTCCCCAAAATGTAGGAGTAGACGCAAAGAGTAAATCTGCTTCTATTTCTGCGGAATAGGGGGCGATTATATGGATGAATTATTAAACGAATTCAAAAGTCGTATGCATATTTTTCACAGTTCAGAAGATGAGTCATTAAAAGAGATTTTGAACAAATCTTTTGTAGCTATCAAATCGACTTGTGGGGTTTTTGATTTAGATGAAAACATGATTGGTCGTGAATTGGTTTTAGAACGTTCGCGTTATGTCTACAATGAGCAACTCCAATTTTTCCATGAAAACTTTTCAACTCTAATTACAGACTTCGGTTTGCAAAATCAAGTATATGAGGGTGATGCATTTGGCACAGATGAGATTCAAGAATAGAAAAGTACAATCTGGCGACATGCGTACGCCCGTCATTTTTTATCAATATGTGAATGAAGGACCTTATCCGGATGACTTCGAAGAAAAGACATTATATCAATGCTTTGCTCATACCTATGCACCTTCCATGAAGGACCAAGAAATATTGGGTGTTTACGAGGCTTCGCTAGGATTAACGATTGTGATACGTGATCCATGGCAAGACTATACACCAAAAACAAATCACATTGTTCGTGTGGAAGATTTTAGGTTGGAACAGCAAACTTTCAATGTATATGAAGTGCGATTAGACGCACCGGAAACAGGCTTCATCACTATTGTGTTAGGCGATAAAAAATGAGTGTGGAATTAAAAGGTGTAAAAGAGTTGGAAAGGCAGTTGGAAAGAAGATTTGGAGAAACTGCAATGAGAAGAAAAGCAGATGACGCATTGGAAAAAGCTTCAGAGTATTTACTAAAAGAATTGAAAAAGAATTTTGAAGTGTTTAAAGATACAGGTGCAAGTATTGATGAAATGCATAAAACCAAACCTTTCACTGCTGCAAGCGATAAATTGAGAACAGTTGTGATTGATTGGGTAGGACCTATGGACAGATTCCGATTAATTCATTTGAACGAACATGGTTACACACGCAACGGCATCAAATACACACCTCGAGGAATGGGAGTTATCGCTAAAACTTTGGAATCTTCCGAATCAAGATACAGACAAATCATCAAAGAAGAATTGAGGCGGTCATTATGAACATTCTTAATTATGTGTATGATGTCATTAAAAACGATGAATTAATCAAACAGAACATAGGTAATAGGATTTATTTTTACACGACATCAGAAAACGCTGATACGTCAAAACCTTTTGTTGTCCTATCGCCTATCAATGATGTACCTAGCACATACAATTCTGACAAATATCTTTCAGAAACTTATCTGATCCAAGTAGACGTTGAAACGTATAAAGACCAATTAACAATCGATTTAACCAAACGAATTAGGTATCTGCTTATGCAGCATGACTTGTATCAAGCTTCCACACAGTTGGATGAATATTTCAAAGAAACTAAAAGATACGTCAAATCAAGACGCTATCAAGGCATTCCGAAAAATCAATATTACAAAGGCTTACACATCGAATAGATGTGTATTTTTTATGCCTAAAATCAAGGAGGAACAAACATATGGCAAATGGACAAGGCTCATATAAAGTAGGTTTCAAAAAAGTTTTAGTCGGCGTATACGGCAAAGACGGTCAAACAGTAGAAAAGCAATTTGAATGGAAAGACGAAAACGGTGGTACAGTCAACCTTAACATTACTGGTTTAGCACCAGAATTGGTTGACATGTTCGCTTCAAACAAACGTGTTTGGATGAAAAAACAAGGTACAAATGAAGTTAAATCGGATATGGATATTTTCAACATTCCGAGTGATGATTTAAACGCAGTATTAGGACGTGAGAAAGACCAAAACGGCACTGCTTGGGTAGGCGAAAACACTCGCGCACCTTACGTTGCTATGATTGGAGTATCTGAGGACGGTTTAACTGGCGAACCTGTATATGTAGCGTTATTGAAAGGTACTTTCAGTTTAGATTCAATTGAATTCAAAACGAAAGGTGAAAAAGCAGAAGCGCCAGAACCAACGAAATTAACTGGAGACTGGATGAACCGCACTATCGAAGTTGACGGTGAAAACCAAGGTATCGTTTATGGTTACCATGAAGGCAAAGATGGAGAAGATGAATTCTTCAAGAAAGTGTTTGTCGGTTACACAGATTCTTTAAAAAATTCAGATGAAGAAGGTACTGGTACACCCAGCTAATCCCCAAAATGTAGAAGCGGAACCTAATGCAAAATCCGTTAATATATCTGCTGAATAGGGGCAAGGAGTTGATATTATGGTCAAAACATTAAAAGTATATAAAGATGATGAGGTTGTAGGCACACAAGACGGAGAGGGTCGTTTGACTGTCTCCGTTTCTGGTTTGAATGCTGACACTGAATATCCGAAAGGTACTTACCAAGTAGCCTTTGAAGAAGATGGTGCCGAATCCGATAAAGTGGATGTACCGACTTTCAAAACTAATCCTATTTTAGTTACCGGTATTTCTTTTAGCCCGAATACTAAAGAAATCAAGACAGGTGCAGACGATTCTGTTAAAGCTGTTGTAGCACCGACTACAGCAACTAATAAATCAGTGACTTACACATCAGATAGCACTGATATTGTCACTGTGGACGCTAAAACAGGCGCTATTCATGGTGCAGCTGAAGGCAAAGCAGTAATCACTGCTAAAGCTGATGACGGAAGTGGTAAAACTGGAACAATCAACATCACAGTTACTACGGACGCAGTTTAATACACTGCGTCTTTTTTTATTTATTTAATTTAAAGGAGACTACAAAAATGACAATAAAATTCGATATTAAAGATAATAAAACAGGCAAAACTTCAACTTACTCTAAAGACATTATCACAATGGGCGAAGCAGAAAAATTCTATGAGTTTTTAGATAAAACACAAAAAGAATCTGCTAAAGATGAGCCTGATGCGAAAAAAGTCAGAGAGTTGGAACGTCAATACTTAGTGAGTCTCTTTGCAGACCAAGGATTGACAGAAGAAGAAGTATTAAACAACATGGGAACACGTCAATATACAAAAGCATTAGGTGATGTGTTTCGAGAAATCCAAGGAGACGATGACGAAGATACAAAAAATGAAACAGATGAAGTGGGAAAGACAGAAAACTAATATCAATAAAAGAAGTTTTATCCAATCTTAAAGCTTTACAGCGTTTTTGCATGGAAAAGTATGGTTGGACCATTACACAAGCAAAAGAACAACCTTACTTTGAATTGCTCGATCTACTTAACGACGACAATGAAGAAGAGCAACCACAGCAAGAAGAAGAAAAAGTATATACAGGTACCGATTTAAGAATGTTATTCGGTAGCTAGAAAGGAGGGTAATATGAACGAAAAACTGCAAGGTTTAACGTTAGAGATGAAGCTTGATTCCTTAGGCGTACAAGAAGGTATGAAAGGTTTGAAACGTCAGTTAGGTGTGGTTAACAGTGAGATGAAAGCTAATTTATCTGCATTTGATAAAGCTGAGCGCTCAATGGATCAGTACAAAGCCAAAATAGACGGATTGAACAATAAGATGAAAGTACAAAAACAAATGTTCAATCAAGCCGAAAGTGAACTGAAAGAACTGAATGCTAACTACGCTAAAGCAACAAGCCGAGTCAAAGGTGTTGAACAAGCTTACAAGTCACTGACTGCTGCTAACCAGAAAAACAAACAAGCGTTAGAAAAATCTAATGCAAGTTTGAAAGAAAGCAATCGAGAATTAAAAAAGGCAGAAACTCAATCCAACCGTACGAATAATCAAAGAGAAAAAGCTGCTCAAAGGTTAGAAAAGCTAAAGAAAGCAGAAAAAGAATTAAAGAATAGCAACAAGGCTACAACAACGCAACTTAAGAGAGCAAGCGAAGCGGTAGAAAAACAATCTCAAAAACATAAAGAACTTGATGAGAGATATAAAAAAGAAGAAACGCAAGTAGAAAAATTACGTGGTGAAAACAAAAAGTTATCAGATTCCAATGAAAAAGTTAAATCAACTTATGATAAAACAAACAAAGAGTTGAAACAGACTGAAAAAGAATACAATGACGTTAATAAAACAATCAAAGACCACAATAAAAACTTAGCTGCGGCAGAAAATCAAGTTAATAATGAGAAAGCTTCTTTAAATAATCTTCAAAGAGCAATCGACAAAACAACAAGCGAAATGAAAGAGTTTAACAAAGAGCAGACGATTGCCAACAGTCAGTACACAAAGACAGCGGATCATATGGATAATATGGCGGGGAAATTCGGAACAATCGGAAGTAAGATGACTGATGTTGGTCGTAACATGACTATGGGCGTTACAACTCCTATTGTAGCCGGATTAGGTGCAGCAGTTAAAATAAGTGCAGACTTCGAAGCGCAGATGTCACGTGTAGGTGCAATTGCACAAGCGAGTGGCGGAGAAATGAAAGCTATGTCCAATCAAGCTATGGAGTTAGGCGCAAAAACTAGTCAATCGGCATCTGAAGTAGCTAAAGGCATGGAAGAGTTAGCTGCTTTAGGGTTTAACGCTAACCAAGTGATGTCAGCAATGCCTGGAGTCATCAGTGCAGCCGAAGCCAGTGGTGCAGATATGGCAACTACTGCAACTGTTATGGCTTCATCTATCAACTCATTCAACCTCAAAGCAAGCGACTCATCACATGTGGCTGATTTATTAGCGACTGCTGCAAATGACAGTGCTGCTGATATTAGTTACATGGGTGAAGCATTAAAATATGCGGGTACACCTGCCAAAGCGTTAGGTGTGTCTATTGAAGATACTTCTGCAGCAATTGAAATCATGTCGAATGCTGGGTTAGATGGTTCTACTGCCGGTACTGTACTTCGTGCCTCATTCATTAGATTAGCTAATCCTACGGGTAAGGCTGCGAAAGAAATTGAGAAAATGGGCATTCACTTAACTGATAATGAAGGAAAATTTGTCGGCATGGGTAATTTGGTTGGTCAATTCCGTGAAGAAATGAAAGGAATGACGAAAGAACAGAAACTTGCCAACGTCTCTACTGTGGTAGGTACAGAAGCTGCAAGTGGTTTCTTAGCATTGATTGAAGCGGGACCAGACAAAGTTAATCAATACAGTGATTCCCTTAAAAATTCAGACGGTGCAAGTAAGAAAGCAGCAGACCAGATGAAGAATAACCTCAAAGGTGCACTAGAACAATTGAAAGGTGCGTTTGAAACTTTAGGTATTCAAGTCGGTAAAGACTTAACACCGGCAATTCAAGGCGCTGCTAAAGGTATTCAAGGCTTTGTGGAAGGTTTCAGTAGTTTGCCGGGTTGGGTTCGTAAGGGTGCAATCGGAATGGGGCTTTTTGCAGCTGCATTAGGACCTGTTGTTTTAGGACTAGGATTGGTACTTAGAGCGGTCGGAAGCGCTGCAAAAGGTTATGGCTTCATTAAACAGACAAATGGCAATCAATACTGCAGAAGCAGCCGTTAACGCTACTGCTAACAAAGGTGCGGCAGCATCTTTTGTGACAACCGGAAAATCTGTCAAAGGATCTACTGGTTTGTTCGGCTCATTTACTAACACAATTATGAAAACAACCGGTAAATTCGGTGGTTTAGGTAATACATTGAAAACCGGTACTAAAATTATAGGTAAAGTCGGCGTTCCCCTTACAATACTTACGACTATTTTCGGTGTAGCCTATGAAAAAATGGATTGGTTCAGAAAAGGCTTCGACAATATGGGGAAACTTGTAAAACAAGTCGGAGATAGTATGGACTTTTCTTGGATTGATAAAGCTAAAGACAAAATGGGCAAGTTCTGGGACGACTTCAAAAACGATATGGCCAAAGGTTTACAAGAAGGCTTATTATTCAAAGGTATTAAGAAAAGTTTTGATGGTTTAGATAAAATGGTTTCAAAAGCTTCAGACACAACTGATGTGTTTGCTAAAGGAGTATCTAAAGGCACTGAAAAAGCTTTGAAATCTTATAATAAACTTTCTAAACAATCCACTTTGAAACTTGAAGAAATCAAACTCCATCATGGAAAAATCAGTAATGAACAGTATCAACAAATTACTAACATTTATAAAAAAATGGGTGATGAGATAAGCAAGCAACTTGATAGTCGCCATGATAAAGAAATATCCGGACTGAATAAAATCTTTAGAGACACTAACGGTTTAACTAAAAAGCAAGAAGCTAAAATTATAGCGCAAGCACAACAACAAAATGAAAAAGAATCGGCAAGTATTCAAAAGACACAAGAAAAAATTCAAGCTATATACAAAAAAGCTCATGATGAACATAGAGCATTGAAAAAGTCTGAAATCAAACAGATTGAAGAACTTCAAACACAACTCGATTCTAAAGTTGTTAAATCTATGTCTAAAGGCGAGGTTGAACAAAAAGCAATTTTAGAAAGAATGAAACAAAACAAGAGTAAGTTATCTATTCAAGCAGCTTCTAATGTTATTAAAGAAAGTGCGAAAGAAAGAGATAAGACTATTTCTGATGCCAAGAAAAAGTATAAAGATACTGTGGCCGAAGCAATCAAACAACGTGATCAGAATGGAACACTTTCAAAAGAACAAGCCGACAAAGTAATAAAAAATGCTAAGAAACAATATGATGAGTCAAAAGACAAAGCCAAGAAACAACATAAAGATGTAGTGAATGAAGCTAAAAAGCAAAATAAAGGTGTAGGCGCAAATATTGATTCTCAAACTGGTAAAGTAAAAACTGGTTGGCAGAAGATGATTGATACAACAGTTGTTAAAGGTGCGAAAATTTGGATTACTACCAAAAAGACCTGGGATAATATTTCTAATAAAATCGGTTCTGCTACTAAAAATGGTTTGAACAACGCTAAGAAATGGTTCGGCCAATTGCCTGGTAGAGTATCTGGATGGTTCGAATCTACTAAAAAGCATACAGATGACAAGTGGAATAAGATAAGCAGTAAGATTAGTTCATCTTCTAGAAACGCATTAAACAACACTAAGAAATGGTTCGGTCAATTACCTGGAAAAACTTCAAGCTGGTTCAAATCAACTAAGAAACATACAGATGATAACTGGAACAAAATCAGTAATAAAATTTCAAGTTCGACTAAGAGTGCTTTCAATAACAGTAGGAAGTGGCTCGGACAACTTCCAGGCAAGACTTCCAGTTGGTTCAAGTCTGCTAAGAAGAATACTGACGATAACTGGAATAAAATCAGTAGCAAGATAGGCTCATCTACTAGAAATGCTTATAACTCTGCTAAGAAGTGGTTTGGGAATACTACTGCAAATGCTAAATCCAATTTCAAAAATACATGGAATACGACTAAAGATAGATTCGGCGATATTGCTAATAAAGTTGAAAAAAAAACACATAGTGTGTTTAACTCTGGTAAAAAATGGTTTGGTAAAACATATGGTAATGCTAAAGAAAACTTTAAGAACATGTGGAATAATACCAAGTCAAGATACGGTGATATAGCTAATAAAGCAGAAGAAAAATCTAAGAGTGTATTCAATTCAGGCAAGAAGTGGTTCGGCAAAACTTACAGTAATTCTAAAGAGAATTTCCAAAACATGAAAAATAAAGCGACTGACCGCTTTAAAGAAATTGCTGCACAAGCCGAAGAAAAAGCTAAAAAGACTTTTGGTAGTTGGAAAAGTTGGCTTGATAAAACTTTAGGTTGGATTAAAAACATCAAGAAAGATTTCGGTTCTGCTGCTTCAAGTTTAGGTAAAGAAGTTGCTAACAAAGCAATCGGCGGTTTGAACAGTATGATTGGCGGTATTAACAACATTGCCAAAGCGATTACTGATAAAACACTTATTAAGCCTATCCCCACTTTATCCACAGGTACATTCGACGGCTCATCATTAGCAACGGACAGTAATGGCGGTGTTATGGCACCGACAATGGCACTGGTAAATGATAGAGGTCCAGGAAACGGAAGTGGTTCAAACGGACATCAAGAGTTAATTCAACGTGCAGACGGCTCATTGCATGCACCGCAAGGTCGTGATGTCATTGTTAAACTCAACAAAGGTGACGGTGTAATTAACGGTACGGCTACACAACGTATGCAGAATATGGGTATGATACCTAAACTCTCAAAAGGTTCTATTCCTCGATTTGCCAAAGGATCATTCAAAAAGAAACTGGATGATTATTTAGAGCATCCACTTCAATCTTTAGTTAAAGATGCAACAAAAGGTTCTCAAGTTGCTAAAAAAGTAGTCAAAGACAAGTCTAAAAATGTTATTGAAAAAGCTAAAGAGGTAGGAAATGATGCTGTTGAAAGTGCCGAAGATATGGCTTCCGGAATATGGGGCGGAATCAAAGGTGTTACTAAAGATGTTGGTGAATTCTTAGAGAATCCAGGTAAACTTGTTGAGAAAGTTATGGATAAAATGGGTATCAACTTCGGTGGCGGAGACAACGCAACAGTAAAAATGGCTAAAGGTGCTTATTCAATTCTGAAGAAAAAATTAGTTGATAAAGTGCAATCATGGTTTGACGAATCAGGCGGAGACGGTGCTGGAGGATGGATTGATTTATCAAGAGGAATCAATACGCCGTACAGTCCTAACGGACCGCCACCAGGATATGCTTTTAACTGGCCACATCCGGGTATCGACTTGCCTTATATTTACGAACCAGTTTATTCAACAATCAGCGGTACAGCTCATACAAAAGAAATGCCGGGCGGATTTGGACACTATATTCAAGTACATGGCGGAGATTTGGATGTTATTTACGGACATTTAAGCAAATGGTTAGTACATGAAGGACAAAGAGTACATCCAGGCACAAAACTTGGTATTTCAGGTAACACTGGTGCATCTACTGGTCCGTATTTACACTATGAAATGCATCAAAACGGCAGACCTATTAACCCTATAAAATGGTTGAAAGCACATCCAGGTAAAAAAGGCGGTAAAAGTTCTGCGCCTAGAGAAGTAAGTGCATGGAGACCAGAAGTAATGCAAGCATTGAGACTTGCTGGACTACCTGCCAATTCTGCTTATGCGAATGCTTGGTTAAGACAAATCAATACTGAATCATCTGGTAATCCAAGTGCAACAGGACCAGGAAGTTCAGAGGGTACACCGCGTGGTTTAGTACAAGTTAAACCTGGTACGTTCAACGCATATAAACTTCCAGGGCATGGTAATGTATTGAATGGTTTAGATAACTTGATTGCCGGTATGCGTTATGCAAAGGCTCGTTATGGCGGAAGAATGTTAAGTACTATCGGTGTAGGAGGTCCTTATGCTAACGGTGGTATGGTTACGAAACATCAGATTGCTGAAATCGGCGAAGGAAACAAACCAGAAATGGTTGTACCTTTGACTCGTCGTAACCGTGCGATTCAATTAATTGAACAAGCTATGAGCTATGTTGGTATGAATAAAGGTAAAACAGAAGTAACTGTAAACAATGACAATTCAACAATTGAACGTTTATTACAACAAAACATTTCACTTAATGCACAGAATAATAACTTAACTCAAACATTGATTAATGTTGTTCAGAATCTACCTGTTGGTATTGATGGTGATAGTTTAAATAAACATTTCAACAAGAAAAACGGTAATAGCATATCGCTAGAAGCTTATAGTAAAGGGGGCAGCATAGTTTGATAAATGATAAATGGTTAAAGTTATTAACCGATACAGGTACGATTGATGTAAATGAAGCGCTGCCTGGTTTTATATTTTTAGATACAAAACAAGACTACCCTAACTACAATGATAATAAATTAGTAATAAATGGCTTAGATGGAGAGATACCAGGTGCGATTAGTTTCGCACCTTTTAATTTAGTTTTACGATTTGGTTTAGATTCACAAGATGTAGAAGATGTGTATTTAGCAGAACAGAAACTAAGACGTTTGTTTTTCAGAAGAAAACACTATTCAGTAGTAACGTCTGATATACCTAATAAAAAGTTTGCAGTCGCTACACCAAATATAGCAACTAATGTGAAAGATTTTGCATCTATGGAATTTGAAGTCACTTTTCAAGTCTATAAGGGCTATTCAGAATCGCTATATAAAACAGATCAGTTTTCTTTAATGTCAGATAAATGGCAATTTGAAAGTGGCGTTATGCCTGATAATGAGATTGCTTATACGCACAACAGACAGAAATTTTCAATATTCAATGGCAGTGACGATACCATAGACCCTAGATTACGACACGAATTACAGATATGGATTAGGTTAAACACTACAACAGGATTTAGGCTAGTTAATAAAACAACAGGTGATATTTTCGAATATAAAGGTAAGTTAGAAACCAATCAAAGTTTTTTACTAGATGGTGCTTATCCTTATATTGAAACAAAACGATGTGGCAGATTAACCAATCATGGCATTATCACGTTAGCACCTGGTTATAATGATTTTGAAATTTGGGGAAGTGTAAGTGGTGTTAATATCCAGTTTATCTTCCCTTTTATTTATAGGTAGGTGATAAAGTTTGAGTACAGATATTATTGTTACTGATATTAATGAAACCATGTCTGAATTGTTATTAGACTTTGCTTATGACACGTTTAAATATGAGTATGAACGTAACAACACAAGACAAATCACCTTTATCGCTTATAAAACAAGGTACAATGAAGATGTTTATAATCTATTGCAGAATGAAGCCTATATTGAATATAAGGGTCAAAAGTATGTAATCAAAACAGCCTCACCATCATTTGACGGTTTTATTCATACAAAAGAAATCATCGCTACGCATATCATGTTTGAGTTTCAAAACCATTATGTAAGCAAAGATACAGATTCAGAAACAATAAATGACGATTCAGATTCTAACAAAGCTCAAAAGGTAACACTCAATGAATTTTTAGAGTATGGATTCAAAGGTAATAAGCTAGGATATTCCTATGAGATTAAAGGTAGCTTTAATAACAAAGTATCCTTTGAAGGTTTAGGTGAAAAAAATGGTATGGAATATCTTGTAGAAGGTGCAGAGCTATTTGGATTTATCTATTATGCAGATAATAAGAAAATTTATATCCATGATAACAATTCATTCTATGTACCCACTGAGAAAACAATTCGCTATAAATATAATAACAGTGAAGTAAAAGCGAGCATAGATACCAAAGAATTAAAAACTGTGATTAAAGGCTATGGTAAAAAACTAACAAGTAAAGATACTAAAAACTACTCACCTGTAAAACCGAAAGACCTAACCTATAGTGGCAAGTTTATAAAAGATGGCACATGGCGCACCGAAGAAGTCGGCGCGTCTTTTTCATATGAATTGGAATGTAAATATGGTAATGAAACTATTGTTTTCTCATTAAAGAAAATGAGTAAAGGTGGCATGCTCGATTTGTATTTCAATGGTGAGAAAGTTGGCGAATATAGTTGCTACAGTAAGTCGGCAACGACCCAAAACATAACTTTATCAAAGAATACGAAAAAAGGTAAATACACTGTTAAAGCCGTTTTTAAAGGTAAAAAATCAGGTGTAGATTATAAGAAGTCGGCGCCTTGTATGTATGTAGGTACAGAAAAAGCTACGGTTATCAACACAACAGCTGTTTTAAAAGGTGATGACTTATACAGTTCAACTTATGTCTACAAATCATCTAAAAGCTATGATGTGTTCGGACACAGAGAGGCACCTGATCACTTCGATGAATCCATAACAGATAAAGATGAATTAAAAAGTAAACTTGAAAAAGAGTTAAAAGACGAGCCTGATATTGAATTAGATATTAATTACATCGGCGATGAAAAGATTGAAGAACGAGATGCGATTTGGTTTATCCATGAAATCATGGGTTACAACACTGAATTAAAAGTCGTTTCTCTCATACAAGTGCATCCACTTAATCCTGCACCTGATGAAATTGGGTTTAGTAATAACAAGAGAGATATTGTTCAAATCAGTAATGTATTAAATCGTAAAATGAAAAGCGTGAGCGCTGCACTGAATAAAAGCAAGTTAAATAATATTTATAGCCCTTCTACCGGATACACTGGGGGCTCAATCGTTGGGAGTGTTTTAGTAGATGAGTAAAGAAATTCCAATTATAAGAATGAGTTATGAGGGCGAAGATGCTTTTCCACAAACACATACAGAAGGTGTTATCGGCTTAGAAGATTTAATTGAATCAATCGTCACACAATATATTAGAAGTGATTTAATCGTTCAAGCACCAACAGGACAGAAATTTAAAATCGTTGTAGACGATAAAGGTGTATTAACAACTGAAAGAATGGAGGGATAGAATTATGCTTACAATGCAAACAAATATGAGTAACCAATTAGATCAACGTTGGAGAAACGAAACAATAAGTAACTTTAAGAACGTACTCAGTTTCACAAATGGTATTGAAGATAAAATGATTTATCATCAATATGAGCAATTAAAAGCACATGACAGTAAACAAATCACGCATGCCAACACAACACTAGATAAGATGATTGTTTATTTGTTAAATGAAGTTAAGAATTTAGTTGTCGGTGTAGATGGTGATGGTGTTAAAGAAGTAACAGATGCACGTGTCGGTCAAGATGGTACACAACATGGCATCTTATCTCAAAGGTTATTTACAGATTTTTCCGATGTTTATACAGACATCAATCGTGTAGAAGAAAAAATCAGTTCTATAAACATTGATGAGTATCACCCAGATAAAACTGGTAAGACAGACGTATCGGATTATATTCAAGATGCCTTAAACAGAATTCATAATAACGGTTCAGGAACATTATATATCCCTGCTGGTAAATATTTAATAGGCAAAAGACTTATTATTTATGAGAACACAACAGTAAAAATGGATAACAATGCAATCCTCCTTCGTGGCTGGGGTGGTGGTTTCTTCATGAATGGACCGAGTGAAGATGCGTTCTATGGCTATGAAGGTCGAGGTAACATTCATTTTGAAGGTGGTACGTTAGATTCTAACTATGAACAAATTGATAAGTTCAAAACGACTGCTATTGACATGGTGATACTAAAACATGCAGAGAACATTACTTTTAACAATGTGAGATTTAGAAACCTAATTAGTTATCACTGTGTGGATGCAAACGGTGTTAGAAGTTTAACGTTTGATAACTGTACATTTGAAGGGTATATCAATTTAACGGGTGATAACTTTAAAGAAGCAATACAAATCGGTGAGTATACAGCTGAAGGTATTGGTGGTGCAGGCTATAATGATGGCACGCCATGTAAAGAAGTATCGATTAAAAACTGTACATTTAGAAAGTCAGATATACTTGAAGGATTTAATGTAGCAATAGGTAACCACTACAGTGTGCATAACATCTATCAAGAAGATATCAAAATTGTAGGGAATACATTTGAAGATATCAAACAAGCAGCCGTTCGACCTTATAAATGGGTGAATACGAAAATAACGGAAAATTCATTTAGACGTTGCTATGAAGGTGTTCGTATTTCATCAGTGGGTGGCGAAGATAAAAGTGCGAATGATGTTAAAGGTATTCCGTCAGGTACTCCTCAAGCTGGTCGATTATATGCAATCAACAATAATTCGTTTGAAGAATATAAGAAAACAGGTGTTTCAGTATTTGGTCAACAATATAATGGCATAAGCGCACCTGTGCAAAACATCAAAATCACAAATAACTTCTTCGTATCTGATAACAACGATATCGGTGAAGCGATTGTTATGAATTTATGCGATGATATGCATATTAAGGACAATACAATCTCATATGCTTATCGAGGTGTAAGATATAAAGGCTGTATCAACGTGTTTATTGAGAAGAATTATTTGAATAATATCAAAACAGAAGCTGTTTATAATGAAGTTTCACCGTATACAGGGTATTACGCACAAAATAAATACATTAACATTTTGAACAACTTAGTTAATACTACAGGTAAAAATGGCATATATGTTCAACATGCGTCGTATTCCTTTGTTAGATCTAATACTGTTTCAAATCCAAATACTGATAACATCGACGGTAACGAACGTGGTGGTATTTACTTAAATAACTTTGACACTGGCGAAGTAGCACATAATCACGCCTACGGTTCAGATAAATCATTTGCTATACGTGGTGTTAATATGAAAAACACTACTATATTCAATAACGGTGGCTCTGGCGGCATATTTATAGATGGTGACGCTAATACGAAAATTGGTTATTGGAATGTATCGGACTACAACAATATTATAAAAACGAGCACGAAAGGTGTGTATTGATAATGACTATGGATAAACAGACAAATATACCTTTAGAAACTACTGCTAAGTACCAACCGTTGTCTAATTTAGACGTTAATTTTTACACGAGAGATATTCAAACATCAATATTAAATTTTATTGTAACTAGAAATCACAAACCATTGTTATTGGGTGAAAGTAATGTGGTTACAAATATAAGTTTAGAATTTGAAGATGGATCTATAGTGAGAGATGATTTAACGATAAAGGATGGTATAAATGGTATTTTATCGTATACATTGTCAGATGAAATGTTACGCCATACAGGTAAGGTAACAGGACAAGTTGATATAGCAATTAAAGGGAAAGAGGACACTGTTGTTGAACGGTTGTTCTCTTTTAATATAGCTAAAACTTTAATTGATAGTATAGATGCCGAAACAAAATTAATACACATCAAACACTTTGCAGATTTAGAAAAGAACATCACTGAAAGATACGAACGAATGGAAGAAACTTTTGCTAACGGCGAGAATTTAGCACAAGCTGTATTAGACGCATCAACAAAAGGATTAGACGAACTTACTTCGGCGAAAACTAAAAGTCTAAATGAGATTAAAACGTCTAAAGATAGTACCTTAAAAGAAATCACAAATACAGGTAGTGACTATACGAACCAATTAAACACTGTTTATAACACAATGGATGAGAAGATTAATAAATTTAACTCTGATGTTCAAGCTGGAGGCTATGTTAAATCCTCAATTACGGATAATTGGCAAAAATATAAATTAACAAACAATGATGGTTCATCGAAAGAATTAACGAAAGCAGATTTGTTAAATAATGAATATCTAAATGGATTAGAGCCTGGAAGTTACTTTGCTTCTGAATCAGTTAGTACCCCTTCTGGTACTGATGGCTTTGTAAATGTTCAAAAAAGAAATGTTATTAAAATTGTATATTTTCAACCTCAAAATTCAGATAAATTATACATCAATCGCTTTAATAATGTTTGGTCGAATTGGCATGATCCTTTAAACGATAAAGAATCCATATCAGGGTCACAAGCTAAAGCGGATAAGGCTTTGTCAGACGCAAAAGTATATGTAGATAAAAATATTTCTGATACAGGTTGGCAAGAACTACCGTTAATGAGTGGCGTTGAAGCCGATACAGATTTAGGTCCTTCGGTTTATAGAGTAAAAAACGGAGTTTGCAATATCATATTCAACGTTAGAATGACATCTGCTAAAGCCGAAACATCATTCTTAACTTTGCCGTCAAATGTGCTACCTAAATATGCATTTAGTTTTTTAGCAAGAACAGACGGTAATTCAGGTAAAAACCCAGTTAAATGCAGTTATGATGTAACAAACAAAGTGTTTAAAATATGGCAAAATAATGATAATACAATTAATACAGGTGATTTTGTCTACGGACAATTAACTTATATCGTGGGGTGATTGAATGTATAAACAAGTGTTTGATTATAACGGAAATCCATATTTAGTATTAACTAATGAAGATGGAAGTTTATCAGAAAAAGATTTAAAAGAACAAGGTGTGTATCAGTATACAGAAATCATGCCACCTAGCAATCTTTATCCACCACGCAAGTTTGATGGTGAAAAATGGTATGGTGCAACAGCAAACGATACAGAACAAAATAACAATGGTATCACACAAAAGCCTGACCCTTTAGAACTCATAGTTGCACAATCACAAATGCAAATTGCTAAAGGTAATGTACAATTAAGAGAAACTCAAAAAGAGTTAGCGAAAGCAATGCTTGAGATTTCAAAACTTAAAGGAAGTGTTGAATAATGTGGCCAACATTTGAAAGTATTAAATATTTTTACGATATTAAATGCTACACAAACGATGATATTAAAACCTATGTTGAATTAGGTTGTTTAACTAAAGAAGATTACGCAAGAATCACTAAGGAAGAATATCAAGATGATAAAGAAGATGGAATACCAGAAGGTCACTATTAATTTAGTGGCTTTTTATTTTATAGAAAGTGGGTGAACGCATGAATGAACAGTTTACAATACGCGATAAACTAGCCACATTATCTTTATTTGGATTAGGCGTGTTTGTAGATGTACGAGGCCTCTACTGGTTCATAAGCCCTGAAAGAGTAATCAAAGAGAGTGCTTTTTACCAAGCGTTAAATGACGTTATGTCTATTTGGATTTGGGGTTTGTTACTGCTTATATTCGGTACTTGTCTGATTCTATCAAGTTTATTTTTCGGCAAACGATCTGTGAATAATACTTCGGATTACTTTATGTTAATAGGTGGGTTAGGAAGTGCCATCATACACTTCTTAATGTCATCGGCAGCTGTATATAATGCGCTTAATTGGCTAACCCCAGCGCAAATGATTATCATGACGGCATGGCTCGGATTTGTCGGTTTCTTAGGTGGTTTAGGTATCTATGGACGAAGATAAATATGTACTAAAACACGAGTGGGAAAAATCGAGGGGTAAAATACACGAACGCATAAACGAAGTAGATAAGAAACACACAGAAAACTTTAATAGTTTGCTGAATAAATTAGATAGACAGACATTGCTGCAAGAAAAATCGTTCGAGTCACAAGCTAGGTCAGAAAAACACTTAGAAAAAATGAGTGAATCATTAGCAACAGTAGGCACTAGAGTTACTGATTTAGAATACGAAACAAAAAGTCATGAGAAAGAAATTAAAAATTTACAAGGAACCGTAGAAGCAGAAGCGAAAGGAAACAGAGAAGTAATCGGCTACTGGTTGGGATTTGCAGGGATTGTATTAGTCCCGCTTATCTCTTTGGTAGCAAATATCTTCTTTAAATAAGTCGGCACATATGTGTCGGCTTTTTAATATACAAGGGAGTGATTTAATGACTATATTTAAAAATAAAGATGTACAAGCGAACATCAATAATAAAAGTGTAGATTTAGGAAACATTGGCGCTAATTTTTACACAGAGGATGACAACACAAGTTCTATCCGTATCTACATTAACTGGAATGGACAACCAGTTAATCTAAACACAATAGATATGAAACCACGATTAGACTTATTCCTGCAAGATAAATCAATATTTCTGAATGAACCAGTGGATGTTGTTCTACCTGAAAGCGGGCTAATCCAATACATCATTCCTACAAAAATCATTAAGCACATAGGTAAAGTTGATGCGAAGTTATTCCTTGAATCTAAAGAGCGTTCTGTTCACGTTGCTAATTTTAACTTCAATATCCTTGATTCTGGTATAGAAGGTGCTGTTGAAAAAGAAATAAGCGTCAACTTAGTTGAAGATACTGTTCGTAGAATAATTGAAGAAAACCCAGATGATTTCAAAGGACAAGACGCAGACCCTAATGATGTTAAAGATTTATTAATTCCATATACAGAAAATCGAGTATCTGAAGAATTTGAAAAATTATCATCTGCTAAACAAGTTGACAGTGAGGTTATTAATGCTAGAGACAATTTTAATAGTCTAAATGAAAGGTTAAATAATTCAGATGTTAAATTAAACAACACACAACGAGTTATTAATATCGTAGCACGAGGTGCAATCGGCGACGGTACAACAGACAATTACCAAATAATTCAAGACGCTATAAAAGAGGCAGAAATAGACGGAAGCACTATTTTTATTCCGTCAGGTACTTTTTATATATCTAAAAATTTAGAAACTAAACACATGACATCATACAATTACAGATTTGGTATTAAAATATACGGAAATGGTAAAGACAGTATTCTTACAAGAAAATCCGGTAAAATTCCAGCAGATTATACGTCGAAAGAGAAATTGCCACATCAAGCAGCGTTGTCGTTATATGGCTCAAATAATATTATAGAGGATATCAGTATAAATGATTGTCAGGTCGGGATATATATAGGTCAAGATCCTTCAACTACCGAGCCTAGTAGTGCGTCAATGAACAGAATTAAAAATATTTGGATGGAATACGTTGGCACAGGTTTACAATTCACACATGGCGCAGGAAACCACTATAATATTTTTGATAACTTCCACATTATTCACGCTCAAATCTGTGTTGACTTAGGCGTAGGATATTTCATGAATAAATTCAATAATAACAGAAATACATTTAATAATTTCAGAGTTGCACGTACATGGATTGGTTTTTTATTAAGAGAAACTGACGGTAATTTCTTCAATAATATTTATGCTGAAACATTGCAAGGCGACGGGGCTATTGGAAATGCACCTAGTTTCTTACCAAGTGAATTAAATGGCAAAAAGACTTTCATTGTAGCTTTAGACGGTCAATACAACACATTCAATAACTATGGTGCAGAAGCAGTGGAATGGTATATCTATTCAGTTGGCTTTAGAAACTCATTTGTTAATGGTATGACTAAAGATGATAGTGTAGCAACAAGTAAAGTGATGTTCCCTAATCCTTCAAGACAACCACTAAATTACATTGCAAATTCAACTATGATTGCAGGATTGGTATACCAACCACAAGCTGGTATTTTTTACGAAGGCTCAAATGGTATAGGTATACAAGCACCATATAGACTATTTGATATTAATTATCACAGACAAAATAAATCATTGGCTCAACTATCATCAAATATAACTGGTTTAACTTCCTTGTCATCAAGTAAAGCTCATAGAGTTGGAAGAAAAGTTGATTGGTCAGTGTATGCCAGATTTATCGCTAAATTTGATGAAAACACAAATCAACTTGTTAAAGAACCAATTAAAATTAACTTACCATTTACAGAAACCCCTGAAACTTTATATACAAATGCTTTAACTACGAATTTAACCAAACCATTTTTAATATTTGTTGGTAATTCTAATGGGGCAACAGAAGTAGCACAAGCAAGAATTTCGACTGCTGCAGAAGCAAAAGATTTTGGAACGTATCATTTAGTCGTAAATGCGCCGGCAACTGGTTGGAGAACAGATGCAAACGTAAACTATTTATCTTTCGATATTAGTTGGAATGTATAGATTATAAAGTCGGCACATATGTGTCGGCTTTTTATTTTACTCGAAAGGAGCAAAACATATGGATACAGGAACAATTGTAAGAACAATTTTATTAATACTAGCATGGGTTAACCAAGCTTTAGCTTTAAATCACATTTCGCCAATACCGGTCGATGAAGTGACAATCAGTACATTAATTACTGGTGTTGTATCTCTTTGGACGTGGTGGAAAAACAACAATTTCACTCATCATGCCCAAAAAGGCCAAAAAGTAATCAAACAATCTAAAGCAGGCACTTACTCAACAGGTGGCGCCCCTCAAATGAATGGAGATGAATTCTAATGACATCAATTAGAACATATAAACAAGCGATTAGTTATTTAAAATCAATGGAGGGACATGCGTATAATCCCGATAACGCATATGGTGTTCAGTGTTTTGATCTAGCCAACCAATATTGGCTTTATTTATTCAATCACGGCTTAAAAGGTGTGGGTGCTGCAGACATACCAACATGGAATAACTTCACAAATGAGGCGACTGTATATGAAAATACACAATCGTTCCAAGCGTTACCAGGCGATGTTGTGATATTCAATCGTAATTATGGAGAAGGTTATGGACATGTAGGTATCGTATTAAAAGCTACTTTAAATTCAATTACGATACTTGAGCAAAACTGGTTGGGTGGTGCTTATTGGACGCCTCCAGAAGTAGCTACACGCCGTACACATGGATATGATTTCCCAATGTGGTTTATCCGTCCATTCTACGCTAAATCAACTAAACTTAACGCGGTTAAAAGTAAATCTAAACCAGCTAGGAAAGCTAAAGCGAACAAAGGTAAAAAGATTATGCTTGTCGCCGGTCATGGTAAAGGAGCATATTCAAATGATCCTGGTGCCGTTGCAAATGGATATAATGAACGTGACTTTAATCGTAAAAATATCATTCCTAGAGTTAAAAAGTATCTTGAAAGTGTAGGGCATACCGTTGTCTTATATGGTGGTAAAACAATGAATCAAGATTTATATCAAGATACACGCTATGGACAACAAGTTGGGAACTACTCAGATTATGGATTGTATTGGGTTAAAAAGAACGTAAAACCTGATATTATTGTAGAGTTCCATTTAGACGCAGCAAGCCCACAAGCAAGTGGCGGTCATGTAATTATTAGTGATAGATACCCAGCCGATGATATAGACAAAGCCTTATCTAGTGCATTAGGTAAAACGGTTGGTAAAATCAGAGGTGTTACACCTAGAAACGATTTGTTAAACGCTAATGTAACAGGTCGATTAAATTTAAACTATAGATTAATAGAACTTGGTTTCATTACAAGTAAACATGATATGAATTACATTACAAATAATTTAGATAGTTTCACTAAACGAATTGCAGAGGCAATTAATGGTAGACAAATCGGCGCTAAAGCTAGTAAACCTAAAGAAAAACAAACTGTATGGAATTGGAAAGGCAAGTTTACTGCAGACAGAACAATTAAAGTTAGAAAATCTCCAGGATTAAACGGTACAGAAGTCGAACCTAGATCATGGTTAAAAAATGGTAATTACGTTCCATTTGACCAAGTCATCAAAAAAGATGGTCATTGGTGGGTTCGTTTCAAATATGTGCAACCCGGTTCAAGCGACAAAGATTTCTATTGTGCAGTTTGTAAAATCACTGATAAAGAACAGAAGATTAAAAATGAAAAATACTGGGGCGAAATTGTTTGGAAGTAAATAAATTGCTATAATATAAATAGAGTTCATGGTTGCAATGTGCATCCATATTTGAGGATTGCTTGGCAGAGCAGTCCTCTTTTTTTATGTATTTTAAAGTCAAGATTGATATAGAACTTATAAAAAGTAAAATTTGACTGTAAAAATCATTAACTCTATAATTATCATTAGTACACATATAAATCTGTATCATTCATGCCCCAATTATACGAAGCATTAAAACTTACGTTACATTCCCTCCAATAATACAGTTTTGTGTACTTTTTATACATAATTTACTCACCTATACTATATACTGAATAGGTGGGTTTTTTGATACCATTTTGTTGGAAAATAGAAAAGTTCAGATAATTTAAGCGCTTAAAAACTGCATGAAATCAACGTTTTTAATTTCAAAAATTCCTAAAAAAACACTGCTTTCAATCGAAATGGAAGGGTATATGGTATAATGAAAGCAAAAAAGTAGGTGTGTTATATGTATATACTTTTTGAACATATAGAAGATTATGAAAATCCAAAAACAAATATAATTTGTATAACAGAGTACAAAATTATGATAGAAGAATACTTGTCTAAATTAAAATTTAATCGTATTTTACATTTTGAAGATCGTAGCATCTATGAGCAAGAAGATAAAGACTATATTATAATTTACTCCAAAACGAATAAATGCCAAAAACTAGAGGTTGTTTTATGAAACGCCTAAAAGAGTTAACTTTATATGATCAGAGTATACAAAAATTAGAATTCTACTTGTATCACATAGAATTGTTAAAACAGAAACAAGCAATAAATTTGAACGATCAAATTATGATTAATTTATTGTTAAATGTACTTAAATCTTCAATGGAATATTCAATCAAGTATTTAAGAAATTATAATAAAATTAATAAAAAAATAAATAGCTATATCCCTAATAAAAATGATTTTAAAAATGACGAAAACTTTTACAACGTTTTAGAACAGAGATTTGGCGTTAGGGACGAAAAGGGCAGAACAATTTTTGGCAATTTATTTTCGACAAACTTATATAATGAATTTAATAAAATGCAAAATAATGAAAAACACTCTAGTATCAACATTCATCGAAAGAACATTATTGAAAATAGTGGCACGGGTGTCTATGGGAACAATATTTTAATCAATAATGTTACTATAATTAGAGATGAAGATAGCGATAGTAAAGGAATAGTTATTGATGATAAAGAAATTGATATAACTAAAAATGAAGGTTATACATATGAAGAAGAATTATATTTCGAATATAATAATAGGGAAGTTTTTAGTTTTTTAGATGAGGTTTATCATATGGTAAATAATTTTGTGCTAGATATAAAAGAATACATAGAGAATCGGAGTGATAAACATGGATAACCTTGTATGGATTCTACCAACTTTATCAGCGGCATTTTTCGGATTAGCTTTTTATGGTCAATCAGTAAAAGTAGATCGTTTAGAAAAAGATATAGAAAAACTTAAAAGTATAAACTATAGCCGGCCGAATTAAAATGTTGGTCGGTTATGAATTAATAAAATAAAAAATGGTAGATAGTACAACGAAATATAACATATGTAGGATGGGGAAAATGAAAAGACTATTAGCATTTGGTTTATTGAGTAGTTATTTATTAGCAGGGTGTAGTAATAATAATATATTAGAAAAGGATTATTTAAATATAGCACATAGAGGAGCAAGTGGAAAAGCACCAGAACATACATATGCTGCTTATGATAAAGCTATTAAACAAGAAGCTGATTATTTAGAATTAGATTTACAGATGACTAAAGATAAAGAATTAATTGTTATGCATGATAATGATGTTACTAGAACTACTAATAGTAGTGGTCTGGTAAAAAATAAAACTAATAACGAAATAAAAAAGTTAGATGCGGGCTCTTGGTTTGATGGGAAATATTCGAATGAAAAAGTTCCTTTGTTATCAGATGTGTTAAAAAAATATTATAATAAGACAAATTTCTACATCGAAACCAAAACACCAGAAGCTTATCCAGGAATGGATAGAAAGTTAATTGATGAATTAAATAAAAAAACTTTATTAACGCCTCATAATTTAAAAAATGGTAGGATTATAATTCAGTCATTTTCAGAGAAAAGCCTATCTAATATACATAAAATGAACAAAAATATACCTCTAATATTATTAGTGGAGGATAATGACATAAGCAAATTAACTGATACAGAGCTAAAAAGGTTATCTAAGTTTTCTTATGGCATAGGAATTAATTATAAAAAAACTGAAAAAGAATTAGTGGAACGGGCACATGAAAATGGTCTAAAAGTACACGTTTTTACATTAAATAATAAAAAAGAAGTCGAAAAAATGAAAGAAATCAAAGTAGATGGAGGTTTTAATAACAATCCATAAAACAGCCCACCTAAATGAAAAGATGGGCTGTTTTGTAAGTGACATTTGATTGCGTAACAATGGGCAATCTGTCAGCTAGAGAGTCTAACCACGACAATTTTTATCTACGACAACGGTATGCCAACGAAATGGCATAAACACTGGTGTTGTGGGGAGCATAAGTTAAGTTATAATTGAAGTGTGAGTAATGGATAATGTCCATCCATTGGAGGATTGCTTGGCTGAGCAGTCCTCTTTTTTTATGAGTTTTAAAGTCAAGATTGATATAGAACTTATAAAAAGTAAAATTTGACTGTAAAAATCATTAGCTCTATAATTAACATTAGTACACATATAAATCTGTATCATTCATGCCCCCCCAATTATACGGAGCATTAAAACTTACATTACACCTCCCTCCAATAATACAGTTTTGTGTACTTTTTATACATAATTCTACCCACCTATACTATATACTGAATAGGTGGGTTTTTGATACCATTTTTGATACCATTTTGTTGGAAAATAGAAAAGTTCAGATAATTTAAGTGCTTAAAAACCGCATGAAATCAACGTTTTTAATTTCAAAAATTCCTAAAAAACACTGTTTTCAATCGAAATGGAAGGCTCAATCGGTTAACTCCAAGTTGATTTTAATAATCTAATAAATGATTATAAGCAGTGTGTAAATTTAGAATTTACGCGCTGCTTTTTTTGTTTATATTTAAAAAAAATACTTCCTGTGGTATAAAGGGTATAAGTTAAAGAATTGTAAAAAGACAACCTGTAACGGATAAGGAGTCCAAATATGAAAAATACAGCGACAACATTAAAAATATTTATCATTATTTTCATAATTTTAACGTTAGTCAGTCCTTTGTTTGCGATTGGCAGTATTATTTGCAGTGTGAAACTTAAAAAGTACGATGAAGTCAACGGCAACCGTTTTTTAACAGCTTCTATTATAGCGGCAGTTATCTTCATGATATTGCATTTTATGTATTATCTGACATATTTCTTTTAAGACTCAGAAACCTGGTATATAACTTGGTTTTTGGGGCTTCTTTTTAGTCCGTATTTCTTTGAAAAATTTACTATTCAAAAGGGGGAAGTTGTGTAAAATAAAGGTATTAATATTTAGATCCCCTAATTGTTTAACCGTTTACTTAGTAAATGTTAAGGGAATTTAAGTCTTAAACACATAGTTAAATTACGGATATGCATCTGTTTAGAAGGAGTGTCTACCATCATGATGATAGCGATTATTGTTTTAATTTTTGTGTCATTCTTCTTTTCTGGAAGTTAGACAGCATTAACAGCAGCCAATAAAGTGAAGTTGAAGACTGAAAGCAGGAAGGGAGATCCACGTGCTAAAAAATTAGTGAAGCTTTTGGATAAACCCAGAGAGTTCATCACTACAATATTAATTGCTAATAACAGTGCGAATATCGTATTGCCTACTTTGGTGACTATTTATGCAGTCGATCATGGATGGAATGTCGGAATTGCTTCGGCAATTATTACAGTTGTCGTCATTATAATTTCAGAGGTTATTCCAAAATCTGTGGCAGCCACTTATCCTGATGCAATTTCAAGAATTGTTTACCCAGTTATCCATTTGTTTGTGGTTATTTTGTCACCGATTACGAAAGTATTGAATGCTTTAACTGGTTTAATTAACAAAATGTTAATCAATGATCGTTTCCAAGCACAAAAGATGTCTAAAGAAGAAGTTCGGACGATGGTTGCGATTGCAGGAACTCAAGGTGCATTCAATGAATATGAGCGTAATCGACTGCAAAGTGTGATGGAATTTGATCAATTGAAAGTTAACGACGTGGATACCACACCCCGTGTAAATGTGACTGCCTTTTCTATTGATACACCTTATGATGAAGTGTATAAAATTATCATGTCGCATCCTTATACACGCTATCCAGTATATGATGAAGATATTGATGATATTGTAGGTGTATTCCATTCTAAATATTTATTGATATGGAGTCGTCAACATAATAAGACATTACGTGATTTTATTTCAGAGCCTTTATTTGTCAATGAACATAATAAGGCTGAGTGGGTAATGCGTAAGATGATTGCTTCTCGTAAGCATATCGCAATTGTACTGGATGAATATGGTGGTACAGATGCTATTATCACAATGGAAGATTTAATAGAACAACTACTAGGTTTAGATATAGAAGATGAGATGGATCAACGTGAACAAAATATGGTAGAACAACGCTTGAAAAACAAAAATAAGCAAATAAAAGGTAAAAAATAAAATGACGATTAGAAAATGACTATAAAATAGGAGAGATAGAGATGTGGTCAGATACAAAAGTCAGCAAGCAATTAGGAATCAAATATCCAATTATTCAAGCAGGTATGGCAGGCAATACAATGCCTGAATTAGTCGCTCATGTCAGTGAAAGCGGCGGCTTAGGAACAATAGGTGCAGGATATTTCGGATTAGAACGTTTGGAAGAAGAAATTGATGCTGTAAAACAATTAACATCACAACCTTTTGCAGTAAATTTATTTGTACCCAATAAACAGAGATTACTTCCAGCGCAAGTGGATTTAATGAATGCATGGTTAAGTCCATACCGTCGTGCTTTAAATCTAGAAAATCCGGTGATTAATTTATCACAAGACCAGTTATTAGAAGCACAAATAGATATTCTAATTAAAAAAGAAGTGCCCATTGCAAGTTTTACTTTTGGAATCCCAGATAAATATTTGATTCGCAGGATGCATGAGCATGATATCGTTGTGATGGGTACAGCAACTTCGGTAGCAGAAGCAGCAGCCAATGAAACGGCCGGAGTGGATATTATTGTTACGCAGGGAAGTGAAGCGGGTGGCCATCGGGGGTCATTTATGAAAGAAAATGGTGAATATCCGATGGTTGGAAATATTTCACTGATACCTCAAGTAGCAGATGCTGTTTCTATTCCAATTGTTGCAGCTGGAGGTATTATGGATGGTCGCGGTGTACTTGCTAGTATGATACTAGGTGCATCTGGTGTACAAATGGGGACAGCCTTTTTAACCTCTCAAGAGAGCGGTGCAGATATTGCTTATAAAGAAGCGATATTAAATAGTACAGATACCTCTACAGTTTTAACGAATGCATTCAGCGGTAAAATGGCACGGGGTATTCGAAATGATTTTATTAATTATTTATCTGAGTTTAATGGTGAAATCCCAGATTATCCAATTCAAAATCAATTAACATCAGGAATCAGAAAAGCTTCTACAGAACAACATAATGATAAATTGATGTCACTATGGAGCGGTCAGACACCTCGTCTTGCAACCAATCGAAAAGCAAGTAAAATTATTAATACTATTGTGGATGAAATTGAAGAAATGAATAAAAATGGAATTAGGAGATAGATATCAAAGAAGGTGCTGAAAAATTTTGCAGCATCTTCTTTTAGCTTTTTATAGAATAAGTAAATTTGAGTTTACGCAAAGTGTTCTCACAATAAAATATGATAAAATGAAGCTGGTGATTACTATGATAGATATAGGACTGACAGGTTGGGGCGACCATGATTCGCTTTATACTGATTTAAGTCGAAAAACAGATAAATTAAAGACGTATGCCAGTCATTTTCCAGTGGTAGAATTGGATGCATCTTATTATGCCATTCAGCCAGAACGTAATATACGTAAATGGATTAAAGAAACACCTGAACGTTTTAAGTTCGTGGTGAAAATTCATCAAGCCTTGACGCTGCATGCAGATTATAAAGACTATGCAGAAACAAGAGATGAACTATTTGAACAATTTCGTTTGATGATTTCGCCATTAGTTGAAGCAGATAAATTAGCAATGGTACTTGTACAATTCCCACCTTGGTTTGACTGTAAGACACAAAATATCAATTACATTCGTTATGTGAGAGAGCAATTAAAGGATGTGCCTGTGTGTATTGAATTTCGTAATCAAACTTGGTTTGAAGGTGATATGAAAGAAAATACACTTCAATTTTTAACTGAACAGCATTTAATACATGCGATTGTAGATGAACCGCAAGTTGGAGAAGGTTCAGCACCTATGGTCAATCGAATAACAACAGACACTGCATTTGTTCGTTATCATGGCCGTAATAGACATGGTTGGACTAAACAAGATATGACGGATGAAGCGTGGCGAGATGTGCGGTATTTATATGATTATTCAACAGCAGAATTAGAAAGTTTAGCTGATCAGATACGCATCATTCAACATAAAGCGAAGAAAATATATGTTGTTTTTAATAACAATTCAGGTGGTCATGCAGCTGGGAATGCTAAAGAACTTCAAGAAATTTTAGGTATTGATTATGAAGGATTAGCGCCGCAGCAACTTAAATTATTTTAGGAAGTGATTAAATGCTGAGTATTTTATTACTCATTCTGATTGGTGCATTGTCTGCCATACTCGGTTCTATTGTAGGTATTGGCGGAGGCATTATTATTGTACCGACTATGGTATATTTTGGTGTAGAACATCATTTACTTACTGGAATTACCCCGCAAATTGCAATAGGTACATCTTCAATCATTTTGATTGTAACAGGTTTAACTTCGACATTAGGGTATATGAAATCTAAACAAGTTGATATCAAAAATGGTTATATCTTTTTGATTGGTTTGTTGCCAGGTTCATTAGTCGGCTCATTATTAAGTCGATACTTAACTCTAGATTCATTCAATTTATATTTTGGTATCTTCTTAATTTTTGTTTCCATTATCTTGATGGTGCGTTATTATATAAAACCCATCTCTCTTTTTGAAAAAAAGAAATATGAACGTACATACATTGCAAATGACGGCACTACATATCATTATCATGTTCCTCCTGTATTTGCCTTTTTTGCTACTTTTGGTATCGGTATTTTGACAGGTTTGTTTGGAATCGGCGGCGGGGCATTAATGACACCATTAATGCTGATTGTGTTTAGATTCCCACCTCATGTTGCAGTTGGTACGAGTATGATGATGATATTCTTCTCTAGTGTCATGAGTTCTATCGGACATATTTTTCAAGGGCATGTCGCATGGCATTATGCAATTGTATTAGTTATATCGAGTTATTTTGGTGCTAAATTAGGTGTTAAAATTAATCAATCTATTCAATCGAATACTGTCGTTGTATTATTGCGTACAGTCATGCTTTTGATGGGTATTTATTTAATTATAAAATCAATTCTTTAAAGGGGGACAATTAAGCATGGAATTAACGATTTACCATACTAATGATATTCATAGCCACTTGCATGACTATGAAAGAATTGCAGCGTATATGGCTCAACATAGACCTGAATTAAACCATCCGTCTCTCTACATCGATATTGGCGACCACGTGGATTTGTCTGCACCTGTTACTGAAGCGACCCATGGCCAAAAAAACGTTCAACTATTGAATGCTGCTCATTGTGATATTGCGACAATAGGAAACAATGAAGGTATGACTATTTCGCATGATGATTTAAATGCACTGTATGAAGATGCAGACTTTACAGTGACTTGCAGCAATGTATTTGATGAAGAAGGCAATCTTCCGCATCATATGACTTCAAGTTTTATAGAAACCATTGAAGATACGCATATTTTATTTGTCGCAGCAACCGCACCATTCACTCCTTTTTATCGTGCATTGGATTGGGTAGTAACAGACCCGATGGCAGCTATCAAAGATGAAATTGAAAAACAAAAGGGACAATATGATGTACTCATTGTGATGAGCCATTGTGGTATTTTCTTTGATCGTAAATTGTGCGAAGAACTGCCTGAAATTGATGTGATTTTCGGAAGTCATACACATCATTATTTTGAGCACGGTGAAGTGAAGAATGGTGTTTTGATGGCAGCCGCTGGTAAATATGGACATTATCTTGGTGAAGTTGATTTAAAAATTGAAAATAAAAAAGTTGTACATAAAGAAGCAAAGTTATTGCCAGTAGATACTTTGCCTGAAGTCGACACGCATTTTGCTGAAGAAGGAAAATGTTTGATGAGTGATCCGATTATAGATCATCCAGTTGATTTGCCGCGACGTACGGATGTCATCACTAAAACGTCATATCTGCTTGCACAAAGTGTATATGAATTTACACATGCAGATTGTACAATTATAAATGCAGGTCTGATAGTTAAAGGTATTAATGGACCAAAAGTGACAGAATTTGATGTGCATCAAATGTTGCCGCATCCAATTAATGCTGTCAGAATAAAAATTTCAGGAAAAGATTTGAAATCGGTAATTCTAACTGCTGAAGAACAAAATTATATGCATGAGCATGCGCAAGGGTTAGGATTCCGAGGAGATATTTTTGGTGGCTATATTTTATATAAGATGGGTTATATTGAATCTGAAGCCCGTTTCTTTGTTCAAGGTAAAGAAATAGAAGATGATCACATCTATACTTTAGGAACAATTGATATGTATACCTTTGGACGTTATTTCCCTATCTTTAAAGATTTGCCGACAGAGTATCTAATGCCTGAGTTTTTACGGGATATTTTCAAAAAGAAATTATTAGAACTGTGAAATTATGAGTTATAGCGTTTTCATTTCTTTATAAGTTCGTTATAATAAGGTGAAGATGAGTACACAGGAGGGTATGTGTTGTAATGGCTACAAAAAATGAAGAGATTTTACGTAAACCAGATTGGTTGAAGATTAAGCTGAACACGAACGAAAACTATACTGGTCTGAAAAAGATGATGCGTGAGAAGAATTTACACACTGTTTGCGAAGAAGCAAAGTGTCCGAATATACATGAATGCTGGGGTGAACGCCGTACAGCTACGTTTATGATTTTAGGAGCGGTATGTACGCGTGCTTGCCGTTTCTGTGCAGTTAAGACAGGCTTGCCGAATGAATTAGACTTGGGCGAACCAGAACGTGTTGCTGAATCAGTTGAGTTGATGAATTTGAAACACGTTGTAATCACGGCAGTAGCGCGTGATGATTTAAGAGATGCAGGTTCAAATGTTTATGCTGAAACTGTCAGAAAAGTAAGAGAGCGCAATCCTTATACAACGATTGAAATCTTACCTTCTGATATGGGTGGAGATTATGATGCGCTTGAAACATTAATGGCTTCAAAACCAGACATTTTGAACCACAACATTGAAACAGTACGTCGCTTGACTCCAAGAGTTCGTGCACGTGCAACTTATGATCGTACTTTAGAATTCTTAAGACGTTCTAAAGAATTGCAACCGGATATTCCTACAAAATCAAGTATCATGGTAGGTTTAGGTGAAACTATTGAAGAACTTCATGAAACTATGGATGATTTGCGTGCAGCAGATGTTGATATTTTGACTATTGGTCAATATTTACAACCATCTCGTAAGCACTTGAAAGTTCAAAAATATTATTCTCCATTAGAATTCGGTAAATTAAGAAAAGTAGCAATGGAAAAAGGATTCAAACATTGCCAAGCTGGACCATTAGTACGTAGTTCTTATCATGCAGATGAGCAAGTTAATGAAGCGGCTAAAGAAAGACAACGTATTGGTGATGAAAAATTAGAAGCGGCTAAAAACGAAGCATAATCGTAATATTTTATAGTGAAAATTAGAAAGGGCGAGTCAAAAGACTCGTTTCTTTCATTTTAATAGTTTGGGTTTTAAGAGACTTAGGTGCCATAATGGGATATGGTATCTAAGTTTTTGTTGTATAATGGAAAATATATTAACAGATAAGTAAGAACAATGAATATAAATTAGGTGAGAATGATGATTAAAGCAGGAGATAAATACTTTGAATTAATAGAAGAATATCGTGATTGCTTTGATGAAGAGCAATTCGTAAACCGTTATTCTGAAATACTAGATAAATATGATTATGTAGTCGGTGATTTCGGTTATGAACAATTGCGTTTAAAAGGTTTTTATAAAGACTCAAATAAAAAAGCTGAAATCAGTAAACGATTTTCAACGATTCAAGATTATTTATTAGAGTACTGTAATTTCGGTTGTGCGTATTTTGTACTTAGACGCATACCTGAAAGAGAGTTAAAAAATATACGTGAATCAGAAGATAGTGAGCTTATTGATAATCCTTCAGATAAATTGCATGATGTAAAAATTGAACCCAGTATTCCGAAAGAACAAGAGCCAGAACAATAATAAAAGGTTGAGATATCATTCATCAAAATTGATATCTCAACCTTTTTAATTAGTATTCCCCGCTATCAAAAGTCCCGCTAGGTATAACATCCTTTAAGTATTCAGTGAGTTCTTCACCTTCAGCATCACTGACTCCTAATACATATGCGACATATCCATCTTCGGCTAAATCATCCGGTCCGAGGATACCGAATTTATTAGTCTGCATATTCAATACTAAAACTTTCCCATAATGACGGTTGGTCTGAAACATCATTAAATCATAACGACTTTCCTCTCCAACCATTCCTACGTATTGAACATCAGCTTCTTCATTATCATCATATAAAAACATATCTATCATTTATCATCGACTCCTTTACAGCGTCTTTATATAAGTATATCTACTAATGAATTGTACTGCAAAGATGTGATATGATTGAAGGGAATAGGAGTGATTGGCATGTATTTTGTGGATAAAGAGAAATTAGAACTTAAATTGAATTATTTAAAACAATTAACAGAAGATTACCCAGAACAAAAAGGGAATCATTACGCATTTGAAAGAATTGCGCAAATGCTGATCGAATCTTCTGTGGATATTGGAAATATGATTATTGATGGTTTTGTTTTAAGAGATCCAGGCAATTATAAGGATGTTATTGATATTCTTGAATTGGAAAAAGTGATTTCCCCAAAAACAAAAGAGGGAATTAACAAAACAGTGGATGTACGTAAACGTTTTGTTCATGAATATGATCAATTAGATACAGAAGATCTGATTCCTTTGTTTGATTCATCACTTGAAGATTATCGTAATTTTATTGATGAAGTAATTCATTTTTTAAATAACGAAAATGTGCCTGTGACCGCATTTGGAAAAGGAGAGCATTAACTTTATGAAACACTATAAAGGTTATTTGATTGATTTAGATGGAACTATGTATAAAGGTTCTGATGAAATTGATGGTGCTAAGCAATTTATTGATTATTTAAATGAAAAAGATATTCCTCATCTTTTTGTAACAAATAATTCAACAAAAGTACCAAGTGATGTAGTGAAGAAATTAGCTGGTTTTGGTATTGAGGCGAAACCTGAAGAAGTAATCACTTCAGCATTAGCAACTGCAGGATATATCAAAAAAGAAAATCCTAATGCTTCGATTTATGTTATCGGAGAGGGCGGTATCCGTACTGCTTTATTAGATGCAGGTCTCACTTTAATCGACGATACACATGTAGATTATGTGGTAGTTGGATTAGACACTAATGTAAATTATGAAAAATTTGCACAAGCTACTTTAGGTGTACGCAATGGTGCCAAATTTATTTCTACAAACCAAGATATTTCAATACCTAATGAACGCGGATTTTTACCTGGTAATGGTGCTATTACAAGTGTCATTACTGTATCTACTCAAGTTCAACCGACATTTATCGGTAAACCGCAACCTATCATTATGGATATGGCGATGGATATATTGAAATTGCCTAAAGATGAAGTTGCAATGGTAGGCGACCTTTATGAAACAGATATTATGTCAGGAATTAACGCTGGTATTGATACAATTCATGTACAAACAGGTGTAACAAGCAAAGAAGAACTTGCACAAAAAGAAACACAACCAACATACACATTCAAAGATTTAAATGAGGTTTTAAATGAATTAGAAGGGTAGGTGTTACTATGACTAAAGTGTTAGTGACACGGAAAATTCCAGAACGATTTGTTGATCAATTAAAAGCATTTGCAGAAGTTGAAATGTGGGATGAAGAATATGTCCCAATGCCCCGTGAAAAATTTTTAGAAGAATTAAAAGATGCAGATGCATGCTTTATTACATTGAGTGAAAAAGTAAATGAAGAAACATTAGATGCTGCACCTAAATTAAAAATCATTGCGAATTTAGCAGTAGGATATGACAATATTGATATTCCATTGGCTGAAGAACGCGGTGTAACTGTGACGAATACACCTGAAGTGTTAACAGAAACAACAGCGGAGTTAGGTTTTGCGTTAATGTTAGCAACTGCACGGAGAATTGTTGAAGCGGAACAATATATCCGTGATGGCAAATGGAAAAGCTGGGGACCTTATCTTTTAGCAGGTAAAGATGTACATGGCTCAAAAGTAGGTATCTTTGGTATGGGAGATATTGGTAAAGCATTTGCCCGTCGCTTAAAAGGCTTTGAAGCAAATGTAATGTATCATAATAGAAGTCGTCATCGTATTGCTGAAAAAGAATTAGGTGTTCTATATGTCAGTTTCGATGAGTTATTAGAAAATAGTGACTTTGTTATATGTACTGCGCCGTTAACACCAGAAACGAAAGATAAATTTAATCGTGCTGCATTTAAAAAAATGCGCAACGACGCAATTTTTATCAATATCGGACGGGGTGCAACAGTAGTAGAGGAAGATTTAATACAAGCGTTAAAAGATGGTGAGATTGCAGGTGCAGGGTTAGATGTATTTAGAGAAGAACCAATTTCTACTGACCATCCATTATTAAAATTATCCAATGCAGTCGTATTGCCACATATCGGAAGTGCCTCAGTTGTAACAAGAGATAGAATGATTCAACTTTCTATTAGCAATGTAAAAGCAGTATTAGAAGGACATCCTCCGATTACTCCGGTTACAGATAATAAAAAATAAAGTATATGAAGCAGCATTTATCTATGATTTATAGGATAAATGCTGCTTTTTTAATAATTTTTTCTTTCTACGTCCTAAGTATGATGGAGAAAAGATAATAGAGTATTACAATTATGTTACCCATAAAAATATTGAAATTTTGTAAGGATATAAGTAAACTTAACGAGTAAATTTAGAAAGAGTGTTGAATTTTTAAATAGCTTATTTCTTTCTTTTGAAGACTAAAAGCAATTGTATATAAGAGGGTGAAATGGTCGGAAAATGATAAAATTTTCTATATACACTCCCAATACAATTGAAAATGTATGAGAAAAAGATTATAATGAATTATATTTTTGTTGAATTAGGGACAGGAATTTAACAAGAGACGCACATGTCACACTCGTACTTAAGAAAAAATTAAATTAACTAGAGAGGTGCAACATGAAGTCCAAAGAACCCGAAACAAAATTTGAAACAATGCAAAAATTGAAGCCATATTTATTAACTGCTCTTTATTTAGCAATATTCATTACTTTGTACCTAATATATGGATCGGGAGATACCCATAATAACTTTATTTACAATGAATTCTAATTAAAGGAGAAAGTTATGAAAGATATAATTAATGTATTAAACAGTATCGTCAAAGATAGTCCTGACAGCATAGCAGTAAGACACATTGATGACACACTGTCTTATAAAGAATTAGATGAATTATCTGACCAATTAGCATCTTTGATTCAAGATAGCAAAAAACCGGTAATTTTATATGGTCATATGTCACCTTTCATGGTAGTCGGTATGATAGCAGGTATAAAAGCGGGGTGCGGTTACGTACCTATTGATACGTCTGTGCCTAATGAGCGTACAGCTATGATTATTGATAAAACAGAACCTGAATTTATTTTTGATACAAGTGATGAAACATTTGAATTTAAACAAGGTAAAGTTTTAACAATTGAAGGTGTTCAAAATACATCAACACCTGAAGTATTTGAATCACATATGAAGCCTGAGGATGTGGTCTATACTATTTTTACATCTGGTTCAACTGGTGAGCCAAAAGGTGTTCAAATTCAATATACAAGTTTAATTGAATTTGCAGAATGGATGAAGGATTTAAATCAATTAGGAAAAGGCCAAGAATGGTTGAATCAAGCACCATTTTCATTTGACTTGTCAGTGATGGCAATCTATCCTTGCTTGTTTACAGGAGGCACTTTAAATCTAGTAGATAAAGATATGATTAAAAAGCCAAAGCTTTTAAATGATATGTTGCAAAAAACTCCTATCAATGTATGGGTTTCTACGCCATCATTTATTGAAATGTGCTTATTATTACCGACTTTAGATGAAAAACAATATCCTAGTCTGAAAGAATTTTTCTTCTGCGGAGAAATTTTACCGCATAGAACAGCAAAGGCTTTGGTAGAACGTTTCCCATCGGCAACAATTTATAATACTTACGGACCTACTGAAGCTACAGTGGCTGTGACAAGCATTCAAATTACACCTGAGATATTAGAAAAGTATAGTACATTGCCAGTTGGTCAAGCGCGACCTGGTACAACTTTATCTACAACTGATGAAGGGGAACTTATTATCACAGGAAACAGTGTTAGTGTCGGTTATTTGAAAAATAAAGAAAAGACACAAGAAGTATTTAGCACAAGTGAAGATACACGTTCTTATCGTTCTGGTGATAGAGCAAAATTTGAAGATGATCAATGGTTCATTCAAGGACGTATTGATTTTCAAATTAAAATGAACGGCTATCGTATGGAACTTGAGGAAATTGAAACCATCCTACGTCAGTCAAGTTGGGTAAGAGAAGCCGTAGTCGTACCGATATATAAAAACGGTAGAGTAACACAACTCATTGGTGCAGTTGTACCAACAGAAAATGTTGAAGATAGTGCAAAACTTTCCCATGAAATAAAATCTGATTTAAAATCCAGCTTACCTGAATACATGATACCTAGAAAGTTTGTGTGGATGGATCAGTTGCCATTAACTTCAAATGGTAAAATAGACCGTAAAAAAATCGCAGAGGAATTAAATTAATGACACCTTATGGTACGTTTACGTTCTTCTTAATTGCTTTTATATTGCTTATACCAGTTATAATATTAGGATTTTTAGGTAAGCGAAGCTATATTTATAATGGTATTAGTACAGCAATTATGATTGTAATTATATTTGCTTCCGATAAATTAAACTTTTTCGGTATAAAATACTTGAGTGTTCAACTCGTCAGCTTTATTATTTATATGCTTTGGCAAGCAGCCTTGATTATGTGGTATTACCATTCACGACCAAAAAATAATACATTTGCTAAGTTTTTTATCGTGATGACATTATCAATTTTGCCACTGGCATTAGTGAAAATATTTTCAAGTTCATGGCTTGGAGGACAACAAATCCAATTCCATGAGCACAAGTTGATTGAATTTATTGGTTTCTTGGGTATATCATATGTAACCTTTAAAAGTGTCCAACTGATTATGGAGATTAGAGCTGGCTCGATTAAAGAAATTAAATTAGGAAAGCTTTTCCAATTTATTTCATTCTTTCCAACTATTTCTTCTGGACCAATTGACCGTTATAAACGATTCGTAAAAGATGATAAAAAAGTTCCGACGGGTGATGAATACCGAGGACTTGTTTTGAAAGCAATTCATATGATAATGCTCGGTTTCTTATATAAATATATTATTGCGTATTTTGTGAACCAATACGGCGTAATGCCATTGCAAATGCATTTGCATGGTTTTGTAAGATACTGGTTATATATGTATGCCTATAGTATGTATCTATTCTTTGATTTCGCTGGTTATAGTTTGTTTGCGATAGCAGTCAGCTTTCTATATGGTATTAAGACACCACCGAACTTTAATCAGCCGTTCAAATCTAGAAATATTAAGGATTTCTGGAACAGATGGCATATGACATTATCATTTTGGTTCCGTGACTGTATTTATATGAGATCGCTATTCTTTATGTCTAAAAAGAAATTGATGAAAAGTCAATTTGCAATGTCTAATGTAGCTTTCTTCTTAAACTTCTTTATCATGGGAGTTTGGCACGGATTAGAAGTATATTATATTGGCTATGGACTTTATCATGCTGCCTTATTTATAGGCTATGGTTATTACGAACGTTGGCGCAAGAAACATCCGCCGCGTTGGGATAATCGTTTTACAACAGCACTAAGTATTATTATTACATTCCACTTTGTCACATTCGGATTCTTAATTTTTTCAGGGAAGCTGATTTAAATAAAAAAGGAGATTTATTATTATGGAATTTAGAGAACAAGTTTTAGATTTATTAGCAGAGGTTGCAGAAAACGATGTAGTGAAAGAAAATCCTGATGTTGAAATTTTTGAAGAAGGGATTATCGATTCTTTCCAAACTGTAGGCTTATTATTAGAAATTCAAAATAAATTAGGAATTGAAGTATCTATTATGGACTTTGATCGTGATGAGTGGGCGACTCCTAATAAAATTGTTGAAGCTTTAGAAGAACTTAAATGAGTAAAAAATTAAAACCATTTTTACCGATTTTTATTAGCGGTGCAATTTTTATTATTTTTGTATTGCTGCCATCAAGTTGGTTTACAGGATTGGTTAATAAAAAGACGTTGGCAGAAAATCGTATGTCTTTAACAGATCAAGTTATGAAAGGACCGCTTATTCAAGACAAATTGTTCCATCATAATAAGCAATACTACCCGATTTATGGTTCAAGTGAGCTAGAAAAAGATGATCCTTTTAATCCAGCAATTGCTTTGAACAAGCATAATTCTCCACGCCAAGCATTTTTAATAGGTACTGGCGGGAATACCGATTTAGTCAATGGAGTGGAATTAGCCTCTCAATATGATGATTTGAAAGGAAAGAAAATTGCTTTCATCATTTCACCTCAATGGTTTACGAACCATGGGTTGACCAACGTGAATTTTGATGCAAGAATGTCTCAAAACCAAATCAATCAAATGTTTAACCAGAAAAACATGAGTGATGAATTGAAACAGCGTTATGCTAAAAGATTGTTGCAATTTAAGAACGTCCACAATAAAGAGTTTTTGAGAGAAACAGCTAAAAATCAAGGTAAAACAGATGGTAATTATATTTCCGGATTTAAAGAAAATCAATTAACTAAAATCGAAGCGATTAAAAGTTTGATGAACTTTAAAAAAGTACCATTGGAACATGTTAAACCTGTTACAAGTGAAGATGCGTCTTGGTCTGAAATGAGAGATGTGGCAACACAATATGGTGAAGCACATTCTAAATCAAATCAATACCATATTCGAGATAAATATTGGAAATTGATTAAAGCACATAAACGCAGAATGAATCGAGATTATGAATTTAATATCAATTCTCCAGAATTTGCTGATTTGAAATTATTAGCAGATACGATGCATGAAGCGGGTGCTGATGTTGAATATATCAGTATACCAGTAAATGGTAAATGGTATGACAATATTGGTATAGATAAAGATAAACGACAACCTGTATATGATAAAATTCACCGTACTGTTGTAGATAGTGGCGGTAAAATTTATGATATGACTGATAAAGACTATGAACCATATGTTATTACAGATGCCGTCCATATCGGATGGAAAGGTTGGGTTTATATCGATGAACATATCGTTTATCATATGAAAGAAAAGTAATATCAATAATAAAGGCAAGATACAATGTTAAAGATGTTGTATCTTGTTTTTTTACTTTTGGATTATACCCTATGAGGGTATAGAGATATATAACAATAAAAAACTGTGAAAATAGCGAGTGAGGCTTTGTGTTTAATAGTTTTATATAGATAATTACAATGATCTGAGAAAGGAGTTTGTAAGATGACTCAAAATCAAAACTCAAGTCATACACATGAAAGTTCTCATGTGCATAATCATCATGGAATGCATCATCAAAATCATATGGGGCACCATCATCATGGTAATTTTAAGAAGAAATTTTTTATCTCATTAATCTTTGCACTTCCTATTATTATATTATCTCCAATGATGGGTTTGCACTTGCCGTTTCAGTTTACATTTAAAGGATCTGATTGGATTGTTTTAATACTTGCTACCATACTTTTCGTTTATGGCGGCCAACCATTCTTATCAGGTGCTAAGGATGAGTTGAAAGAGAAAAAACCAGGCATGATGACGCTTATTGCTTTAGGTATAACTGTTGCATATGTATATAGTCTATATGCATTCTATCTTAATCATTTTAGTAATACTTCTTCTCATGCTATGGACTTTTTCTGGGAGTTAGCAACTTTAATTATTATCATGCTATTAGGTCATTGGATTGAGATGAATGCTGTTGGCAACGCAGGAAATGCTTTAGAGAAAATGGCAGCATTGTTACCTAATAAAGCGATTAAAGTGAATAAAGACGGTAACCATGAAACGATTCAAACTTCTGATATAAAGGATGGGGACATCATTGAAGTCAAATCAGGGGATAGCATACCCGCAGATGGTATCATTATCAAAGGTAATACTGATGTAGATGAATCATTGGTAACAGGCGAATCAAAGAAAGTTCCAAAACATATTGATGACAAGGTTATTGGCGGTGCGATTAATGGCTCGGGTACTATTCAAGTGAAAGTCTCTGCTGCAGGCGGTAAAGGTTATTTATCACAAGTGATGGATATGGTGAGTCAAGCACAAGATGATAAATCAAAAGCAGAGCTTTTATCTGATAAAGTTGCAGGATACCTCTTTTATTTTACGGTAAGTGCAGGTCTTATTGCTTTTATAGTATGGGTTTTGATTACGCATAATATAGATTTCGCACTTGAGAGATTGGTAACGGTTTTAGTAATAGCTTGTCCGCATGCATTGGGTTTAGCTATACCATTAGTTACTGCACGTTCTACTTCAATTGGTGCCCACAATGGTCTTATTATTAAAAATAGAGAAGCTGTAGAGATTGCGCAGCCTTTAAACTATGTCATGATGGATAAAACAGGTACTTTAACTAAAGGTGTTTTTACAGTTAATCACTATGAAAGTCTAGATAGTCAATTATCAGATGACGAAGTATTGCAATTGTTTGCTTCATTAGAAAGTGCTTCTAATCATCCGCTAGCACGTGGAATAATTGAATACGCGAAATCTAAGGATACTAAAGTTGAAAACTCGGAGGATGTTCAGACGATTTCAGGTGTTGGATTAGAAGGAAAAGTGAATGGACACAGTTTTAAGATTGTTAATGAATCGTATTTGAAAAAGCATCAGTTTAAATATGATGTTTCATTATTTACTCATTGGGCACAAAAAGGTAATTCAATCAGCTATTTGATTGAAGGTGATTCCGTTGTTGGTTTTATTGCTCAAGGTGATCAAATCAAAGAAAGCTCAAAACAAATGGTTTCAGATTTGATAGAACGAAAAATTACACCTGTGATGTTGACAGGGGATAATAAAGAAGTAGCTGAAAATGTTGCGAAAGAATTAGGAATTAAATATGTACATTCTGAATTATTACCAGAAGACAAAGAAACAATTATACAAAATTATCAAAAAGACGGCAGTAAAGTTATGATGGTGGGAGACGGCATTAATGATGCGCCAAGTTTAGTTAGAGCAGATATTGGTGCAGCAATTGGTGCAGGTACGGATGTTGCAATAGATTCTGCTGATATTATCATCGTCAAAAGTAATCCTATTGATATCATTCATTTCCTTACGCTATCTAAAAATACAATGCGTAAAATGGTCCAAAACCTTTGGTGGGGTGCTGGATATAATATTATTGCAGTACCTCTAGCAGCTGGTGTGTTAGCATTTGCAGGTTTGATATTATCTCCAGCAGTAGGGGCAATTCTAATGTCACTCAGTACTATAATTGTAGCAATCAATGCATTTACACTAAAATTAGATTGAATTTTGAAACTCGTGCTGTATTAACAGTTCGAGTTTTTCTATTTCAATAAATATAAACAACGAAGATAAGAGATCAACTTTTATACTCATTTAAATTTAAAGCAGATAAAAAAATAAAAAGTTATTGACCTTAACGTTGCGCGAATCTTTATGATAAGAATATAGAAGGTGATAAATTGAAATATTTAATGAGTGAAGTTTCTGAAATGACAGGATTAAGTACTCGTACATTGCGTTATTATGATGAAATAAAGTTGTTAAAAGCGCATCGCTCAGCTGAAAATGGATATCGTATATATTTTTCAGAAGACTTAGATGTTCTGCAAGTTATTATGTTTTTAAGGAAAATGGAGGTTCCGCTCCCTGAGATCAGAAGATTAATACAAAGTGATGAAACAGATTTAATGCATATTTTGATGCAGCAAAAGCAGAAATTAGTTGAAAAACAATCGGAATTAGCGAGATTAATACAATTGATTGATACTACTTTAGAAAACGAACAGGAGGGGAAACAAATGTCAGATAGAGAAAAATTTGAAGCATTTAAATTAGAAAAAATAAATGAAAATAATGAAAAATATGGGCAAGAAGTTATTGAAAAGTATGGACATGATACATTAGAAAAAACAGAGCAACATTGGAGTCATCTTTCTCAATTAGAGTATCATCAAGCAGGAGAATATGAGTTGATAATTAAAAGAGGGTTACAAAATTTAATGGAACGAGGTCATGAAAATAAGAATAGCGATACTGATAATGAAGTGTTTGATGCGCATGCTAAATGGTTGAAGTTAATGAGTGGACAGTACAGTGAAACGTATCATAATGCTATGGCAGAACTTTATGTAGAAGATGAAAGATTTACGGCTTATTATGATAATTTAGTGGGTAAAAAGGGTGCTGCAGAAATGCTTAGTAACATTATAAAAAAGTATACACATAAATAAAAAAGAAGCATCAGCTGAATTATCAGCTAAGCTTCTCTTAAAAATGCTTTATATCTTAATGGTCTTAGAATACTTGTTCCACTTCAACAACACCAGGTACTTCTTCAAGCAATGCACGCTCGATACCTGCTTTTAAAGTGATTGTTGAACTAGGGCATGTATTGCATGCACCGTGAAGTTGTAATTTAACGATACCGTCTTCGACATCAATCAATGTGCAATCGCCGCCATCTCGTAATAAGAATGGACGTAAACGTTCGATAACAACTGCTACTTGATCAAAAATTGTTGTATTTTCAGTTGGCATGGATATATCTCCTTCCAAGTATATAATTTCATTTTTCTGCTTGTTCATTTATTATAATAGATAAAGACAAAAAAATCTATGGAGGGACGCCAAATGACTAAAGTAAGTGTAGTGGTTTATGGGGCTGATGTGGTGTGTGCGAGCTGTGTAAATGCACCGACATCTAAAGATACATTTGATTGGTTGCAAGCACTATTAAAACGTAAATATCCAGATATTAATTTTGAATATACGTATATCGATTTTCAAAAGGATGCTGAAAACTTATCAGATCATGATCAGCAATATATAGAACAGTTGGAAAATGATGAACTGTTTTATCCATTAGTTACAATGGATGATATGTTAGTAGCTGATGGCTTCATTCAATCCAAACAAATCACTCGATTCGTGGATGAACATTTTGAAAATTAAATAGGTAAGATGAAAATAAAAGGGCGACTTATATTAAGTTGCCTTTGTTTCTTTGGAGATTATTAATTAATAGTTTTAAGTAATAAATAAAAGGGAGTTAAAATATGACATTATCCAAAAGAAAACTTCAAGAAAAAGATTATCCCGAAGCGTTGGATATTTGGGAACAGTCTGTCACTGCTACACATGATTTTTTAAAAGAGAAAGATAGATTAGAATTAAAGATTGAAATTCCAAATTACTTTAAAATGGTTGAGGCTTATTTATGGTTCGACGGACAAGAAGTTGTTGGATTTTCGGGAACCAATGATCAAAACTTAGAAATGTTGTTTATTAAACCGGAGTTTTTCAATAATGGATATGGTACAGAAATAATTAGATATCTTATTCAAGAAAATAAAATACAATACGTTGATGTCAATAAAGATAATCGTACTGCACTTAATTTCTATATTAAGAATGGCTTTAAAATATATAGTGAATCTCAAAAAGACGATCAAGGAAGAGATTATCCAATTTTGCATCTTAAATTATAATAGATACAACAAAAGCCAGGATTTTCATCCTGACTTTTAATAATAATTGATTTTATCCGTTGTGATATTTATACAACCATAAAATACCTGATTTCATAATTGAAGCAATGCGACCTGTAAGTGGTCGATCTAATACATAAGCAAAGCCTTTTTTATCACCTAATGAACCAAAGAATCCTTGGATTTTTAATTCCGGCATTTTATCTGGAAGTGGTTCGTTTTTCCATTGTTTTGTCATGACATCAGCGATTTGATCTCCTTGTATCTCAGCAAGTTGTGCACTTGGTGCATGAGGAAGATTCGCGCAATCTCCTACTACATATACATTTTGATATGTAGGGATTTGGTGATATTGATTGACAATTACTTGGCCATTTTTACTAACATCAACTGGTAAATTTCTAACTACTGAAACTGGATGAATACCAGCAGTCCATACAACAATGTCGACTTCTTCTGGTTCATCGTGGTTATAAATCACACCAGGTTCTACTTTGTTGATATTTGAGTTTGGTATAACAGTAACATTATTTTTCTTAAACCATTTTTCAATGTAATGACTCAATTTCTCTGGGAAACGGGCAAGAATGCGTTCACCGCGATCATAAAGTCTAATATCTAAATCAGAACGGCTTTCACGCAATTCGCTTGCAAGTTCGATACCACTTAAACCAGCACCCACAATTGCTACTTTTGAACCCGTAGGCAAGTCGCTGATTGTATGATAAGTTTTACGTGATTTTGCCAAAGTTTGAATACTGTAAGTGTATTCTTCAGCTCCAGGTACATTATGATATTTATCTTCACACCCCAACCCGATAACGAGTTCATCATAATCTACTTTAGTGTCGCCGACAGAAACAATTTGTTCATCTAAATCAATTGCTGAGATATCCCCGTAAACAATGTTAAGCTTCTCAGATTCCGGAAACTTTAATCGTACATCTTTATCTGATTTAGTACCTGCTGCCAGAGCATAGTATTCTGGTTTCAAACCATGATAAGGCATACGATCAATCAAAGTGATAGTGTAATCTTCAGGTAATTTATCCGGTAAGATGTGCGAAAGGATTCGCATATTACCATAGCCGCCACCTAACAATACTAAATTCTTCATTCCGATAACCCCTCTTATCAAGTTTATATAACGCTGCATCACTACTTGGTGACTGATATTCTGACAAATTGTAATCAACGTCATTTTTGCTTATTTTAAAAATATGCTTTCATTTATTATAAGCTTTTTTAATCTACCAGACAAACAATCTTTTTTAGGAAAAATTTCAATCTGTACTCAAGAGAATTAGTTGTATATATGTTATAATAGTGGCACTCAAAACTATAAGAGGAGTTCAATAATGAATCCAATAGTAGAATTTTGCATTTCAAACATGGCAAAAGGCGGAGACTATGTGTATAACAAACTTGACCAAGACCCCGGTGTAGACGTTTTGGAATATGGATGCCTACAAAATTGCGGTGTTTGTTCGAGTGGCTTGTATGCACTTGTCAACGGTGATATTGTTGAAGGTGATTCGCCAGACGACTTATTGCAAAATATTTATAAGCATATAGAGGAAACTTGGATTTTCTAGTTTCAGTTTTTGACGATATAGAATGAACTAGGGAGGAATAATTATGCCAACAGTAATTCTTACTGAAGCAGCAGCATACGAGGTTAAAAGTATGCTTGAAAGTAATGATATGCCAGATGGCTATTTAAAAATTAAAGTTAATGGCGGTGGTTGTACTGGATTAACTTACGGTATGACAGCTGAAGAAGAACCAGGAGAGAACGATGAAGTTATCGAATACTACGGTTTAAAAGTTCTCGTTGATAATTACGATAAACCTGTATTAGAAGGAACTACTATAGATTTCAAACAATCATTGATGGGCGGAGGCTTCCAAATTGATAATCCGAATGCGATTGCATCATGCGGTTGCGGAAGTTCATTCCGAACTGCTAAAGTTGCCGGCAACCCTGAAGATTGTTAATATTTAAACGATATTATAAGAGTTGGGTAGGTGGCTTTTAAGCTTCAACGCAACTCTTTTTTCATTTATTATGGTTTTTACTTTAAAATTTATGAGAAGTATGACCATAATAGTGTTATTAGGGTATCAGTAAATTCTGAAATCATGATTTCTTTTCTACTTATTACCTTGAAAAAATGATTGAATAATTATAAGATTAAGAGGAATGACATTTGTCTTTATTTGACATTTTTTTCAATCAAATGGGGTATATTAAGAAAGCGTATTCTATTACAAATTTTTAAGAAAGCATAGGTGAATAAAATGGCTGAAATAAAAAAAGTTATTGTTTTAGGGGCAGGTTATGCAGGCTTGCAAACTGTTACAAAATTACAAAAGATTTTACCAGCTGACGAAGCTGAAATCACTTTAATCGATAAAGATGATTATCACTATGAATCAGTATTATTGCACGAAGCTTCTGCAGGTACTGTAAACTATGAAGATATTATCTATCCAATCGAAAGTGTTATCAATCAAGAACGTGTAAAATTCCTTAAAGGTGAAGTTGTAAAAGTTGATCCACATGCTAAAGTTGTAGAAACTAACAACGGCCGTTTCAACTACGACATTTTAGTTGTAGGTTTAGGTTTCGTTAGTGAAACATTTGGTATTAAAGGTATGTTAGACCACGCATTCCAAATTGAAAATATCCAAACAGCACGTAAATTATCTCGTCACATCGAAGATAAATTTGCGAACTATGCATCTTCTAAAGAAAAAGATCCTAAAGATCTTGCATTCTTAGTAGGTGGAGCTGGATTCACTGGTATTGAATTCTTAGGTGAATTAACAGCACGCGTTGATGAATTATCAAATAAATACGGTGTAGACCGTGACAAAGTTAAAATCACTTGTGTAGAAGCAGCGCCAACAATGTTACCAATGTTCGACGATGAATTAGTAAATTACGCAGTAAATTACTTAGAAGAACGTGGTGTTGAATTCAAAATCGGTACACCAATCGTCGGAGCTAATGAAAAAGGTTTCTTAGTTAAAGTCGGTGACGAAGAACAACAATTAGAAGCTAACACTTCTGTTTGGACTGCAGGTGTTCGTGGAAGCAAAATCATGGACAACTCATTTGAAGGCGTTAAACGTGGCCGTTTAGTTGTAAACCAAGACTTAACTGCTCCTGGTTTCAATGAAACATTTGTTATCGGTGATGTATCAGCATACATCCCTGAAGGCGAAGAACGTCCATTGCCAACTACTGCACAAATTGCAATGCAACAAGGTGAAAGCGTTGCTAAAAACGTTAAAAACATCTTAAATGGCCAACCTAAAGAACCATTCAACTACGTTAACCGCGGAACTGTATGTTCATTAGGTGCACATGATGGTGTTGGTATTGTTTACGGTAGAAATATCGTTGGTAAAAAAGCAGCCTTCATGAAAAAAGTTATCGATACACGTTCTATCTTCAAAATCGGCGGTATCGGCTTAGCATTTAAAAAAGGTAAATTTTAATAAAAGAACACGTTAATAAAAACGTATTATTTTATTAGATTGATAAAGATTACAAAGGTTGGTAATACTGTGCTAATAAACAGTGTTCCAACCTTTTTTTATAACGGAGGAGAAGAATTATGCCCATACAAATCACATTTGATGAACAAGATGAATTGGCGAGTGATGTGCTTGTTGTAGCTTTGCCCGACCATTTAAACCAATTATCAACATTGACTTTTCAAGGCCATAATCTGACGGAATTGTTAGATACATATAAGCAACACCATATAATAAGCAGTGAAGTTGGGAAAGTCAGCTCTACACGTTTTAATGAGAATGGTTTAGATGTGCGCTTGATTACTGTAGGATTAGGTAATTTAAAAGAATTAAATCGTGCAAGAACGATGGAAGTATTTGGAAAGTTACTGCAAACACTGAAAGGTAATCATATTACTTCTGCTGACGTGCTATTACAATCATTTGCATCAAAAGCAATTGAGAAAATTGAAATAGCTGAATTATTCAGTTTACAAGCTAAAAAAGCCCTTTATCATTTCAATAATTATAAAGCTGATAAAAGAGTCCCATACCATTTGAATTTGAAAATTCATGGTGCTGAGGCAGATGAAGTGACAGCAATTAAAGACGGCGAAATTATCGGCGAAGGAATTAAATTAGCGAGAGACTTCAGTAATATACCGCCTAATATTTTAACGCCAGAATATTTTGCTGATATGATTAGCGCGCATTTCGAAGAAACATCGGTTGAGGTTGAAGTTAAAGATGCTGAAACTTTACAAGCAGAAGGTTTTGGATTGATCCATGCAGTGGGGAAAGGTTCAGAATTCGGCCCAAGACTTATAACCTTAACGTACCAAGGTGCAGATGATGATTCAGCACCTATTGCCTTAGTAGGGAAAGGTATCACTTATGACTCAGGCGGCTATTCTATAAAATCAAAATTAGGTATGCAAGAGATGAAGTTTGATATGTGTGGTTCAGCTAATGTGCTAGGAATGATTGAAGCTGCACATCGTTTAGCATTACCTATAAATATTGTAGGTGTAATTGCATCTGCTGAGAATATGATAAATGGTGAAGCGATGAAGCCTGATGATGTATTTACAGCATTAAATGGGGAAACAGTAGAAGTTTTGAATACTGATGCTGAAGGACGTTTAGTGCTCGGAGATGCAGTTTTTCATGCATCACAATATCAGCCGAGCGTTATTTTAGATTTTGCTACCTTAACTGGTGCTGCTGTTGCAGCATTGGGTGAAGATAAAGCAGCTGTCTTTAAAAATAATAGTGATGCACCATTAGAAGAGATTACTAAAATTGCAGGAGAAAATGGAGAATGGACATTTGAACTACCTGTAACTGAAACAGAAAAACATTTGATTAAGAAAAGTGAAGTTGCAGATTTAGTAAATCATACAAATGGAATGGGAAAAGCACTTTTTGCTGCAGCCTTTGTTATGCATTTCAGCGGTAATATTCCGCAGCTGCATTTTGATATTGCAGGCCCAGCAACTACAAACCGCAACAATTTTAATGGGCCTAAAGGGCCAACAGGATACTTAATACAAAGTATTGTAGATTGGTTGAGACAAGAAATTAAATAAAATGAAAAAGCACTTGAATTTTATAATATTATATAAATTCAAGTGCTTTTTTCAAATTTAACATTTGAAATTTAAAAATTCCAAGCATTGACTTTTATAATTACCATTGTTATTATACTAACATAATGCTTTAGTTCGATAACGTAGTAAAGGAGAAACGCGGATGTTAAATGCAGTTGTAATAGCAGTATTATTAATGATTATATTATGTTTATGCAGACTGAATGTAGTTTTAAGTCTGTTTGTCAGCGGTTTAGTTGGCGGCGTTGTTGCAGGTATGTCAGTAGAAAAAGTAATTAAAGTTTTTACTGATAATATTGTTGATGGCGCAGAAGTGGCTTTAAGTTATGCTTTGCTTGGAGGATTTGCAGCACTTATTTCTTATAGTGGAATTACAGATTACTTAGTGAGCAAGGTAATCAATATGATTCATGCGGAAAATAATAGGGTGTCTCGTTCAACGATTAAAGTTATTTTAATTGTGTCATTACTTTTATTAAGTATGAGCAGTCAAAACTTAATTCCTGTACATATTGCATTCATTCCGATCGTTATACCTCCGTTACTCAGTTTATTTAATGAATTAAATATAGATAGACGACAAATCGCGTTAGTAATCGGATTCGGTTTATGTTTCCCATACTTTTTAATGCCATTTGGATTTGGACAAATTTTCCACCAAATTATCCAAACAGGATTTGCGAAAGCACATCATCCGATTGAGTTCGACATGATTTGGAAGGCTTTATTGATACCTTCAATCGGATATATTGTTGGTTTAGCTTTAGGATTATTTGTATATCGAAAACCACGTCACTATCGTAATGACGAAGAACAAATCAATAAAGCACCTAAAGAATTAAAACCTTATGTATTAGCGGTCACAATTGTAGCGATTTTACTTACATTTATCGTACAATTACTTACTGAATCTATGATCTTTGGTGCGCTTGCAGGTGTAATGGTATTCTTTATTTCTAGAGCATATAAATGGTTTGTATTGGATAAAGAATTCACAGAAGGTATTAAAATCATGGCTTATATCGGTGTAGTAATTTTAACAGCCAATGGTTTTGCTGGGGTAATGAACGCGACTGGTGATGTAAAATCATTAGTGACAGGAATTGCTTCTATAACAGGTGATCATAAACTTATTGCGATTATCTTAATGTATCTTATAGGTTTAATCGTTACATTAGGCATAGGTTCTTCCTTTGCGACAATTCCTATCATTGCAGCATTGTTCATTCCATTAGGTGAACAATTAGGCATGAGCACAATGGCATTAATTGCTTTAATAGGAACAGCTGCTGCATTAGGTGATTCTGGATCACCAGCTAGTGATTCTACTTTAGGGCCGACAGCTGGTTTAGATGTAGATGGACAACATGATCATATTCGAGATACATGTGTACCTAACTTCTTGTTCTACAATATTCCATTAATGATCTTTGGTACAATTGCAGCTATGATATTATAAAAGTAAGTCTGAAAAACGAGGTGTTGCACATTGACTAATTTACTAGAAGAATTAGAAATGGAAATATTAGAAGTAAAAGAAGGCTATACAAAGATAAAAATGCCTGTATCTGATAAAGTAAAGCAACCATTTGGATACTTACATGGCGGTGCTACAATGGCATTAGGCGAGACGGCTTGTTCTGTTGGAGCTGCACATATGGTAGATACGAATAAAATCATACCAGTAGGATTAGAAATGAATACGAACCATATTCGTTCTGCTACCGAAGGAAATGTATTTGCGATTGCTGAACTGATTCATGGAGGCAGAACAACCCAAGTCTGGAATATTAATATTATAGATGATAATGATAAGTTAATCAGTGTGATGCGTGGTACGATGTTGTTAAAACAACGTCACTGATTCTCTTATGATTAACAATCCTAAAAAGAAAGGTTTCCTATGTTTATTCTGAGCATAGGAAACCTTTCTTTTTAATATATTTAAATAATGATTTTTCATCAAATTAATCATTATGGCTGATATGAAAACATTGTATTTATGAAACTTTTTCTTCCTCACCATTAAATGCTTTAGCAATACGGTTTGCTGATTCTCTGCCGCCTGCAAAACTTCTCGCAAAAGGCCCTAGCTCAATATCTGCCAATGCGCCAGATACATAGACGCCTGGTACCCATTCTAAGTTTTCAGTTAGAGAAGGGTGTTTTGTTTCTGTAAGAGGTGCGTTTATGTTCTCTACAAAATTTTTAATGACAGGCATTTGCATGATGTTATTCTTGAAGCCTGTCGCTAGTAAAATATGGTCATATTGATATTCATCTTGTTCAGTGATGATTTTATGATTTTGTATAGTTTGAATCTCATTCACGTGAATTTCTAATTCGCCTTCTTGCATATGTTTTTTTAGACGTAAATAGAGTTCTTTCGGCATTGAACCTTTATGGCGTTCTTGTACAATGACTTTTAATCGTTCTTTAGATGAATCGATTTCTCTATATCGTGTCATATTTTTAGGACCTAACCAACCTGGATCAGCATCGAAATCATAGACTTCTATCGACTTATTCATCCATAGATGTACTTTGGATGATTGAGATGCTTCAATAAGTTTTAATGTCAGATGCGCTGCGGTAATACCGCTTCCCACTACATGAGAAGATGTTTCATAAGGAATTTCAACGTCTTCAAAAATATGGTGAATATCTTCATGTGCTTGATACGTTTCTGGAATATGAGGAATATTATTACTACCGATAGCTAATACCAATTTATCACTGAAAACAGGATCATGGTTTTGCATCTCAACTTTCCATCTTCCATCTTCTTTATCAACATTAACTGCAAAATCTTTAATATGGCGCTCATTCAAATCAAATTCATGCAGCATTTTATGAGTATGATCCATAAACATGTCACGTTGTGGGCGTTGATATTTACCATACGTTGCACCAGTATATTGATTTGTTTTTGCGAATTTTTTTAAATGAAATGGGTCAGGGTGCACATGATGCACGTGCGGGGAGCGTAAAAACGGCATACCGATACGGCAAGAGAAATCATCAAATTGTTCACATAAGGATTCGTGAGGATCTATAATTGTCAGTTCGTCAGCAGGCAGACCTGCAGCACGTAATTTAATTGCTATGGTAACGGCGTGAATACCACCGCCGATGATTGTCCAAGACATAGCGTCACCTTCTTAAATCGTAATAATTTCGATTTATTCGATATAGCACATTTTTGCCAGGCGCTCAAGTTTCATCAAAACAAAAAAGCCTTGAGAAAGCCTGCTGAAAGGCTGACTCAAGACTTCATGTAATGATTTATTTACTTGCTGCTTTAGGTTTTTCTTCTTTTGGTTCATTAATTTCATCCAGTTTTGTTTTCTTTGTATAAGGTGTTTTGATTTTATATGCAGCTCTGATAATCAAGTGACTTGATAAAGGACCTGTTAATAAAATAAATAAGATACCGATAATAAGCTGCGGATTTGCGTAATGATCTTTTCCTATAAAGTATAAGAACACGCCCAATAATAAACTCATTGAACCTAATGTAGAAGCTTTCCCCGCAGCATGGGCACGACCATAAACATCTCGTAATCTTAAAATACCAAGCGCAGAAAGGGCACTGATGAGTGCGCCGACGATAACAAAGAAAAGTGAAAGACTAATCATTATCGTGTCGATCATGTTCAATCACCTGACCTTCCTGCATATATTTTGCGAATACTGCTGTTCCTAAAAAGGCGATAATACCGATTAAAAGAATTGTCACAATCATATATTTTGTATCTAAGAAAATACTGAACAACGCAACAATCGCCATAAGTTGGATACCGATTGCATCAAGCGCTACAACACGGTCTGCGAGAGAAGGTCCGAGAATGACACGGACAAGCATTCCAAGTATTGACAGTGCAACGATAATCAATGCAATAATAATAACAATATTAAATGCAGACATTAGTATTCTCCCACCTCTCTAACAGCTTTTTCCAAGGAAGATTTTATACCTTCTATTTCTTCCTCTTTCGTACTGAAATCTAAACAGTGAATGTAAATTTTGCGATTGTCATCACTTACACCTAGTACAATCGTTCCTGGTGTGAGTGTAATCATTGTACACAGTAAGACAATTTCCCATGGTCGTTTCAAGTCTGTGTCATAGACAAAGAAAGCAGGTTCATTATCCATGTGTGGTTTCGTCACAATTCGAATGACATCAATGTTCGCTTTAATCAATTCGATTAAGAATGTACAGCCAAGTTTCACAACATAATAAAGAGTTACGATGTAAAAACGGCCTGGCAATATTTTACGCATTAAGAACACGAGTAAGAGGCCGAAAAGAAAACCTAATACAAAGTTATTAAGTGTATAACTGTCATTCACAAAGAGCCAAAATATAGCAATTAATATATTAACTAAGATTTGAACTGCCATATTATTTCACCCCCAGTACGCTGTCGATATAAGCTTTAGGATCATAGAATGTAACAGCAGCTTGTTTAAAGAATGGATATAACCAATCTGCTGTAAAACTAAATACTACACAAAGTACAACAGCGAAAATTGCAACACTTAATAAACCGCGATAATGCAATTTATGATTTAATTTATAACCTTTAGCTTCTCCGAAGAAGCCTTTGATAAAGATACGCATGACTGAATACAAAATTAATAAACTTGAAAGTAATACGATAATACCACTGATATAAAAACCTTTTTCAAAAGTAGCACGAACAATTAACATTTTTCCGTAAAAGCCGCTGAACGGCGGAATACCAGCTAAGTTTAAACATGCAATAAAGAAAGTCCAACCTAAAACCGGATATCCTTTAATTAAGCCGCTGAACTCTCTGATGTCGGTAGTTTTTGTGATTTTCAACATAACACCGATTAAGAAGAATAATGCTGCTTTAATCAACATATCATTGACAGTATAGTATAATGCACCGATGATACCATCTTCATTCATCATCGCAACGCCGACTAATATGATGCCGACTGCAATCATAATATTATATATAATGATTTTTTTCGTATCATTATAACTGATTGCCCCGATAGAACCGAAAATAATGGTCAATAATGCAAGGACTAAAACAGTATAATGTGAAAACGAAAGTGTATTAACAAAGAATAAACTTAATGTTCTGGCAATTGCATAGACGCCGACTTTTGTAAGCAGTGCACCAAAGAATGCGATGATTGCAAATGGTGGGGCATAGTATGCGCCAGGTAACCATACATACATCGGAAATGCACCAGCTTTTGTCGCAAATACGAATAAGAACAGTATAAATACGATACTTACAAGACCGCTGTCCTTGTCAGATAAATGAGCCAATTTACGGCTGATATCTGCCATATTCAATGTACCAACTACAGAATATAAAATACCAACTGCCATAACGAAGAAGGCAGATGATGCAACGTTAACTAATACATATTTGATACTTTCTTGTAATTGTATCTTTGTGCCGCCTATTACTAACAGTGCATAAGATGAAATCAAGAAGACTTCAAAGAATACGAATAAGTTGAAAATATCACCAGTTATAAATGCTCCGATAATTCCTGTTTCCATAAACATTACTGCGAAATAGTAATAATAAGTTTCGCGGTGCAATCCGATAGATTGATATGAGAACAAGATAATCAATATCGTTACAATAATACTTGTGATTACTAATGTTGCACTGAATAAATCAAGTACGAATACGATACTATAAGGTGCTTTCCATGAACCTAATTCTAATTTTAAAGGCCCGTGATGCCATACATTAATAAAATTGACAATGGCTAATGCTAAAGCAACGAGCGAGCCGCCAAGTGCCACAAAACGTTTAATAAACGGACGTTTACCGATAAAAACAAGAATAATTGCTGTAAACATTGGTGCGAGAAGCATCGCTGCTAATAAGTTATTCTCAATCATCATCTTCAGGCACTCCCTTCATGCGTTCTACGTTGTCTGTTCCCAATTCTTTGTAACTTCTGAAAGTAAGTACAAGGAAGAATGCTGTTACAGCAAATGAGATGACGATAGCTGTTAAAATCAATGCTTGCGGAATAGGATCCACATAGCTTTTTGTTCCAGGCTGAAAGATTGGAACTGCACCCTCATTTAAACCGCCCATTGTGATTAAGAATAAATTGGCAGCATGTGTTTGTACTGCGGTACCGATAATGATACGAATCAAGCTTTTAGACAAAATGAGATAAACGCTGATTGATGTTAAGATACCGCAAACGATAATCATAATTATTTCCATTACTCATTCTCTCCAATCGCTAAGATTATAGTCATTACCGTGCCGACAACTGCGAGCAATACACCCAAGTCGAAAAATAGGGCAGTATGCACTTGCATCGGTTTAAGTAAAGGAAGCGGAATTTCAAATACGCGATGCGTAAAGAAGTTCTTGCCGTATAACCAGCTTGCACATGGTGTTAATGCACAAAATGATAAGCCGATGGCAATTAATTTTTTAAAGTCCCATGGGAAAATCTTACGCATTGTTTTTACATCAAAAGCTACTGAAACAAGCACGAGTGAACTTGAAACAAGCAAGCCTCCAATAAAGCCGCCTCCAGGTTGATAATGTCCATTTAAAAATAGAGAAAAGGCGAAAATCATAATCAAGAAGAAAATGATAATGGTTGAGTATTGAAAGATGATATTATTTTTCTGTCTGTTCATTTTCTTCCACCCTTTCATAACCGTTTTTGTGCTTAGAACGCAATTTAATTAATGTGTAAACGCCTAAACCAGCAATACCTAATACAGATGATTCGAATAAAGTATCGGTACCACGGAAGTCAACTAAAATAACGTTTACCATGTTGTTTCCGTGTGCTAGGCTGTGCACATTTTCTTTGTAGTAAGATGCAATAGATTCAAAATGTTTATTACCATATGCAATTAAACCAAGTACTGTGACAACAATTCCTACACCTGCAGCAATTAAAGCATTGCCGACTTTAAAGGATTTGGACTCGTTATAACGATTTAAATTTGGCAAATGGTAGAAACATAATAAGAATAATGCTGTTGAAATCGTTTCTACTACAAATTGCGTTAAGGCTAAGTCTGGCGCATTAAAGAATATAAAGAATATTGCCATTGAATAACCAACAGCACTTAACATAATGATGCTGAATAATCTTGAACGCGCAAAGACAATCATAAAGGCTGAAGCTAAAATCATGATGACGATAATAATTTCTGTTGTACGTAATCGACTGACATGATCAAAGTTCAAACTAAATGGCATACAAAGCAACGTAATTAAAGTCAGTGCAATTAAGCTGCCAAGGATAACCATTAATTTATTACGAATAAAACCGCTCATATATGTGCGGGTAACTTTCTTAGAGTAGAAAGGCATGTAACGGCCAGAACGATCATATAAATAATTTAATTCTAAACGTTCTGGTATAGATTCAATCACTTTAACCCATTTATGATAAGTAAAGATTAATGCAATACCTGCTGCATAAATAAATAATGTCGCAAAGAATGCAGGTGTGAATCCATGGAATAAATGGAATTCTGCATGCGGTATATGCGCATTACTGATTGCACGGCTAGCAGGGTCAATAATCGGTTTTGTTAAAATGGCCGGGAATAAACCGAACACGATAACAAGTACTGCAAGGAATGCTGGTGCAATCCACATCATAAATGATGGTTCATGTGGTTTGTGCGGTAATTTTTCTGGTTTATATGAACCCCAGAAAATTTGACCGATGAAGCGGACAGAGTATACAAATGTAAAGACACTGCCGACAATTGCCACGATTGGAATGAGTACGCCTAATGTGTTTAAGCTGAATAAATGTGAATGTGTCACATTGATCATAGCTTCTATGAAACTTTCTTTTGATAAGAAACCATTGAATGGCGGTACACCAGCCATACTTAATGCGGTAATGACTGTAATTGTGAAAGAAATAGGCATAACTGTCATTAAACCGCCGAGTTTACGTACATCTCTTGTGCCAGTTTCATGGTCGATGATGCCAGCAACCATGAAGAGTGCACATTTAAATGTTGCATGGTTGATTAAATGGAATGTAGCTGCAATAAAGGCTGCTGCATAGAATTGACTTTGAGCACCTTGATAATGGTAGCTTACTGCGCCAATACCTAACATTGCCATTACCATTCCTAGTTGTGAAACTGTAGAAAAGGCTAAGATTCCTTTTAAATCAAGTTGTTTTGTAGCATTTAGAGAGCCCCAGAATAAAGTGATGAGACCTATTGCTGTGACTGTCCAAATCCAACCTTCTGATAATGCAAAGATTGGTGTGAAACGCGCAACTAAGTATATACCTGCTTTTACCATCGTAGCTGAATGTAAATATGCGCTGACTGGTGTTGGTGCTTCCATTGCATCTGGCAACCAGATATAAAACGGAAACTGTGCAGATTTTGTCATTGCACCAAAGAGTATCAAAATCATAGCCAATATAAATGTTGGACTAGATTGAATCTCAGAGGCATGTGCAATGAGATGGCGTATACTTGTTGAATGTCCTGATAGTGTCATTAAGATAAGGCCGCCAAGTAGAGATAATCCGCCGAATACTGTAATTAATAGTGATTTTTGAGCACCATACAATGAAGCTTGTCGTGTGCGCCAAAAAGAAATAAGTAAAAAACTAGAAAATGATGTCATTTCCCAGAACAAATACAGCATAAAGACGTTATCTGATAAAACGACCCCTAGCATTGCACCCATAAAGAGTAGTAAATAACAATAAAAATTCCCCAACTGTTCATTTTTGCTCAGATAGCTGATTGAATAGAAGGTAACAAGTGCCCCGATACCTGTAATCAATAAACTGAAGAGTAAACTGAGCCCATCAACATACAAATTAAAATTCATACCGATTTGCGGCATCCATTTCAATTCTGCAAATCGGTGATCACCTGACATTGTTGTCGAAATATAACTTAGAAAATAAATAAATAAGACGACGGGGACAGGTAATACAAACCATCCTATATGTATGCGTTTAATAAAACGATAAACAATAGGGATAATGAGTGCAAAGATGAAAGGCAACAATACTGCTGTATGTAACCAACTCATTATTCGTCCTCCTTTGAATATAAGATATCCTCATTATACATCATTGTGAGGGCTCTAAAAACCTTGTTTTACGGTAACACGCTTACATTTACCGGAACTTTTAAATAGGAAGAAATGCACATTTTAAGTATAAAATTATTTGAAATTTTGCTTGTATTGAATGCTGTAATCCTTTTTCAGTTCTGCTAAATTTTCTAATGATCGTTTTGCATGAGGTGTATCCGCTTCTTTTAATTTTTCTTCTAAATCCGTAATTGCTTTTTGCAATGATGCTTCATAAGGCATCTCTTCAACATTAAATTCACGAAGTTTTGATTTAGGTGTAAAGCGTTTTTCGTAATGGCTCAACGCACGACGTTCATGGAAAAACACACCATCAACAGCATTAGGATCATGCAAATCGCCTTGTTTAGGGTGCTTGATGACTTGTTCAACTTTGACGAGAACTTCACCATTTTCATTTTCTTCTACAATAGAAACTCCATAACTACCTGTTTTATGTGAAAACCGATATAACATTTTAATACTTCCTTTCTGTGGTATATGTTACTATAAACTTATATCAATCTTAACATGAATGGAGATTTAACATGGCAAACTATCCTCAATTAAATAAAGAAGTACAAGATAATGAAATCAAAGCAGTAATGCACACAAATAAAGGTGACATGACTTTTAAATTACTACCTGATTTAGCACCGAAAACAGTTGAAAACTTTGTGAAGCATGCGAAAGACGGATACTATAACGGTATTACTTTCCACCGTGTTATCAACGACTTCATGGTACAAGGCGGAGACCCGACAGCAACAGGTATGGGTGGAGAAAGTATCTATGGCGGACCATTTGAAGATGAATTTTCAATGGAAGCTTTCAACTTATACGGCGCATTATCTATGGCGAACGCTGGACCAAACACAAACGGTTCTCAATTCTTTATTGTTCAAATGAAAGAAGTACCAGAAAACATGTTGAACCAATTAGCTGATGGTGGTTGGCCAGAACAAATCGTTGAAGCTTACGGCGAAAAAGGCGGCACACCATGGTTAGATCAAAAACATACAGTATTTGGTCAAATCATTGAAGGTGAAGATACTTTAGAAGACATTGCAAATACTAAAGTAGGACCACAAGACAAACCTTTACATGATGTGGTTATTGAATCAATCGATATTGAAGACTAATCATCAGTGAAGTTAAAATAAGATGTGTAAAAAGTAGAAATGTGTCATGCGCGCATTTCTACTTTCTATTTGCATAAAAAAGAAATGATGGAGGATTATCCATGGCAGAGATGGAAAAAAACGAAGTGAATATCGCATTATATCAATTACTTGCAGATTGGAATCCAATGCATTTTGAAGATAAAACAATGGGTGATGCAGAAGTGTATGAAATGATGGATGCGGTACACCAAATCGATGATGTAAATGAATTAGCACGAAAATTCCAATCTATTTTTCAATATTCATTTGAAGAAAAATTAGCTATAGAAGATTGTCAGAAGAAAGCTAACGAAGCTTTATCATTAGAAGGTACTTGCGGACTATAAAATTCAAATCGTATAGGGGGATTTGAAATGGCAGAAATATTGGATCTATATAATCAATACCGTCAGCATCTTAAAGGTCAAACAATAGAACGTGGTAATAAACTTGATGAAGGTACTTTTCATTTAGTCGCACATGTTTGTATTTTTAATCAACAAGGCGAAATGCTGATTCAGCAGCGCAAATATGATAAAAAATTATGGCCTGGGTTATGGGATTTCAGTGCAGCAGGCGCAGTAATGCAAGGTGAGACTAGTAATATTGCAGCCCAAAGAGAAATCAAAGAAGAACTGGATTTAGATTTTGATTTAACAAAGATGCGTCCTCAACTTTCGATGACTTTCCCATTCGGTTTTGATGATGTGTATTTGATTCAAGCAGAAGTCCAATTAAATGATATTCACATAGAGAAAGATGAAGTTGAAGATATTCGATTCGCAGGAAGAGAAGAGATTTTAACGCTAATTGAAAAAGAAAAATTTATTAATTATAAACCGGGTTTGATTGAATTGATATTTGATTTCGTTGAAAGCGGTAATGACGGGATGTATCAATAAAAAAACTTCTTAATTAGTGCGACTGATTTTGCGTGATTTACTTATTTTTTTCAGAAAATAACCTTTTAAATTGTTGTTTATGTTAGTGACTAGTTTTTATTTATGCTATGATAATTATGTTAGAAATAATACGAATTAAGGGGTTATTAAGTTGAATAATCACTATCAAATAGGTCAGCACGTGAAAGTTAAAGTGGCTGGTATTCAACCTTATGGCGCATTTGTAGAAACCCCTGACAACACGGAAGGACTCATTCACATTTCAGAAATAATGAATGATTACGTACATAATTTAAGTCGCTTCTTATCTGAAGGACAAATCGTCCGTGCTAAAATACTCTCAATTGATGAGGAAGGCAAACTTAATTTGTCTCTGAAAGACAATGATTATTTTAAGAATTATGAGCGTAAAAAAGAGAAAAAATCTGTATTGGATGAGATCAAAGAAACTGAAAAATACGGGTTTCAAACATTAGAAGAACGTTTACCGGTTTGGATTGCGCAGTCTAAGAAAATGATTAAAGAAAATAAATTGTAGCGGATAAAGACAGATTGCTGCAATATATTAATCTATTAATAGGTCAGTATAAGCATATTTAATGCTCATACTGGCCTTTTGTTTTGAACACATATTGAAAAGGTAAATAGTAGATGGTGAATATAGAAGAAACGTCTTAATTATAGATAATGAAGCTCTTATTAAGCAGTATTTTTTGGATTGAGTGTTAATTGATGTAAAATATACGTTTACAAAGAAATAAAGAGGAGGACTTTGTTGATATGGAGAAAAAATATGAGACTTTATTTACGGAATATACACTGCCGAATGGTGTAGCAATTCGCAATAGATTTGTGCTTGCACCATTAACACACATTTCTTCAAATGATGATGGTACGATTGCAGATGTAGAGCTGCCTTACATGGAGAAACGTTCTAAAGATGTAGGAATCAGTATAACAGCAGCAAGTAATGTGACTGATTTAGGGAAAGCCTTTCCTGGCCAGCCTTCTGTTGCACATGATTCTGATATTCCAGGATTAAAGAAATTAGCAGATGTAATGAAGAAAAATGGAGCGAAAGCATTAGTACAAATTCACCATGGCGGCGCACAATCATTACCTAACCTTACACCTGGCGGAGATGTAGCAGCTCCTAGTCCGGTTGACTTGAAGAGTTTCGGACAAAAAGAAGAACATCATGCACGTGAAATTACACCTGACGAGATTCGAGAAACAATTAAAGCATTTGGCGAAGCCACACGCCGTGCGATTGAAGCTGGTTTTGATGGCGTAGAAATTCACGGAGCAAATCATTATCTGATTCATCAATTTGTTTCTCCGTATTATAATCGCAGAGATGATGAATGGAAGGATCCATTTAAATTCCCATTAGAAGTAGTCGAATCAGTTGTTGCTGCGGCCGAAAAATATGCTGATAAAGATTTCATTATCGGTTACCGCTTCTCACCAGAAGAAGCAGAAGAACCGGGTATTAGAATGGAATTAACAAAAGAATTACTAGAGCATTTAAGAGAACAACCTTTAGATTACTTGCATGCTTCTCTATTCGATATTCATTCAAAAACTAGAGAAGGCCAATATAAAGATAAAGAGCGTATCAAACTCTTGCATGAGTGGATTGGCGGAAAAATGCCGTTGATAGGAATCGGTTCTATTTTCACACCAGAAGATGCGCTGTCAGCACTTGAAACAGGTGTAGAGTTTATCGCACTAGGTCGTGAATTGTTATTAGACCCTCGCTTTATTGAAAAAATTAAAGATGGTAAAACAGATGAAATTATTTCTTACTTTGATCCTACTCGAGAAGATAAACATGAATTACCGCCTAATTTATGGAAACAATTTGATCAAGGTTTTTATCCGTTACCTAGAAAAGATGATAAATAATTTTATGAAGCTGCATATTCAATTTGGATATGCAGTTTTTATATAGATTATTTGATTTGTCATCAGAAATTTATTGATGTAAAATTTCGCTAAATCCTTATAATTTGCATCGTGTCGGGTAATTTGAAAATACCGAATTAAAAATTTTCGCAATTTTGAAGATTTTCCTTTTACATCGACATGAATTTATGTAATTATAGTGAATGTAAGGGCTTTCTTAACAATTTTTACACTAAACAAAGGGGGATTAAAATGATTCCATATCAACATGAACCATTTACAGATTTTTCTAAAGCAGAAAATAGAGAGGCTTATGAAAAAGCACTCAAAAAGGTGGAAGATGACTTAGGCAGAGAGTATCCACTTATTATTAATGGTGAACGTATTTTCACTGACGATAAGGTTCGTTCATTTAACCCATCTAATAGAGACGAAACAATTGGTTATGTTTCTAAAGCAAACAAAGAGTTAGCTGCTAAAGCTGTAGATGCAGCAAAAGAAGCTTTCAAAACTTGGCGTAATGTTGCACCTGAAGTAAGAGCAGATATCTTATTCAGAGCTGCTGCAATTACACGTCGTCGCAAACATGAATTTTCAGCACTTTTAACTAAAGAAGGCGGAAAACCATGGAAAGAAGCAGATGCAGATACTGCAGAAGCAATTGACTTTATGGAATATTATGGTCGTCAAATGCTGAAATTAAAAGATGGTAAACCTGTAAATTCACGACCAGGTGAATACAACCAATACGACTACTTGCCAATAGGCGTATCAGTGGTTATTTCTCCTTGGAACTTTGCTTATGCAATTATGGCGGGTACTACAGTAGCACCAGTGGTTACTGGTAACACTGTATTATTAAAACCATCATCAAATACACCAGTTATTTCTTATAAATTTATGGAAGTATTAGAAGAAGCAGGTCTTCCTAAAGGGGTAGTTAACTGGATTCCTGGTGATTCTAGCGACATCGGTGATTATTTAGTTGAAAATAAAGATGTTGGCTTAATTTCATTCACTGGTTCTAAAAATGTAGGTACAAGCATCATGCAAAAAGCATCTCAAATTCAAGAAGGACAAAACCACTTGAAACGTGTTATTGCTGAAATGGGCGGTAAAGATACTATCGTTGTAGACAGCGAAGCAGATTTAGATGTGGCAACCGATGCAATTGTATACTCAGCGTTTGGATTCTCTGGACAAAAATGTTCAGCATGTTCACGTGTTATCGCTGTAGACGATGTTTATGATGATTTGATTGAACGCTTAAAAACAGCAACTGAAAAATTAACAGTTGGTGATTCAGCGGAATATGATAACTTCATGGGTCCAGTTATTGATGAAAAAGCATTAAATAAAATCAAAGACTACTTGAAAGTCGGAGAAAAAGAAGGACGCTTAGTTGTAGGCGGCAAAGTCGATGATGAAATCGGAAACTTTGTTTACCCAACAATCTTTGCAGATTTAAAATATGATGACCGTGTAATGCAAGAAGAAATCTTCGGTCCAGTAGTGGGTATCACTAAAGCTAAAGATTTCGATCAAGCAATCGAATACGCGAATGCAACTGAATATGGTTTAACAGGTGCTGTTATTTCTAACAACCGCTTCAAACTTGAACAAGCACGTCGCGACTTCATGGTCGGAAACTTATACTTCAACCGTGGCTGCACAGGTGCTGTAGTAGGATATCAACCATTCGGCGGTTTCAAAATGTCAGGTACAGACTCAAAAGCAGGCGGCCCTGATTATCTAGTATTACACATGCAAGGCCGTACAGTTTCAGAACATCTATAAGATATTTAAGTCATCACTGATTAAATGAATAAAGAATCACATTATAGTTTTACTCTGGTGATCAGAACGCTATAATGTGATTTTTTTCGAAAATAAAATTAAAAATTGCACAACCGAATAATACGTTGCAGTAACAAAATAAATAAAAAAACAAAAGGGAATCTAAGGAGGAGAAATTTATGACAAAATCTGAAGATATTATCAAAAAGACAGAACACTATGGTGCGCCGAACTATAAACCACTACCGATTGTCATTTCTGAAGCTGAAGGGATTTGGATAACTGATCCAGAAGGCAATAAATACATGGATATGTTAGCGGCATATTCAGCTGTTAACCAAGGACACCGTCATCCGAAAGTCATCGAAGCTTTAAAGGAACAAGCAGATAAAGTCACTTTAGTTTCTCGTGCATTTAACAGTGATAACCTTGGGGATTGGTATGAAAAAGTCAGCGAATTGACTGGAAAAGAAAAAGTATTACCAATGAATACAGGTGCAGAAGCAGTAGAAACTGCAGTTAAAGCTGCGCGTCGTTGGGCATATGAACATAAAGATATTGAACCGGATAAAGCAGAAATCATTGCTTTTAACGGCAACTTCCATGGTCGTACTATGGCGCCAGTTTCATTATCATCAGAAGCGGAGTATCAACGTGGATATGGTCCATTACTAGAAGGATTCCTTAAAGTAGACTTCGGTGATGTAGATCAATTAAAAGATGCGATTAATGAAAACACTGCAGCTATTTTAGTTGAGCCGATTCAAGGTGAAGCAGGTATTAATGTACCGCCAGAAGGCTATTTAAAAGAAATCCGCAAATTAGCTGACGAAAACAATATATTATTTATCGCTGATGAAATCCAATCAGGACTTGGCCGTTCAGGTAAAACGTTTGCGACAGATTGGGATGGTGTAAAACCAGACGTTTATATCTTAGGTAAAGCTTTAGGCGGCGGTGTATTACCGATTTCTGCAGTAGCAGCAGACAGTGAAGTGTTAGATGTCTTCACACCAGGATCACACGGTTCTACATTCGGTGGTAACCCATTAGCTGCAGCAGTTTCAATTGCAGCCTTAGATGTGTTGGAAGATGAAAAATTAGCTGAGCGCTCACGTGAACTTGGCGAATATTTCCAAGATGAATTGAAAAAAATTGATAATCCTGTGATTAAAGAAGTTCGCGGACGCGGATTGTTTATCGGTGTTGAATTAAATGAAGATGCAAGACCTTATGCTGAGGCGTTAAAAGAAGAAGGTTTATTATGCAAAGAAACTCATGATACAGTGATTCGTTTTGCACCGCCATTGATTATTACAAAAGAAGAAATCGACGATGCATTGGAACGTATTAAGAAAGTATTCAGCTAAGTTCAAAAAGTTGTAACAAAAGGAATGAAAACCCTTTAAAAAGGATAAGCTTATGTTACAATACAAATGAAAGCGAAATCATTGTTAGGAAAAAGAGGCGAAAAGGATTATGACTGAGAATAATAATTTAGTGGCGTCTACACAACAAATTATTAAAGAAGCTTTGCATAAATTAGGCTTTGATGACGGCATGTATGATTTAGTTAAAGAACCATTGAGATTTTTAGAAGTACGTATCCCTGTAAGAATGGATGATGGTATTGTTAAAACTTTCACAGGATACCGTGCGCAACATAATGACGCAGTTGGTCCTACTAAAGGCGGCGTGCGTTTCCACCCTAATGTTAACGTGGACGAAGTAAAAGCATTGTCAATGTGGATGACAATGAAATGTGGAATCGTTGACTTACCATACGGTGGCGGTAAAGGCGGTATTATTTGCGACCCTCGTCAAATGAGCATTCACGAAGTTGAACGCTTATCACGCGGATATGTTCGCGCAATTTCACAAATTGTTGGACCATCTAAAGATATTCCAGCACCAGACGTAATGACAAACTCTCAAATCATGGCTTGGATGATGGATGAGTACAGTGCATTAGATAAATTCAATTCACCTGGATTTATCACTGGTAAACCAATTGTATTAGGTGGATCACAAGGACGTGACCGTTCAACTGCACTTGGTGTGGTTATCGCAATTGAACAAGCGGCTAAATTACGCGACTTAGACTTAAACGGTGCTAAAATCGTAATTCAAGGTTTTGGTAATGCAGGAAGTTTCTTAGCGAAATTCTTATTTGATAAAGGTGCTAAAATTGTGGGTATCTCTGATGCATATGGTGCATTATCTGATCCAGAAGGTTTAGATATCGATTACCTATTAGATCGCAGAGACAGCTTTGGTACTGTAACAAACTTATTTGAAGAAACAATTTCAAATAAAGAGTTATTCGAATTAGATTGCGACATCTTAATTCCAGCTGCAATTGAAAACCAAATTACTAAAGAAAATGCGCCGAATATTAAAGCGGATATCTTAATAGAAGCAGCAAATGGTCCAACTACGTTAGAAGCTACTCGTATTTTACATGAACGCGGTATTCTTTTAGTACCAGACGTTTTAGCTAGTGCCGGCGGTGTAACAGTATCTTACTTCGAATGGGTACAAAATAACCAAGGTTACTACTGGACAGAAGAAGAAGTTAACGAAAAAATGCGTGATAAATTAGTTACAGCATTTAATGATATTTATGAATTAGCACAAAACCGTAAAATCGACATGCGTTTAGCTGCGTATATCGTAGGTATTAAACGTACAGCAGAAGCTGCACGTTACCGCGGATGGGCTTAATTTAAAAATTTTTTGGGAAACGGCTATACCAGAGTATACTGGTGTAGTCGTTTTTTTGTTTTTAAAGATATTTGAAAAAGCAGATTTTGTCTGCGTTTGACTAGCAGTATCTTTTAATATTTATTCATATGTTTCCTATTTCTTAGAATCAAGAATGAATTTTTTAAGAAAAGGGTAGAGAGCGAATGTTCAGAGATAAGCTCAAATGATTTTAGAAAAGGGGAACGATATTATGAATAAGGGTATTATTGATGTGCACCATCATATTATTCCAGATGTTTATAAATCAGCATTAGTGAAAAATGGAGTGGATAAAGCAGGCGGTATGCCTATCAAAGATTGGACACCTGAAGATAGTATTGCTTATATGGACCGTTTAGGCATTGAAGTCGGTATCGGTTCTATTTCTGATCCTGGACTTAATCCGCTTGATAAAGAAACAAGAAAACAGACTGCGAGAAAAATTAATGATTTTGAAGCTGATATGATTCAAAAATATCCGAATCGTTTCGGTGGTTTTGCGACCTTGCCGCTCCCAGAAGTAGATGCATCCATAGAAGAATTGAAGTATGCGTTGGATGAATTAAAATTAGATGGTGTAGGTTTGCTTTCCAATTATAACGAACACTTCTTAGGAGATCCTATTTTTGAAGATGTGATGAAAGAACTGGATAAGCGTAATGCGGTTGTTTTCATTCATCCAAGTGCAGCACAAGCTGATCAGAATCGACCATATTATTGCCAAATTGACTTCTTATTAGAATTTACATTTAATACGACACGTGCAGCAGCGAATTTAGTGTTGAGCGGTACAATGGATCGTTATCCGAATATTAAATTCATCTTAGGACATGCAGGTGGTGCATTGCCATATTTAAGATGGAGAATCGATCAATCTTATAGTTGGATGATTGAAAACCTTGAAGATGCTGTTGAATTGAATAAGCGTCCTGCTGAATATATCAGCGATTTCTATTATGAAACAGCTTTATCAACACAACCTCCAACTTTTGAAGCATTAAAAGAAACAACAGACGAATCTCATTTATTATTCGGCAGTGACGCGCATTATGCGCCAGAAAGTCAGGCAGTAAAAATGATTGAGATTATAGAGAATTATCATAAATTCAGTGAAAGCGAAATTGCGGCGATTGAACGAAAAAATGCATTAGAATTATTCCCTAGATTTAAATAACTTCTAAATACAAATAAAAAAGTCGTTTTCTGATACACAAATATGTGTCAGAAAACGACTTTTCCTTGTTTATAATAAATCTTTAGCGACTTTAATTTGATGGCGTACAGATTCTTGACCTGTTGAGCCATAACTTTTTCTGCGTTTCAAGCAATTTTCAGGTTTTAAATAGCTGTAAATGGTGTCATCGATACTAGATGAGAATTCTTGATATTTTTCAAGCGGCACATCTAATAAATAACAATCGTGTTGAATACACCAATACACAATTTGTCCTACAATAGCATGTGCTTCTCTGAATGGTACATCTTTTTCTACAAGATAATCTGCTAATTCAGTCGCGTTAGAGAAATCTTGATGCACAGTTTCATTTAAGCGATCAGTATTTACAGTTAATGATGCTAACATACCTTCAAAAATTCGAAGCGAACCTGTAACTGTATGTACAGCATCGAATAAACCTTCTTTATCTTCTTGCATATCTTTATTATATGCGAGCGGCAATCCTTTTAATGTCATTAACATACTCATTAAATGACCAGTTGTACGACCTGTTTTACCACGAATCAATTCTGCCATATCCGGATTTTTCTTTTGAGGCATAATAGATGAACCTGTTGAGAATGAATCGGATAACGTGATGAATTTTGCTTCATCGCTTGACCAGAAAATAATTTCTTCAGAGAAACGTGAAAGGTGAATCATCACTAAAGAGATATCGTTGAGTGTTTCTACTACGAAATCACGATCGCTGACTGCATCTAAACTATTTTCGTATAAAGCAGCAAAGTCTAATAACTCTTGTGTTTTAGCTCGATCAATAGGGTGTGTTGTTCCGCTTAAAGCAGCTGCACCTAGTGGATTAATATCAATACGCTTTAATGCATCTTCGAAGCGGTTTTTGTCACGTTCCAACATCCAAAAATAAGTCATAACGTGATGTGCAAATGAGATAGGTTGTGCACGTTGTAAATGTGTATACCCTGGCATAATTGTATCTACGTGATCATCTGCTAATTTTACAATTGTTTCTTGCAGTGTATGAATTAAGTGGATGATTTCTTTGACTGCTTTTTTAGTATAAAGATGCAAGTCTGTTGCGACTTGATCATTACGGCTGCGGCCAGTGTGCAATTTACCGCCGACAGCACCGATTCTTTCTATTAATTCATGTTCAATATTTAAATGAATATCTTCTAACGCTTCTGTAAATTCGATTTTACCATCATGATAGTCTTGTTGGATTTCTTGAAGACCTTTGATGATAGTATTACTTTCATCTTCAGTAAGGATACCTTGTTGTGCTAACATCGTTGCGTGTGCGATGCTGCCTTGGATATCCTCATCAATTAGAAGATGGTCGAAATTAATAGAAGCATTAAAAGCATCAACCCAAGCTTCGGGTTCAGATTGGAATCTTCCTCCCCAGGCTTTATTGCTCATTAGAATAACCTCCATGCAACATAGAATTTACTTCAGTAGGTAAACCGTAAATTTCAATGAAGCCTACTGCAGCTTCTTGGTTGAATGCATCTTCTTTTGTATAAGTAGCTAATTTTTCATTATATAAAGAATAAGGAGAACGTCTGCCGTTTACTGTAGCGTTACCTTTAAATAATTTGACACGCACATCTCCAGTAACATGTTCTTGTGTAGAATCGATAAATAATTTTAATGAATCTGTTAATGGTGAGAACCATAAACCATTATAAGTTTGTTCAGCAAATTGTTTTTCGATTACAGGTTTAAAATGTGCTACATCTTTAGTTAACGTAATTGTTTCTAGAGCTTTATGTGCTTTTAGAATTACTTCAGCTCCTGGTGTTTCATAGATTTCACGAGATTTGATACCCACTAATCTATTCTCAACGTGATCAATACGTCCGATGCCGTGTTTACCTGCTAAATCATTTAAATACAGAATCAATTCATCTAAAGGAAAGGCTTTATCATCTATAGAGACTGGTAATCCTTTTTCGAAGTGAATGACAATTTCATCTGGTGTATCAGGTGTATCTTCAATTTCTCGTGTTAAATCAAACGCATCAGCAGGCGGTGCTGCATATGGATCTTCTAAAATTCCGCATTCGTTTGCACGGCCCCATAAGTTTTGATCGATTGAGTATGGAGAATCATGATTGATAGGTACTGGAATATTATGTTGGATAGCATAATCGATTTCTTCTTCACGGCTCCATCCCCAAGCACGTACAGGTGCAAATACTTTGAGTTCAGGATTTAAAGCTTTAATTGCAACTTCAAAACGAACTTGGTCGTTTCCTTTTCCTGTACAACCGTGTGCAATTCCGACTGCATCAGTTTTTTCAGCAATTTCAACTAACTTTTTAGAAATTAAAGGTCTTGATAATGCTGAAACAACAGGATAAGTATTTTCATACATTAGATTCCCTTTAATGGCATAGCTTACATATTCATCACTGAATTCTTCTGTGGCATCAATGATATAGCATTCAATAGCTCCCATATCCAATGCTTTTTGATAAACTTCGTCTAAATCTTTTCCTTCGCCTACATCTAAACAGCAGGCTACAACGTCATAACCTTTATCGATCAGCCATTGTACTGCAACACTTGTATCTAATCCGCCTGAATAGGCTAACACGATTTTTTCTTTCATAATTTTACACCTCGTTAGAATAGTTAGAATTTTTTAACATGTATACATCATAGCAGATTCATAATGAGAAATAAACTGATATTTTACATAAATATACAAAATAATGAAAATTAACTCTTAAATGAGACGGAGATAAGGCGGTTATAGGCTTCTTTATGCATTTTACATAAAAAGAATAAATGATTTGTTTTTACTTCGAAATGATTTTTTTAATAGAATTGGGAGGAAACATGGCAATTTAGTCACAAATAAAGCGGGTAATCCAAAATATATAAACAAGTTTATTGAAACTTTTGTCAGAAATTTAGTAAAATATGGTTGAAATATAAGAGCAGGAGGCAGTTCATATGACACATATTGAGCTAGACTATAGTAAAGCTTTAAAATTTGTTGGCGAACACGAATTAACTCAACAACAAGAAATCGTTAAAACAATTCACCGTATTATTCATGAAGGTACTGGTGCAGGCAGTGACTTCTTAGGATGGTTGGACTTACCTGTTGATTATGATAAAGAAGAATTTTCACGTATTTTAGAAGCGGCAAAACGTATTAAAGAACATTCTGATGTATTAGTAGTAGTTGGAATCGGCGGTTCTTACCTAGGCGCACGTGCTGCAATTGAAATGTTAAGCTCTGCATTCAGAACAAGTGATGAATATCCTGAAATTGTTTTTGCAGGTAATCATTTATCATCTACTTATTTACACGATTTAATCCAATATTTAGATGGTAAAGATTACTCAGTCAATGTAATTTCTAAATCAGGAACAACTACAGAACCAGCAGTTGCATTCAGACTCTTTAAACAATTATTAGAAGATAAATACGGCAAAGAAGAAGCAAAAGAACGTATCTTTGCGACTACTGATAAAGAAAAAGGTGCTTTGAAACAATTAGCTACAAATGAAGGATATGAAACATTTGTTGTTCCTGATGATGTAGGCGGACGTTATTCTGTATTAACAGCAGTAGGTTTATTACCGATTGCTGCAGCAGGTATCGATATTCAAGCAATGATGAATGGTGCAGCTAAAGCACGCGAAGAACTTGCTTCAGATAATCTTTCAGATAACATTGCATATCAATATGCAACATTACGTAATATTTTATATGCAAAAGGTTATACTACTGAAATGTTAATCAACTATGAACCATCATTACAATATTTCAATGAATGGTGGAAACAATTATATGGTGAATCAGAAGGTAAAGATTTCAAAGGTATCTATCCTTCAAGTGCAAACTATACAACAGACTTGCACTCACTAGGTCAATACGTTCAAGAAGGTCGTCGTTTCTTATTTGAAACTGTAGTGAAAGTAGAAGAACCTAAATACGACATTACAATTGAAAAAGATCCTGACGATTTAGATGGTTTGAACTATCTTGCTGGAAAAACAATTGATGAAGTTAACACTAAAGCATTCCAAGGTACATTATTAGCACATACTGATGGTGAAGTACCGAACTTAGTTGTTAAAATTCCACGTATCGATCCTGAAACATTCGGATACTTGGTATACTTCTTCGAATTAGCATGTGCGATGAGCGGCTATCAATTAGGCGTAAATCCATTTAACCAACCAGGTGTAGAAGCATATAAACAAAATATGTTTGCATTATTAGGTAAACCTGGTTATGAAGATAAAAAACAAGAATTAGAAGAACGTCTATAATTTTAATGAAATAATATGATTCCTTACAACTGGAGACTGATTTCAGTTGTAAGGGATTTTTTTATACTTATAGAAGTGCAGTTCATTTAATTGATAGTTGAATTAAAATTAAACGGGCAATATTATATCCTGTTTCAGTTTCAAAATACACTGTTTCCATCTATAATAGTAGTAATCGCATTACATAGAGAGATGGGTGGATATATGTCAGCACATCAAGTAGAGAGCTGGATGCATTCAATGGGAGATTTTGGATATGTGTTAGGTTTCTTGCTTCCATTTATTGAATCATTTATACCAGTTCTTCCATTATTTGTATTTGTATTTGTGAATGTTGATACATTTGGATTGTTTTTAGGGATTATTGTTTCTTGGTTAGGAACATTTTTAGGTAGTTTTGTTGTATTTTTAATCGTACGAGCGTTTGCCAATACTAATGTCATGGATAAAGTTAAGAATAGAAAAGACGTGCGTAAATTTTTAAACTTTGTTAATAAGCAAGGCGTTACGCCTATCTTTATAATGCTTTGTTTTCCATTTACTCCGAGTGCTTTAATGAATGTAGTTGCAGGTTTATCTAAAATGAAAGTACGCACCTTCTTTTTAGTGCTTGCTGTTTCAAACTTAATTGCTATGGCATTGACTGGTGTATTGGGCAGAGATATGCATAGTATTTTATCAAGCCCGATTCGAGTGATTATTATGGTACTTATCCTTGCAGGATTATGGTATTTAAGTCGCCGATTAGAAAAACGCTTTATGAAATAAAAGGAGTAGAACGTGCGGAAAATTATAAATTATTTGCTTTCCTTGATAATAGCGATTATCATTGTAATGTTGATTCAAGCTTTTCTTATTATAGGAGCAGTTGTTCCGAATAATGAGATGTCGCCAACGTTGAAGCAAGGTGATCGTATTTTAGTAAGTAAAATACAAAACACCTTCAACAGTGTACATAATGGCGATGTTGTCATGTATAAGTATAAAGGAAAGACTTATTTTGGAAGAGTCATCGGATTACCTGGACAATCTGTTGAATTTAAAAATGGTCAGCTTTATCGAGATGATCGTGTTGTTAAAGAAGATTATCCTGTGAAAGCACAAATAAAAAACTTAGCATTACGAAATATCAAACATTCTGAAGGAGATATTGTTGCACCTAAACAATATATGATTTTAAATGATAATCGAGCGAATCAGTCCGATACTCGAATTTTTGGTACGATTCATCAAAAAGATATTATAGGTAATGTTGTATTACGATATTATCCTTGGAACAAATTTGGAATTTCATTCAACGAATAATTGAGGTGTCTAAAAAGTGAAGAAAGAAATTAAAGAGTGGATAATAGCCATAGCAATAGCTTTGGTATTAGTTCTAGTCATAACAAATTTCATTGCGAAATCATATACGGTTCGTGGTGATTCAATGTATCCAACGCTAAAAGACGGAGAAAAAGTTATCGTTAATATGATTGGATTTAAAACTGGCGGTTTAGAAAAAGGTAATGTGATTGTATTCCACGCTACTAAAAACAGCGACTACGTTAAACGTGTTATCGGTATGCCTGGTGACAGTATTGAATATAAACATGATCAATTGTATGTTAATGGTAAAAAAGTGAAAGAACCTTATTTAGATTATAATGAAAAACATAAAAGCTATGATGAAATTACAGGTAGCTTTAAAGTGAAAAATTTACCTAATGCAAATGGTTCAAACACAATTCCTAAAAACAAACTTCTTGTATTAGGAGATAACCGTGAAGTCAGTAAAGACAGCCGTTCATTCGGTTTAATTGATGAAGATCAAGTTGTTGGTAAAGTAAGCTTGCGTTATTGGCCGTTTACATCTTTCAAAGTAAACTTTAATCCGGATACAAAATATTAAAAATAAGTCATGAATTATCAAATGATAATTTAAATTGAATAAGAGAAAAAGCTGATACTATTACGTTTGATATAGTATCAGCTTTTTTGGTATATGAGGACAATTTCAGTACGCATATATGAGAACGTATGTGCTACAATATGAACAAAGGGGGAGAAAATCGTGAGTCAATTAAATGCATATATTGGACGAGCAGGCACGGGTAAATCGCATGCTATGCTTGATGAAATCAAAACGAAAATGAAACAAGATCCGCTTGGGGATCCTATCATTATCATTGCACCAACGCAAAGTACATTCCAGCTGGAACAAGACTTTGTTAAAGATCCGGAACTTAATGGCAGTTTACGAACAGAAGTGCTGCACTTTGAGCGGTTGAGTCATCGTATTTTTCAAGAAATTGGTGGTTTGACTGAAGAATATGCCTCTAAGGGTGCGCTAGAAATGATGATTTTTGATATTTTGCAATCCCATCGCTCTGAACTGAATTTATATCAATCTCAAACAAAATATTATGGGTTCAGTGCCAAGTTAAGTGAACAAATTCAAGATTTTAAAAAGTATGCTGTTTCTCCCGAACAACTCGAACAGTTTATTTCTGAAAACCCACTTCAAACAAGAACGCAAGATAAATTACATGACATTGCTTTAGTTTATCGACATTTAGAAGAGCGTTTAGCCGATAATTTTGTATCCTCTGAAGATACACTCTATAAGTTCATAGAAAAAATGGGTGAATCAAAATGGTTGAAAAGAGCAGAAATTTATATTGACGGCTTCCATAACTTTTCAACACTTGAATATCAGATTATAGAAAAACTAGCACAGTGTGCAAAATCAGTCAGCATCTTACTTACAACAAATGGTGATAAAGACCCATTTAGTTTATTCCGAAAAACATCTTCTACTCTCACACATATAGAAGAAATTGCACAAAGACAAAATATCGATTTCAATTTACGACGATTTACAAAACAAGAAAGATTTGAAAATCGAGATTTGAGTCATTTAGAACATTCATTTAATGAAGTGTTCTTTGATAAAGCTGCAGCTGAAGGCAATATAAATATTTTAGAAACTTCAAATGTGCGTGAAGAAGTTAATGCGATTGCAAGAGACATTATTCGAAAAGCACGAGAAGAAAATATTCGTTTCCAAGATGTCGCTGTGCTTTATCGCGATGAAACTTATGCACATCTCATGGAAAGTGTGTTCCCAGAATTTGATATTCCTTTCAATATCGATACAAAGAAATCTATGACACATCATCCTGTGATGGAAATGATTCGTTCTTTATTAGAAGTAATTGAATCAAAATGGAGTTTTGAACCTTTAATGCGTTTATTTAAAACGCAAGTATTAACTAAAAAATTTAAGGATAATCGATATCTTACAGATATTTTAGAGAATTATGTTTTAGAACGTGGTATCTATGGACAACGCTGGCTTGATGATAAATATTTTAAAATTGAGCAATTCAATCTAATGGGATTAAAACGTCAACCTATGACTGAGGAAACAGAAGCGGATTATCAGCGTGTGATTGATTTGAAAAATTATGTCATAGATAAAATATTACGTTTTGAAAAAGCATTAGCTGAGGCAGACACTGCTGAAACATATGCAGCAGCTTTTTATGAAGCATTTGAGCAATTCAACTTGCCGAGTCAGTTAATGACAGAGCGTGATGAATTGGACTTAGCAGGAGAACATCAACAAGCTGAAGAATTAGATCAAGTTTGGAATGGTTTTATCCAAACTTTAGATGATTTAGCTACTGTTTTCGGCAATAGAGAGATGACGCAAAAACGTTTTCTTGAATTGTTTGATGTCGGTTTAGAACAATTAGAATTTGTAATGATTCCGCAAACATTGGACCAAGTCAGTATCGGTAGTATGGACTTGGCCAAAGTAGATAATAAGAAACATATCTATATGTTAGGTATGAATGATGGCACTATGCCGCAAGCAATCTCTAATTCAGGTTTGATTAGTGATGATGAAAAGAAATATTTCCAAGAAGAAACACAGCTTGAATTAAGTCCCACTGCTGATGTATTGCAGATGGATGAGGCATTTGTATGCTATATTGCTATGACACGTGCTTCAACACATGTCACATTTTCTTATAGTTTGATGGGATTGAATAATGACGATAAGGAAGTCAGCCCATTTATTCAAAACATTCGAGACCTTTATACCAATCTTGATGTATTAAATGTACAATATGCTGCACAGCATAATCCGCTTACAGTGATGGAACATCCGCATCAAACTAAAATTGCACTTTTCGAAGAGCTTCAAAGCTGGTTGAACCATGAATTAACTGCTGAAACATGGTTAGAAGCATACCAAGCCATGTTGCATAATGAACGATTGAGCAGAGGATTACAATATTTAACTTCTGCCTTAACGTTTGATAATAAAACAATTCAATTAAACCAATCACTATCTAAAGCATTGTATGGGGATAAAATTAACGCAAGTGTGTCCCGATTTGAAGGTTATCAACAATGTCCGTTCAAACATTATACTTCACATGGTTTACGTTTGAATGAACGTACGAAATATAAATTAGAAAACTTTGATTTAGGCGATATCTTCCACTCTGTATTAAAATACATTGCAGATAAGATTCATGGTGATTTCCGTAATTTAACTGATGCTTCTATCCGTAAACTTACACAAGAAGCATTGGAAAATATTTTACCAGAGGTTCAATACAACTTATTGAACTCATCCGCTTATTATCGTTATATGTCTGTACGTATCGGTGCAATCGTGCAATCAACTTTAACAGCATTGAAATATCAAGGCACTTTTTCTAAATTCAGACCGCAAGCGTTTGAAAAATCATTTAGAAAAAATCCTAAATCTAACGAGCAGCTTGCAGCAGAATCTCTATATACTTCACAAGGTATCTCGATTAATATTCGTGGTCAAATTGATCGTATTGATACGTTTAATAGTAAGGACCGCAGTTTTGTAAATATTATCGATTATAAATCATCGGGATATAGCGGTACTTTAGACTTAACGAAGGTTTATTACGGATTACAAATGCAGATGATGACTTATATGGATGTCGTACTGCAAAATAAAGAACGGTTGAATTTAGCAGAAACAACTGAACCAGGAGGCTTATTATATTTCCATGTACACGAACCCCGGGTGAATTTTGCGAATTGGGCAGAAATGGATGAGGATAAGCGTCAAGAAGAGTTATTGAAGTCATTTAAATTAAATGGCTTAATTAACAGTGACCCTGAAGTGTTAGATGCTGAAGATACAAGGTTGGAACCTAAATTCAAATCGGATATTGTACCTATAGATGTCGGTGCAAAAGGTAACTTGAATAAAAGCAGTAAAGTCGCTGATTCTCAAACAATCTATAAGTTTATCGAACATAATAAGAACAACTTTATTCAAATTGCTTCAGATATTATGGACGGCCATACACAAGTAGCACCTATGAAATATAAACAAAAGCTGCCATGTGAATATTGTAATTATCGTTCTGTTTGTCATGTTGACGGTATGATTGATAGTAAAAAATACAGAACAGTAGATGAAAGTATTAACCCAATTGATTTATTAAATCAAGAAAGTGATGAGGATGATGAAGAATGATACCGGAGAAACCCAATGATGTCATCTGGACAGATGATCAATGGAAAAGTATTTATGCCAAAGGTCAAGATACATTAGTTGCTGCAGCTGCAGGTTCAGGTAAAACAGCGGTACTCGTTGAGCGTATCATTCAACGTATACTCCGCGATGAAATAGATGTAGACCGCTTGTTAGTGGTTACATTTACCAATCTCAGTGCACGAGAAATGAAACATAGGGTTGAAAAGCGTATTCAAAAAGCTTCTTTAGAAGACCCCAGCAATACACACTTAAAAAACCAAAGAGTTAAAATTCATCAAGCGCAAATTTCTACTTTGCATAGCTTCTGTTTGAAATTGATTCAACAACATTATGATGTGTTAGATATTGATCCTAACTTCAGAACGAGTAGCGAAGCAGAAAATATCTTATTATTAGAACAAACCATCGATGAAGTATTGGAAAAGTATTATGCAGAATTGAATCCTGCCTTTATTGATTTATCAGAACAACTTTCATCAGACCGCAGTGATGAGCGTTTAAGACAAATTATCAAAAGTGTTTATTATTTTGCAGTAGCTAACCCTCAACCTGAACAATGGTTGAAGTCATTAGTATCACCTTATAAAGATAATCAAGCACAAGATGAGTTTTTGGAATTATTGATGAATCTAGCGAAAGTGTTTATGAATACAGCATTAGAAAATCTTAATAAAAGTTTTGATTTATATAGTGAACTTGCTGGTTGCGATAAACAATTAGAAGTTATAGAAGATGAACGTGCTTTCATAGCGCGTGCAATGGAAGGCGGCATCTTGAATACAGAATTAATCAGCAAACATAGTTTTATATCTCGCTTCCCGAGTGCCACTAAGAAAATTAAAGAAGCAAATGATGGTAATCTTGAATTATTAGAGAGTGCCAAGGCGTATTATGATGACTATAAAGGTGCAGTAGAAAAAGTACAGCAAGATTATTTTTCACGTTCAGCTGAAGATTTAAAAGCAGATATGGCAAAATTAGCACCTCGTGTAGAAGTGCTTTCTCAAATCACTAGAGATGTCATTGATACATTTTCTAAGAAGAAAAGAAGTAGAAATATCTTAGATTTCTCAGATTATGAACATTTTGCTTTGAAAATTTTAATGAATGAAGATGGAACTCCAACAGACCTGGCTAAACATTATCGAAATGGTTTTGATGAAATTCTGGTCGATGAATATCAAGATACTAACCGTGTACAAGAACAGATTTTGAGTTGTATTAAACGCGGTGATGAAACAGATGGCAACTTATTCATGGTAGGTGACGTGAAGCAATCGATTTATAAATTCAGACAAGCAGATCCAAGTTTGTTTATCGAAAAATATTCTCGATTTTCACATGACGGTACAACTGGAATGCGTATTGATTTATCACAAAATTTCCGTTCACGTCCTGAAGTGCTTTCAACAACCAATTATCTCTTTAAACATATGATGGATGAATCAGTCGGTGAGATTATTTATGATGAAGCCGCACAATTATATTATGGTGCACCTTTTGATGATAAACCGCATCCTTTAAATTTAAATGTCATGGTGGAAGATAAAGAATCAGAATTAACAGGAACAGAACAAGAAGCGGAATATATTGCAAACCAAGTTGAAGAGATAATGAACCATCGTGAAGTATATGATATGGGAACAGGTTCTTACCGCAAACCATCGTATAAGGATATTGTTATACTAGAACGTGGTTATAATCGTTCAAGAGAATTGCAGCAAGCGTTTAAAAATAGAGATATACCATTTCATGTCAACAGTAAAGAAGGTTATTTTGAACAAACAGAAGTGCGTTTAGTATTATCATTTTTAAGAACAGTCGATAATCCGCTTCAAGATATCTATCTTGTTGGATTGATGCGTTCTGTCATCTACCAATTTACCGAAGACGAATTAGCACGTATCAGAGTAACAAGTCCAAACGATGATTATTTCTATCAATCAATCCAACACTATTTAAAAACTAAAGAAGCAGACCCGGATTTAGTCGCAAAACTTCAAGATTTCCTTAAAGATTTGAAGTTTTACCAAGAATTCAGCTTAGAACACCCAGTTTATCAACTAATTGATCGTTTTTATAATAACCGCTTAGTCATTCAATATTTCAGCGGCATGATAGGCGGTAAAGGACGTCGTGCCAACTTATATGGTTTGTATAACAAAGCCATTGAATTTGAAAACTCTAGTTTTAGAGGACTCTTCCAATTTATACGTTTTATTGATGAATTGATTGATCGCGGAAAAGATTTTGGTGAAGAAAATGTAGTGGGACCTAATGATGATGTAGTCAGAATGATGACTATACATGCCAGTAAAGGTCTAGAATTTCCATTTGTGATTTATTCAGGATTGAGCAAGTCCTTTAATCGTAGTGATTTATACAAACCCGTTATTTTAAATCAAAAATACGGAATGGGAATGACTTATTTTGATGTTGAAAAAGACTTTGCATTTCCTTCTCTAGCATCTGTAACTTTACGTGCGATAACTGAAAAAGAAATGATTTCTGAAGAAATGCGTTTAATGTATGTGGCGTTGACACGTGCAAAAGAACAGCTTTTCCTTGTCGGACGTGTGAAAGCAGAAAAAGAATTAGATAAGATGTTGAACACTGCTATTTCAAATAACATGCTGCCAATGAGTTATCGTTTAGAAGTAAAAAATCCGTTGCAGCTCATTTATGCGATACTGGCGAAATATCAAGCCAATCATCTAACAAATGATTTGAAATTTGAACGCAATATTGATGAGTTGGATGATGCGATTCATCCTTATGCTGAAATTCATATTGATGAATATAGTGATATTGCTCAAGATATTCATCAAAACGAAGATGAAGAATTCCGTACAGTAAATGATATTGTAAACTATCAATCTACGAATACAGAAAGACAACAAGCGATAGAAACACAATTAGATTACCAATATCCTTACCAAAAAGACGTTGTTAAACCAACCAAACAATCTGTATCTGAGCTGAAACGCCAATTGGAAACAGAAGAAACAGGAACAAGTTATGAACGCGTGCGTCAATATCAATTAGGTGCGTCGACATATGAACGTCCAAAATTCATGAGACAGCATAAGAAACGTAAAGCAAATGAAATTGGTACATTAATGCATACGGTCATGCAGCATCTTCCATTTAAAGAAGAAAGAATGACAAGTGCTGAATTAGATGAATATATTGATGGACTGATTGAAAAGAACATTATTGAAGACGATGCTAAGCCAGATATACGGATGGATGAAGTCATGAATTTCATTAAAAGTGATTTATATCTTGAAATCGCACAAAGTGATCAAATCATGAGAGAAATGCCATTTGTGGTTAACCAATCAAAAGTTGATCATCAAATGAATGATGATGAAGATGTTTCCATTATTCAAGGGATGATTGATTTAATTTATCGAAAAGATAATCAGTATTACTTTGTCGACTATAAAACAGATACGTTTAATCAACGTCGAGGTGTATCAGACGAAGAACTTGGTGAACAATTGAAAGCACGTTATAAAATACAAATGTATTATTATCGATCAGCTTTAGAAACAATTTTACAAAAAGAAGTAAAAGGGTATTTATACTTCTTTAAATTTGGAACATTATCATTAGAAGAAACCGAAAAACATTAATCTTTCATTCTAAGGGTAGAGAAATATAAGCGTGTAAATACTTATAAATATAATCTTATTAACGGTTTGCACATTTTTATTGCGAAAATTTGAGAAACTTAACAAATATTTGTTATTTTTCTGAAAATATAGTTATAATTGGTAATAAGATTGAGATGAGGAGCTGATACTGAATGAAATTCTTATCATTCAAACACAATGATGAAACATCATATGGAGTAAAGGTAAAACGTGAAGAAGCAGCTTGGGATTTAAGAAAAGTTTTCGCTGATTTTGGTGAAGGCGACTTCCATCCTAAGACTTTATTAGAAGGTTTGGAACAAAACCATACTTTAGATTTCCAAGAACAAGTCCGCAAAGCAGTGGTAGCGGCTACAGACAGTTCTAACTCAGAGGATTATAAAGTTCAATTTTCTGATATTGAATTCTTACCGCCTGTAACACCACCGAATAATGTCATTGCTTTCGGCCGTAATTATAAAAAACATGCAGATGAATTAAATCATAGTGTAGAAAGATTATATGTATTTACTAAAGCAGCATCATCTTTAACTGGTGATGAATCTACAATTCCTAACCATAAAGATATTACAGATACACTTGATTACGAAGGTGAACTAGGTGTAGTTATCGGTAAAGCTGGAGAAAAAATTCCAAAAGGCTTAGCTTTAGATTACGTGTATGGTTATACAATTATTAATGATATTACTGACCGAACTGCTCAACGTCAACAAGATCAAGCGTTCCTTTCTAAAAGTTTGACTGGCGGTTGCCCAATGGGTCCTTATATCGTAACTAAAGATGAATTACCAACACCTGAGGATGTTAATATTGTAACGAAAGTTAACAATGATATTCGTCAAGACGGTAATACAAGCCAAATGATTCTTAAAATCGATGAATTGATTGCTGAGATTTCTAAATATGTTGCATTACATCCTGGAGATATTATTGCAACTGGTACACCAGCAGGCGTGGGAGCTGGAATGAACCCTCCTCAATATCTGCAACCAGGTGATGAAGTTAAAGTAACAATTGATAATATTGGTACACTGACAAACTTTATTGCGGAAGAAAAATAGTATGAAATAATAATAGCTGAGATTAGGAATGGGTTGTGATGCAACTCATTTCTAATCTCTTTTTTTGTGCAATAAAAAACTCTGCTGAACATCGTTATAAAAGATGCAGCAGAGTTTTATTAATATATTATTTAGTGATAACGAACATATTTGAAATTGGTCCTCCAGGCAAGATGATACCTAATGCCATTGTTACGATAATCAAAGCGATAGTACCCCAGAATAAACCTTTATGAGATGCTCCGCGTTGTTTACGTACTAATGTTACTTCCATAAGTGCGACTACGCCAATACCACAAATCATTTTTAATGTTAATAACATGTGTGTACTTCCTGTTGCTGTCGCGAATTCTTCTACTACTTGCCAAACACCGCTGAATAAGATTAAAACTAAGAATAATCTTAAAGTCATGTGCAAGGGTTTATATGCTTTTTTCGGCGCACCAGTTTTAGTAAAACTGATGTAAGAAACGATAAATAAAATAATGCCGATTACCCAGCTGAAAATGTGTAAGTGTAACATGTAATTTCCTCATTTCATCAATATTTCATCCCTTATAATAACATATCTGAATGATAACTTTGCAATGCAACTATTTATAAGAGATTATTTTGTGCTTTGTATTTATTTAGATTTGTAAAACTATTTGTTTTGAGCTTTATATCCAATCATATTAATAATGTCTTTTGGAGAACTGAATGGCGGCGCATAAGCGCTTTCGAATTCTGTCAGTTCATCGACAGTCATATCATTTTGCATTGCCATAGATAAAATATCAATGCGTTTATCTGCACCGGATTTACCTGCAGCAGCTGCACGCAAGATTTTTCTAGATTTATTTTCAAAGTATACACGTAAATGAAGCGGTTCAGCGCCTGGATAATAACCTGCATGGTTCATCTGTTCGGTCTCAACCATTGTGTAATCGAAATGTTTTAAATCAGAAGGGCTTACACCGACACTTGTTAATGTATAATCAAAGAATTTTACAGCATTTGAAGCTAAAAAGCCTTTAAAAGGAACATTACGTGTCTGAGTAATATGTTCTGCTACAATACTAGCACCTCGATGGGCACCCCACGCAAGTGGAACGTGAGTAGGTATATTCACATGACGATAATAGTTAGAAACAATATCACCAATGGCATATACATTTCTATAGTTTGTTTGGAAGTATTCATTTACTGGGATATATCCTGCATCATCTTCTTCAATTCCCGCACCTTCTAAGAACTCAGTATTCGGTTTGATACCGATGCCTTCAATAATAATATCAAAATCTTCTGTGTTGCCGGATTTAAAGTGAACAGTATGACCATCTACTGAATCAACTTCTTCATTTAAGCGGTAATCAATCTGTCGTTTATCCATTTCATCAAAGATAACTTTGTTCATATCTTGGTCCATTAATTTATTGATTTGTTCAGAACGATGAATCAATGTTGTTTGAATGCCTCTATTGTATAAGTTTTCTAAGACTTCCAATGAAATGTATCCCGCACCTATAATGAGTGCCTTTTTGACGTTGTTATTAGAAATGTAGGATTCAATATCATCTGTATCTTCTAAATTGCGTAATGTGAAAGCCATGTCGCTATTTAAAGGTAATTGGTTTGCACGACATCCTGGACTCATCACTAAATAATCATAATCCTCAGTAAAGACCTCGTCGGTTTTTAAATTTTTTACAGTTACTGTTTGGTTGTTTGGATCGACTTGAATGACTTCGTGAAATACTTTAGCAGTCACACCTTTATTTTCTTTGAATTGTTCAGGTGTAAAGTGAAGCAGTTCAGAACGATCATCGATAATATTGCCGAGATAATAGGGGAGTCCGCAATTCGCAAATGTAACATCTCGGTCTTTTTCGAAAATAGTAATATCACAATCAGGATCGAGACGTCGAAGCTGACTTGCGAACGTTGCGCCTCCTGCTACGCCGCCAATAATAATTATTTTAGTCATAATTTTTCCTCCGTTCATTATTTATTGGATAAGAAAAAAGACAAGGTTACAAACTTAAAGTACATGTTCATCTAAGTACCAAAGTAAACCTTGTTTTTACTTGAAAATATATTATCTTGAATAAACTTTTGTTTCGTTATTATATGGGATATTGAGACTAAAGAAATCGTTAAGATATCTGCCTATACCATCGTCGTTATTAGAATAAGTGACTTCATTTGCGATGTGTTTCAATTCATCTAAACCATTTTCCATTGCGATGCCGTGTTTTGCATATTTAATCATTTCAGTATCATTATCTTCATCACCGAAAGCAATGATATGATTGCGGTCTACACCTAATTCATCTTTTACGCTATCTATACCGCGTGCTTTACTGATACCTCTTTTAACAATTTCAATAACTGGGAATGGTGCTCCCCAACGTCTGTGTTCAATGCTTTCAGCATAGAAGCGAGATAGCATTTGTTTAACACGAGGTATCATCACTTCATCTGCTTCAATTAAAATTGAAGTCGGGGGTTCTTTCAACTGATTTACGATATCACCTGTTTCAATTTTAGGGTTGCCCATGGAAAAACCATCAAAAAGGTGCTGATCGAAGTTATCGATATATACATGGTCTTTGACTTCAGCAATAATGTTTTTTACCTGCATTTTTTGAAGAGATTCAATAATGCTTGTAGCTAAATCAGGATCAAGTGTTTCGTGTATCACAGGTGAATCTGGGTCAGTTGGATTATGTACAAATGCACCGTTGAAATTAACAATAGGTGTATTGAGTTTTAATTGTTCGTAATAGGGTTTGCTTGCACGGAAAGGTCTGCCTGTTGCTATCATAATATAATGACCTTGTTCTTTCAGTTTTTCTAAAACTTTCAATGTATAAGGTGAGATTTCTTTTTTGTCATTCAATAATGTCCCGTCTAAATCTAAACAAATTAAATAGGGTTCCATAAAATTAACTCCTTAATGCTGCGAGGATTCGTTAAATGATACAAGTACTGCTAACTTTAATTTAAAAGTAGGTTGAACTTTCTAAAGACAAGTATAATGATATTCTTTAGGTTATTGTTCTAGCCTTTGTAGTCATAAACAAAACATTGCTGTTTGTAATTAATAATATCGCATCTTTTGATGTTATATTATTAGTAGACACCTTATTCAGTGTATTCTAATAATAGCATTTTATTGGAGTTTTGTCGGATATTTGATATATTAATATTAATAATTATTGCTTAGAGAGGTGAGCGAAATGGATGAAGCATTAAAAGATAATATTCTTGGTGCACTAGAAAATGTAATTGACCCTGAGCTAGGCATAGATGTCGTTAATTTGGGTTTAATATATAAAGTAGATCTTGATGATGATGGTTTATGTAAAGTAGAAATGACTTTAACTTCAATGGGTTGTCCGCTTGGACCGCAAATCATTGAACAAATTAAAATGGTACTTGCAGAGATTCCTGAAATTCAAGAAACAGAAGTTAATATTGTATGGAATCCGCCATGGAATAAAGATATGATGTCACGCTATGCGAAAATTGCTTTAGGCGTGAGCTGATTTTGATTAATAAATAGTGTTATCGCTAAATAAAGAGAAACGATACATTGCCCAACGTTAAACTGTAAAAAAGTTTAATGCAATGCGTGTCGTTTCTCTTTTGTTATTTAAAATTAAACTATCACAAAATTGTCATATTTAAACGATGTATGTTTTTCTGCGATTTAGAATTAACTCAAATCGCATATAATAACTTGATATTGCAAGAATATTACATTAATATTACAGGTGGTAATTATGACGCAAACGTGCTTCCTAAATAGATACATAGCACATGTTAACGGAAATTTTTAGATGGAAAGAAAGGTAAGTGCATGAATAATTTGAAGCGCAGTTCAAGTAATAACTCGCCTAAAAAAATGAATTACATGCCTGGACTCGATGGGTTAAGAGCAATTGCGGTTCTAGGAATCATTATTTATCATTTAAATAAACAATGGCTCGCAGGCGGTTTCTTAGGCGTAGATACATTTTTTGTTATTTCTGGTTATTTAATCACAAGTTTATTGCTTATAGAATATAAGAAAAATGGAAAAATTGACTTAAAAAAATTCTGGACTAGACGAATTAAGCGTTTGATACCAGCCATGGTATTTGTTGTCAGCATCGTCACCATTGTTACTTTACTCTTACAGAGAGAAGAAATTATAAGAGTGAAACAGGATGCTTTTGCGGCACTCTTTTATGTTTCTAACTGGTGGTACATTGCAAAAGACGTTAACTACTTCGATCAATTCTCATTCGAGCCATTAAAACATTTATGGTCACTCGCAATTGAAGAACAATTTTATTTATTTTTCCCAGTAGTTCTCATTTTATTATTGAATAAAGTTAAAAAGCCGAAACAAATTACACTGATTTTTTGGGTGATTTCTTTAATTTCATTATTAGCGATGGTATTGCTGACACATCCAGGAATGAATTTTTCACGCGTGTATTTCGGTACGGATACAAGATTGCAAACATTGTTATTAGGTGTTATTTTAGCGTTCTTATGGCCGCCGAATCGGTTGAAGAAAGAGCCACCACTTGCAGTACGTTCAGTTGTGGACATTGTAGGTGTAATCGCATTAGCTATTTTAGTTTGTCTATTTATATATGTAGATGACCAAAGTTATTGGATTTATAATGGCGGTTTTTACTTAATTTCTGGTATTACTCTATTCTTGATTGCCAGCATCGTACATCCATCTGGCTTGTTGGCTCGATTTATGGGTAATCCTGTGTTTGTGTATTTAGGTAAACGTTCATACAGTTTATATTTATGGCATTTTCCAGTCATTATTTTTACACACAGATATTTTGTAGCAGGCCAAATTCCAATCTATGTGTACTTCATTGATTTAGTATTGACAGTTATTATGGCAGAGTTCTCTTATCGATATGTAGAAACGCCATTCCGTAAAAAAGGGTTTAAAGCACTTTCTATCGGAAACTGGACTAAAAGTAATATTATCCGCTGGATTTTAATATTGCTTATTTTGATTCCGTTTGTGCTTATCTTAGCTGGACTTTTTGATAAATACGGTAAAGATACTGTTGGAGACAAAGCAACACAATTTGATACAAATAGTATTGATAAATATGTAGTTAGACCTATTCCTTATGGCAAAATGGATTTCTTAGGAAATGGCGGAGGTACAGAATCGGAAGAAAATACAGATGTCTATGATGATGTACAACCATTGTTAATCGGTGATTCTGTCATGGTAGATATTGGTGAACACTTTAAAGAAAGTGTGCCGCGTTCTGTTATTGATGGTAAAGTAGGTCGAAATATGTATCAGGCGAAACCATTAATTGATTCGCAATATAGTCATTACAATAAAAAAGGAGACAAGGTCATTATTGAACTTGGTACAAATGGTGATTTTGATAAAAATCAACTTGATACTGTAATCAATTCATTTGGAAAAGCTGACGTGTACCTTGTAAACACACGTGTGCCGCGTGATTACGAAAAACATGTGAATGACTTGATGAAAGAAGCAGCTGCTAAACATAAAAATGTAAAATTAGTAGATTGGTACAGCAGATCAGCAGGGCACACCGAATACTTCGCGCCTGATGGTATCCATTTAGAATACTCAGGGGTCAAAGCACTGTCTGATGAAATTATTAAAACAATGAGATTAAAAAAAGATAAATAAATAGTAAAGTAAATGTAGATTCGAGGGTTGGATTCAATGAAATCCAATCCTCGCTTCTTTTTAATTTTTTTCTTTTCACAGAGAGTAATGAGTTGAAAAAATCTTAGAATATAGCTTATACTATTATTAAGGTCAAAGTAAGTCAAAGTCAAGAAGGTTCTTGGCTAAGTATACTGAATCGACAGAGGTGAATAAATTGGATGCAAATAAAATGACGTACGCTGTTCAAGAATCATTGCAAGGCGCAATTGAAATTGCAAAACAGCATGAACAGCAAAATGTAGAAGCAGAAGCAGTACTGATTGCTGCATTAAATAGTGATAATAGTCTTTTTAAAAGTGTGCTTGAACGCGCTAATATAGATATAGCAGCACTTTCTGAAGCATATGAAGAAAAATTAAATCATTATGCAACAGTTAAAGGCGATAATATACAATATGGTCAATATATTGGTAATAATACGAATACGCTTTTTAATAGAGCTGAAAAAATCATGGAAACGTATGAAGATGAATTCGTCTCTATGGAACATCTTTTACTTGCTGCGATTGAAACAAATGAAATAACTCAGCAATTTGTAGGCAATAAAGATGAAGTAATAAAAGAAATTATTAAGAGAGTCAGAGGAGGAAATCACGTGACATCACAAAATCCTGAAGCAAATTATGAAGCGCTCGAAAAATACGGACGTGATTTAGTTGAAGAAGTCCGTCAAGGCAACATGGATCCTGTTATCGGACGTGATGAAGAAATTCGTAATACAATACGAATTTTAAGCCGTAAAACTAAAAACAATCCTGTATTAATAGGGGAACCAGGTGTAGGTAAAACTGCAATTGTTGAAGGTTTAGCCCAACGAATTGTAAAAAAAGATGTGCCTGAGTCTTTATTAGATAAAACTATTTTTGAATTAGATTTAAGTGCTTTAGTAGCCGGTGCGAAATACCGTGGTGAATTTGAAGAACGCTTAAAAGCTGTATTGAAAGAAATCAAAGATTCAGACGGCAGAATTATATTATTTATTGATGAATTGCATATGCTAGTCGGAGCAGGTAAAACAGATGGCGCAATGGATGCCGGCAATATGTTGAAACCAATGCTTGCTAGAGGTGAGTTGCACTGTATCGGTGCTACAACATTAAATGAATATCGTGAATATATTGAAAAAGATTCTGCGTTAGAACGCCGTTTCCAAAAAGTAGGTGTTTCTGAACCAGATGTAGAAGATACAATATCAATTTTACGTGGTTTGAAAGAACGTTATGAAGTATATCATGGTGTGAGAATTCAAGACCGTGCTTTAGTAGCAGCAGCGGAATTATCTGACCGCTATATTACAGATCGCTTCTTGCCGGATAAAGCAATTGATTTAGTAGACCAAGCTTGTGCAACAATCCGCACTGAAATAGGTTCTAATCCGACAGAACTAGATCAAGTCAATCGCCGTGTTATGCAATTAGAAATTGAAGAAAATGCATTGAAACATGAATCTGATAATGTCAGTCAACAACGTTTAAAAGAGTTGCAAGAAGAACTTTCAAATGAGAAAGAAAAACAATCAGCATTGCAATCTCGCGTAGAACAAGAAAAAGAAAAAATCTCAAAACTGCAAGAAAAACGTGCAGAATTGGATGAAAGCCGCAAAGCTTTAGAAGATGCGGAAAATAATTATGATTTGGAAAAAGCAGCTGAATTACAACATGGTAAAATACCGAAATTAGAAAAAGAACTGCGTGATTTAGAAGATGCTTTCCAAGATGAACAAAGTGAAGATAATGACCGTATTATTCGAGAAATAGTAACAGATGAAGAAATAGGAGACATCGTCAGTCAATGGACAGGTATTCCAGTAACTAAGTTAGTAGAAAGCGAACGCGATAAATTATTGCATCTAAATGACATCTTGCATGAACGTGTTGTAGGTCAAGACAGAGCAGTAGATTTAGTTGCAGATGCGGTTATCAGAGCACGTGCAGGAATAAAAGATCCTAATCGCCCAATCGGCAGCTTCTTATTCTTAGGGCCAACTGGTGTCGGTAAAACAGAATTGGCAAAAGCCTTAGCTTCATCATTGTTTGATTCAGAAAAACATATGATTCGAATTGATATGAGTGAATATATGGAAAAACATTCTGTATCTAGATTAATCGGAGCACCTCCAGGTTATGTAGGTCATGATGAAGGCGGTCAATTAACTGAGGCAGTACGTCGTAACCCTTACTCAGTTATCTTGTTAGATGAAGTTGAAAAAGCACATTCAGATGTGTTCAACGTATTGCTTCAAATTTTAGATGAAGGACATTTAACTGATTCTAAAGGACGCAATGTAGACTTCAAAAATACAATTATTATTATGACAAGCAACATTGGTTCTCAAATTTTACTTGAACAAGTAAAAGAAACAGGCGTTATTTCAGAAACTACAGAATCTGCGGTAATGACAAGTTTAAATCAATACTTTAAACCTGAAATATTGAACCGTATGGATGATATTGTTCTTTTCCGTCCATTATCTGTTAACGATATGAGTATGATTGTAGAAAAAATCCTTACAGAACTTAATATTCGCTTGCTTGATCAACGTATTTCTATTGAAGTATCAGATGCAGCGAAAAAATGGTTAGGTGAAGAAGCTTACGAACCTCAATTCGGTGCAAGACCTCTTAAACGTTTTGTACAACGTCAAATTGAAACACCATTAGCACGTATGATGATTAAAGAATCATTACCAGAAGGTACAACTGTAAAAGTTGATTTAGGCGATAATGAATTAAATTTCAAAGTTGAAGAAGCACAATTAAATTAAGATAAAACAAAAATGCTGGAATCTCTTGGTTTTCTCGAGATTCCAGCATTTTTTGTAAAATAAAAAATCCAGTATTAAATACCGGATTTAATGTCGATATGTTATTGCTTGCTGTCTTCCACAGAAGTTGAATTTTTAACCGGCTTCATAAGCACATCTAAAATTGCAACTACAATTGTGAAGATAACCGCAAATACAAGTGGGATAATAAAATTCAATTTGCCGCCGCCTGCTAAACTATTTAATACGAAGTTTACCATTTCAAGCAACAATACTGACCAGAATAGTACCATAATGTATCTCATCTGTAGTGCCTCCATAGAATTATCTTTAGTTTAATTATAAATTAGAATAATAACTTTGTATAGTGATGGAAGGAAAATAGAATACTTATACTTTATTTAATATGAGGATTCACATCACAATAATTGTGATACGGGTCTTCAGATATTATAATAGTATGAGTAATCCCATAATAGATGATAGTTAAAGCACTTGTGTTTAAAAAGAAAAATATGATAAATTAATACCTGGTATTAAAAATATTTTTAAGAAGGTGTAGAACCATGGACGTGGGTATTAAAGGTTTCGGAACTTATGTTCCGGAAAAAGTTGTAGACAATGCCTATTTTGAAACTTTTTTAGAAACTTCAGATGAATGGATTTCTAAAATGACAGGAATTAAAGAACGCAGATGGGCAGGAGAAGATCAAGAAACATCAGATCTTGCATATGAAGCTAGCGTTAAAGCAATTAAAGATGCAGGTATAAAACCTGAAGATATAGATATGGTTATCGTTGCGACTTCAACAGGAGATTTTCCATTTCCAACAGTAGCCAACATGCTTCAAGAGCGTCTTGGACTAGGTAAAGTAGCAACAATGGATCAACTTGCAGCTTGTTCAGGATTTATGTATTCATTGATTACTGCTAAGCAGTACATAGCATCAGGCGATTATCAAAATATTTTAGTCGTTGGTGTAGACAAATTATCTAAAATCACAGATATGACAGACCGTTCAACAGCTATTCTTTTTGGTGACGGTGCTGGTGCAGCAGTCATCGGAGAAGTGTCAGAAGGACGCGGTATCATGAGTTATGAAATGGGCTCTGACGGCAGTGGCGGTAAATATTTATACTTGAACCCTGAAAACGGTAAAATATTTATGAATGGTCGTGAAGTATTTAAATTTGCGGTACGTATTATGGGAGAAGCTTCACGTAATGTTGTTGAGAAAGCTGGTATAACTGCTGATGATGTAGATATGTTTGTTCCTCACCAAGCGAATATCAGAATTATGGAATCAGCTAGAGAACGTTTAGGAATCCCTAAAGAGAAAATGAGCGTTTCAGTAAATAAATTTGGTAATACTTCAGCGGCATCTATTCCGTTAAGTATCGGCCAAGAACTTGAAAACGGCAGAATCAAAGATGATGATGTCTTGGTTCTTGTTGGTTTCGGCGGCGGCCTGACTTGGGGCGCAATTACACTAAGATGGGGAAAATAGGAGGATAAAGTATGAGCAAAGAGCAACGCGTTGTAATTACAGGACTAGGCGCATTATCTCCACTAGGTAATGATGCGAAAACTTCATGGGAAAATGCCTTGAACGGTGTTAATGGTATTGATGAAATTACACGCATCGATACATCTGATTACAATGTTCACTTAGGCGGAGAATTAAAAGATTTTAATATTGAAGATTATATCGAGAAAAAAGAAGCACGTCGTATGGATCGTTTTACACAATATGCAGTCGTTGCTGCACGTGAAGCGGTTAAAGATGCTAAATTAGATATCAATGATACGAATGCAAATAGAATTGGTGTATGGATTGGTTCAGGTATCGGCGGAATGGAAACATTCGAGGTTGCACACAGCCAATTACTTAATCGCGGTCCTCGTCGTGTCAGCCCATTCTTTGTACCAATGTTAATCCCTGATATGGCTACTGGACAAGTTTCTATCGATTTAGGTGCAAAAGGGCCGAATGGTTCTACTGTTACAGCTTGTGCAACAGGTACTAACTCAATCGGTGAAGCATTTAAAATCATTCAACGTGGCGATGCAGACGCTATGATTACAGGTGGCAGTGAAGCACCTATTACACATATGGCTATTGCTGGTTTCAGTGCGAGCAGAGCACTTTCTACAAATGATGATAAAGAAACAGCTTGTCGTCCATTCCAAGAAGGCCGTGACGGCTTTGTAATGGGTGAAGGTGCAGGCGTTTTAGTAATTGAATCATTAGAATCAGCTCAAGCACGCGGTGCTGAAATCTATGCAGAAATTGTAGGTTATGGTTCAACAGGCGATGCATACCATATTACCGCTCCAGCTCCAGAAGGTGAAGGCGGTTCACGTGCAATGCAAGCAGCTATGGATGATGCAGGTATCCAACCATCAGATGTACAATATTTAAATGCACATGGTACAAGTACACCAGTAGGTGACTTAAACGAAGTGCTTGCAATTAAAAATACATTCGGTGATGCAGCGAATAACTTGAAAGTCAGCTCAACTAAATCAATGACAGGTCACTTATTAGGGGCTACAGGTGGTTTAGAAGCAATCTTCTCAGCGTTATCAATTCGTGATAGCAAAATTGCACCGACAATTCATGCAGTAACTCCAGATCCAGAATGTGATTTAGATTTCGTACCTAACGAAGCGCAAGATTTAGATATTACTTATGCAATGAGTAACAGTCTTGGATTTGGCGGACACAATGCTGTATTAGTATTTAAAAAATTCGAAGACTAGTAGTAGAAAAGTTTATTAATACATTAAGAAATGATAAGCATTTGAAGCGGTTATTTTTAATCGTTTCAAATGCTTTTTTCTTTTAATTCAAAATAGGAATAATGATTTTAAAATCATAAACTGAAATGAATACACTATAATAACATTAAATGTGTATAATGAAATAAGACCTTGAAAAATAACACATTTTTCAATTAATGCTTTAATGCATTAAAATAAAAAGGTTAAATACATAAATAAGGGTGGGTGGAATCGGTGCATCAATTGAATCAACTTTCTAGAACATTAAAAGCAAGAATGCTGTGTGATTTTTTACTCACACTTTCAAGTTCTGCGATTTTACCCTTTATAGCACTATATCTAATTACTATGATTAACGCTGTTTTTGCAGGTATTTTCTTGATGGCGACTGTTATCATCGGATTTATAGTGTCGTTTATCGGCGGTTATGTGTCTGATCACTTTGAACGTAAAAAAGTAATCAGTTTTGTCCACGGTATTTATACAGTGTGTTTAGTGATTCTTATAATCTCCGTAAATATGCATGGTATTGGATTGATCTTGTTTTGTATCACCTTCTTTATTTTTTCCATTACCAATTCATTTGAAATGCCTATTTTAGAAGCAGCAATTATGGATGCTATTCAAGTTCAACACCGTGACTTTATTTATCGTTTCTTCTATTGGATGAACAATATCGCTATGGCAATTGGTATGTTGATAGGTGCTGCATTGTATGCTGAGCATCGTCATTTACTGTTTGGTTTGTTTCTTGCTGCGAATTTGATTAGTTGGTATGTGTTTGTATTCATTTATGATGTGCAACAGAAATTTGCAAATCATGATTCGTTGGATTCTGTAGTTAAAAAGTTTCTGCATGGATATGTACAAGCCTTCAAAAACAAACCCTATATTATCTTGATGTTAGCATTTAGTTTTGTATTTATGGCAGAAGCTAGTTTAGATACATACGTCGTTGTACGTCTACAAAAGACATTTGACCCGATATCATTTTTAGGGATTAGAATTGATGGAGTACGTATTTTCACATTAATCATGATTGTAAATACAGTCACAGTTGCATTCTTAACCTTTTATGTTAATCGTTTGATGGAAAGTTATTCGAAGAAAGCGATATTTGTGATTGGAATTTTTTGCTATACCTTCGGCTATATTATAATCACATCAGCTAATGTCTTATTTTTTATTTTAGTTTTTGCATTTATTGCAACGATTGGCGAAATAATTTATTCGCCAATATATAACTCAGAAAGATTTGCATTAACACCAGAACATGCTAGAGGTGTGTATAGTTCAATCGGTTCATTAGGTTTTACTACTGCAAAAATACTTGCTCAATTAGGATTGGTAATTAGTACATTTTTAACCCCTTGGATGATGTCAATCTATACTGGTGTGATTGTATTAATCGGATTTGTTTTAATGTATCTTGTGCTGTTTAAAATGCCGAAGGTACAACAAGTTAAAGAATAATAAATTAAAAACGGCGACGTTAGTTGCCGTTTTTTTCTAAAAAGTAAATATTGCGCATAAACATAAAAGTATTAATATCGCATTGATAATCGTCATTCTTTTCGCCCATGCTTCTACCAAATAAAAGTCTCTTTTTGCTTGCTTAGGGTTCATAAATTCATCATTTTCCCAAGCTTTACGGTGCTTTTTTCCTCCCATTTGATAACGAATCCGTCTAAATCCATAGCTTGTCGCATCAAAAATACCGTCTTGAACCAGAATTACCACGAAGCCTGCTATAAATAAAATCATACTTACGATAAATAAGATATCTATGTAATTTGACCAGGTATGTGTTCTGAAACCCCATATTATTAAACTTATGATAGGTGCAAATAACACCCAAATTAACCATTGTATATATTTATTCATATTTTTCTCCTAAACTTAAAAATTATATTCTTTCCTGACTATTAACTATATCTATAAATATTTTTTACATAAATAACAGATGTTTTAAATTAGAGAATCCCTTGTTAATACTAAGTTTATTATACATGTTTTACGGAACATTTTGTTGCAACAATTAAAATATTCTAAAAATTGTGTTGATTTGGAATGCAAATTATAGATATAATAATATTAAAATATTTCTGAAAATTTTGAGGGAATGTTTATTTTGAATTCATAAGGGGGATTGTCTATGTTTAGATATATACTCAAACGTTTTGGATATATGCTGATTTCTTTGTTCATTATTATGACTATCACTTTCTTCTTAATGAAATTGATGCCAGGTTCACCATTTAATGATGCAAAGTTAAGTGCAGACCAAAAGGAAATTTTAAACGAGACATACGGTTTAAATGATCCAGTCATTGTACAGTATCTGCATTATCTTAAAAATGTTGTGACAGGAGATTTCGGGGTGTCATTCCAATATCATAACCAACCGGTTTGGGATTTAATTCAACCTCGTTTAATTCCATCAATGGAAATGGGATTAACGGCAATGGTTATTGGAGTTATTTTAGGATTAATTTTAGGGGTTGCTGCTGCAACGAAACAAAATACTTGGGTGGACTACTCTTCTACAGTTATTTCAGTTATTGCTGTATCAGTTCCATCATTCGTTTTAGCAGTGTTATTACAATATGTTTTCTCAGTAAGATTAAGATGGTTCCCAGTAGCAGGTTGGGAAGGGATTTCAACTGCCATCTTGCCATCACTTGCACTTTCAGCGAGCGTACTTGCGACAGTCGCACGATACATACGGGCGGAAATGATCGAAGTGTTGAGTTCGGACTACATTTTATTGGCAAGAGCTAAAGGTAATTCTATGATGCGTGTACTTTTCGGTCATGCACTTAGAAATGCACTTATTCCAGTTATTACAATAATCGTTCCGATGTTAGCAGGTATTTTAACAGGGACACTAACAATCGAGAACATCTTCGGCGTTCCAGGACTAGGGGATCAATTCGTTAGATCGATTCAAACGAACGACTTCTCTGTCATTATGGCCACTACACTTTTATTCAGTACGTTATTCATTGTATCGATTTTCATTGTAGATATTTTATATGGAATTATCGATCCGCGTATTAGGGTGCAAGGAGGTAAAAAATAATGGCAGAAAACAAAGAACATTTGCATGGAGACTATTCCAATGCAGCACTTACACATACTACTGACGGTGAAAATGCTCCAGATTTTTTACTCGTTGAACAAGATATTGAAAGAGAACCGGAAATTCAACGTGAAAGCAAAAACTTCTGGCAAGATGCTTGGAGTCAGTTAAGACGTAATAAATTAGCAGTTATCGGTATGATCGGCTTAATACTTATTATCATTATGGCATTGGTTGGGCCGTTGATGAGCGGTCATGATTATGCTGAACAAGATGTAGACCGCCGTAACTTACCAGCTAAAATTCCAGTACTTGATAAAATTCCATTTTTACCATTTGATGGACAAGGTGCAGATGGAACAAATGCTTATAAAGATGCAGGAGTAAAAGAAAACTTCTGGTTCGGTACAGACCAATTAGGTCGTGATTTATGGTCACGTACATGGCAAGGTGCTCAAGTTTCACTATTTATCGGTGTAGTAGCTGCAGCACTAGATATTTTCATAGGGGTAGTATATGGCGCAATATCCGGTTTCTTCGGAGGCAGGATTGACGATGTCATGCAAAGGATTATAGAAATCATCGCTTCTATACCAAACTTGATTGTCGTAATTCTCTTCGTATTAATTTTCGAGCCATCTATTTGGACAATTATTATTGCGATGGCAATTACAGGGTGGATAGGAATGAGCCGTGTGGTTCGTGGTGAATTCTTAAAATTAAAGGGACAAGAATTTGTTTTAGCATCTCGTACATTAGGTGCTTCAAAAACAAAATTGATTTTTAGACATATCTTACCAAATACATTAGGTGCGATTGTAGTTACATCAATGTTTACAGTACCAAGTGCAATTTTCTTCGAAGCCTTCTTAAGTTTCATCGGTATTGGTGTACCAGCTCCGAAGACTTCATTAGGTTCTCTTGTAAATGATGGGCGTGCGATGTTATTGATTCATCCGCATGAATTATTTATTCCAGCACTTATTTTAAGTTTATTAATTTTATTCTTTTACTTGTTTAGTGATGGATTGCGTGATGCATTCGATCCGAAAATGCGTAAATAAGGGAGGCAGATCGTATGGCAGAAAGAATATTAGAAGTGAACGACTTGCATGTCTCCTTTGATATTGACGCAGGAGAAGTGCAAGCAGTTCGAGGCGTAGACTTTTATTTAGACAAAGGGGAGACACTCGCAATTGTGGGTGAATCTGGTTCTGGTAAGTCTGTGACAACAAAAGCTTTGACAAAATTGTTCCAAGGCGATGTTGGACGAATCAAGAAAGGTAAAATCAACTTCTTAGGAGAAGACTTAGTTGAAAAGCCGGAAAGTGAATTAATTAAATTAAGAGGAAAAGATATTTCAATGATTTTCCAAGATCCGATGACTTCATTGAATCCTACAATGCAAATTGGGAAACAAGTCATGGAACCACTTATGAAACATCGCGGCTATAATAAATCACAAGCTAAAAAAAGAGCACTGGAAATTCTAAATATGGTTGGATTGCCAAATGCAAAAGAACGTTTTAAAGCATATCCTCACCAATTCTCTGGTGGACAAAGACAGCGTATCGTAATCGCTACAGCGCTTGCTTGTGAACCGAAAGTATTAATCGCAGATGAACCGACAACAGCTTTAGACGTTACAATGCAAGCTCAAATTTTAGACTTAATGAAAGAGCTGCAAAAGAAAATTGATACATCCATTATCTTTATTACACATGACTTAGGTGTTGTTGCAAACATTGCTGACAGAGTGGCTGTAATGTATGGAGGTCAAATGGTAGAAACGGGAGATGTTGATGAAATTTTCTATGATCCGCAACATCCTTATACTTGGGGACTGTTATCTTCAATGCCTGATTTAGAAACTGGTACTGACACAGAACTTGTCGCTATTCCAGGTACACCGCCTGACTTATTGCATCCGCCAAAAGGTGATGCATTTGCAGCGAGAAGCCAATATGCTTTAGGTATTGATTTTAAAGAAGCACCTCCGTGGTTCCAAGTTTCACCAACACATTTTGTAAAATCATGGTTGTTAGATGAACGTTCTCCTAAAGTACAACCACCTGAACTGGTTGTGAGACGTCAAAGAGAAATGCCGAATAAATTTGAGCACGCTGAACGTGTAGAAAGGGTGGCGTTCAATGAAGGATAATCAAAACAAAGATTTTGAAGAAACAAGCGGTGCATTAGAAAAACAAAACGAAATTGAAAGAGAACAATCAGAATTAAACGCACAACGTCAACCTGCTGGAGATAAAGAAGTATTAGTGAGTGTTAAAAATTTAAAACAATACTTTAATGTCGGAAAGCGAAACGAAGTTCGTGCAATCGAAGATATTTCTTTCGACATTTTCAAAGGGGAAACATTTGGTTTAGTTGGAGAATCTGGATGTGGTAAATCTACAACAGGTAAAGCATTAATTAAATTAAATGATGCAACAAGCGGAGAAGTGTATTACGAAGGGGTTAATATTCAAGATATTAAAAACCGCAAAGATATGTTGAAGTTCAATAAGAAAATTCAAATGATTTTCCAAGATCCATATGCTTCACTTAATCCAAGATTAAAAGTAATGGATATTATTGCAGAAGGCATTGATATTCATAAATTAGCAAAAAGTACAAAAGAACGTAAAAAACGAGTGTATGATTTGTTAGAAACAGTAGGATTAAACAAAGAACACGCCAATCGTTATCCGCATGAATTCTCAGGGGGACAAAGACAACGTATTGGTATCGCACGTGCATTAGCAGTTGAACCGGAATTTATTATTGCAGACGAACCGATTTCGGCATTAGACGTTTCGATTCAAGCACAAGTTGTTAACTTACTGTTGAAACTGCAACGTGAAAAGAATATTACATTCTTATTCATTGCGCATGATTTATCTATGGTTAAATATATTTCAGACCGTATCGCTGTAATGCACTTTGGGAAAATTGTGGAAATCGGTTCAGCGGATGAAATTTATAACCATCCTTTACATCCTTATACACAATCTTTGTTATCAGCGGTACCGCAACCTGATCCTGAAAGTGAACGTACAAGAACGCGTATTACTTATAAAGAAAACGCTGAAGAAAATCCGAATCGTTCTTTACAGGAGATTAAACCGGAACATTATGTATTTGTGACGGATAAAGAAGCGGAAGAATTGAAACAAAGATTAAAACAAACGGTGTAAGGGGGAGAAGCATTATGAAGAAAAAATTAATTTCATTCGCCTTAATGCTTGGAATTGCAGCGTTAGTTTTAAGCGGGTGCAGCCAAGGCGGCGGTATTTATGATGGTAAAGGGCAAGTATATCGTTCAGTATTATCTCAAGACATGAGTACATTAGATACTGTTCTTGCGACAGATACTGTTTCATTCAATGTTTACAATCAAGTTTACGAAGGACTATATTCTTTAGATAAAAAAGACCAAGCTATTCCAGCAATTGCCAAAGGAATGCCTAAGAAAAGCGATGGCGGTAAAACTTTAACAATCAAGATGCGTAAAAATGCAAAATGGTCAAATGGTGATCCGGTTACCGCAAATGACTTTGTGTATGCTTGGCGTAAAGCATTAGATCCACAAACAGCTTCTGAATATGCTTATATCATGTATGATATTAAAAATGCACAAAAAATTAATGAAGGTAAAATGCCGGTTAATAAATTAGGTGCTAAAGCACTAGACAAGTATACAGTGCAAATTAAATTGAACAAGCCGTTACCATATTTCAACCAAATGTTAGCATTCGGTACATATATGCCGCAAAATGAAAAAGTTGCGAAGAAATATGGCAAACAATATGGAACAACTGCAGACAAAGCAGTATATAATGGTCCATTTGAACTTACTGATTGGAAAGTGGAAGACAAAATTTTAATGAAAAAGAACCCAAAATATTGGGATAAAAAAGCAGTTAAGTTAGATAAAATCAATTTCAAAATTTTGAAGGACCAGCAAGCAGGTGCATCTTTGTATGATACAGGTTCAGTAGATAATACTGGTATTACATCTGAACAAGTTGATAAATATAAAGATAGTCCAGCATTATTTAAACGCTTAAAAGCTTCTACATTCTTCTTGAAAATGAACGAAAAAGAGCAGCCTGAATTTAAAAATAAAGATATGCGTTATGCAATTGCACAATCAATTGATAAAAAAGCATATGTTGATAATGTATTAGGAGATGGTTCGAAACCATTTGATGGATTTACTTCTAAAAAGACAGATATTCTTCCAGATGGCAAAGACTATGCTGATTTAGTAAAATCACCACTTAAATATAATAAATCAGAAGCAAAAACACATCTCGATAAAGCGAAAAAAGCTTTAGGTAAAGACCAATTTACATTTACATTGAACACTGAAGATACACCAAGTTCTAAAATTTCAGCACAGTTTATCAAATCACAGATTGAGAAAAATCTGCCAGGGGTAACTGTGAATATTAAACAATTACCATTTAAACAACGTGTAACTGCAGAGTTAACAATGAATTACTCAATGTCATTATCAGGTTGGGGACCAGATTATCCTGACCCAATGACTTATTTAGACACAATGACTACTGGCAATGCTCAAAATAATACAGGTTGGGGCAGCAAGAAATATGACAACATGCTGAAAGAAGCGAATGGTCCATTATTGAAAAAACCTAATGAACGTATTAATGAACTAAAAGATGCTGAAGAATTTATGTTAAGTGAAGCACCAGTTGCACCGATTTATCAACAAGGTGCAGCAAGCCTTCGTAATCCTCAATTGAAAGGTATTGTATACCATGAAATTGGCGGAGAGACTACACTTAAACATGCCTATATCGACAAGAGTATTGATAGAGAAACAGGAAAGAAAAAGAAAGATCAATAAAGTGAAATTTAATGGTAGAAATTCACTTCAACAAAAGAATCTATATAATAAAGCACACAGTCAATTCGGCTGTGTGTTTTTGGTTTGCTGAAAGCTATAAAATTGACTTTAAAAGCGAACAAACCTAGCATTTAAGAAAAGAAATAGATTGAGGTGAATGTCATGTTACCGATGAGTATATTAGATCAAACACCCATAAACAAAGGGCAAACAGTAACAGAAGCTTTGAATCATACGTTAGAATTAGCCCAACTAGCAGATCAATCAGGTTATACACGCTATTTTCTCTCTGAACATCATAATCTTAAAGATGTGGTAGGAACTTCTCCAGAAATACTGATTATGTATTTGCTTGATCATACAAAACAAATGAGGATTGGTTCTGGAGGTGTTATGCTGCAACACTGTCATCCTCTAAAAGTAATTGAACAATTTCATTTAATAGATAAACTGTCGCATCAACGTGTTGATTTAGCAGTAGGTAAAGCACCTGGAGGATATCCAAAAGTCGTTGATTTATTACAAGAAGAGCTGCAAAAACCATTAAAGCAATTTGATGAGAAATTCTCACTTTTAAACCAACTGAACACCCAAAAATTTACTGATCATAGTGAATATGAAGGTATTCGTACTGCACATCGTGATGAAACTGATAAACCTGTGCCGGTATATTTATTAGGAACAAGTGAACATTCAGCCATTCAAGCTGCAGAAGCACAAACAGGTATTGTCTATGCTTATTTCATTAACTCTGATTTGTCGGAGTTAGAAAATGCGTTGAAAGCATATAAAAAACGTTATCCAAAAGGGCGTTTCATCGTATCGATACCTGCTGTGGTGACAACAGATGGAAATCAAAAGATGCCTATGAGATTCTCCCAAAGACATTACGAATTAACATTTGAAGATGGAAGCAGAATTGTATTAAATACGAAACAACAAGTGGATGAATACCGAAATGAGTCAGAAAAAAACTTCGAAGTTACCGAGAAAAGAATGAGGATTATCAGCGGAAGCAAAGAAGAAGTGGTTGATACATTGAATGAGGTTAATCGAAGCGGTTTGATTGATGAATGGATGTTGCATATGCCTGTACAAAGCCATAAATTAAGAATGAACACAATCAGGGAATTAGCGCCGTTGAATCCAAATGAAAACGTGTAACTGCTAAAAAACTCGAATGATATTAATTACTTTTCATTTTAGATATTGACTTGAACATTAAAATAATGAATGTTAATATAAATTTGTAAATTAAATATTCATTGCTAGGGGTGCCGTATAGGCTGAAAGATATATTATCAACCCTTTGAACCTGATCTAGTTAGCACTAGCGTAGGGAAGCGTGTAAAAATGATAAGAGAAATTTAAACTCGAAAATATGTATATTCCTGTAATAGGTTAGTTATTACATAATTTTTTCGAAGTCATAAAATAGAGTCTTTTCTGCGCATTCATAAATAAAATGAATGCGTTTTTATTTTATCATGTATTTTTCGGCAAATACGCCTCCTAGCATTGATTTGAGGAGGCTATTTTTAATGAGACAAGATGAAATTGAATTGAAAAAAGGATTCCCGGCAAGTCGCAGAATTTTTAAGCAAGGTGAGGATGAAGATATCCGTGTTCCTTTTAGAGAAATCGAATTAAGTGATACTGTGACTGAATATGATACACAAGTTAATGAACCTTTTGTAGTTTATGATACTGCAGGACCTTATCATGAAGAAGAGTATGAAGTGGATGTACAAAACGGTATCCCAGATTTACGTTCAAATTGGATTCTTTCACGAGATGATGTTGAAAGTTATGAAGGTCGCAGAGTTCAATCAATCGATAATGGATTTAAAAAAGAAGGACATAAAAAATTTGTTGAAACACCATTTAAATATCAGCCTAAACGTGCACAAGACGGTAAACGAATTACACAAATGCATTATGCAAGACAAGGTATGATTACGAAAGAAATGAAATTCGTAGCGCTGCGTGAAGGTGTTGAACCTGAATTTGTGCGTGATGAAATTGCACGAGGCCGAGCAATTATTCCTAATAATGTCAATCATCCTGAGTCAGAGCCCATGATTATCGGTAAAAATTTCCAAGTGAAAATCAATGCGAATATTGGAAATTCCGCTGTCTCTTCATCTATTGAAGCAGAGATTGAAAAATTGGTTTGGGCAACACATTGGGGTGCAGATACAATTATGGATTTATCTACAGGTAAAAACATTCATGCGACACGAGAATATTTATTAAGAAATTCACCAGTTCCTGTGGGTACAGTTCCAATTTATCAAGCTTTAGAAAAAGTGAATGGTGTAGCTGAAGATTTGACTTGGGAAATTTATAGAGACACTTTGATTGAACAAGCTGAACAAGGTGTGGACTACTTCACCATTCATGCAGGCGTCTTATTACAGTATGTTCCATTAACAGTCGATCGCTTAACAGGTATTGTTTCCCGTGGTGGTTCTATTATGGCGCAATGGTGTCTTGCGCATCATGAAGAAAGTTTTTTATATGAGCATTTCAGTGATATTTGTGAAATCCTGAATCGTTATGATATTGCAGTCTCTTTAGGTGATGGGTTACGCCCTGGTTCTATTTATGATGCGAATGATGAAAGTCAGATTGCAGAGTTGAAAACATTAGGAGAATTAACAGACATTGCATGGCAGCATGATGTACAAGTAATGATAGAAGGACCTGGACATATTCCAATGCATAAAATTAAAGAAAATCAGGACTTAGCTGATTTTTATTGTAAAGAAGCACCATTTTATACGTTAGGACCACTGACAACAGATATTGCTCAGCTTATGACCACATCACTTCAGCAATCGGAGCAGCACAAATTGCCAGTCACGGTACAGCGATGTTTTGTTACGTTACGCCTAAAGAACATCTTGGATTACCAAATAAAGATGATGTCAGAGAAGGTGTGATTACCTATAAAATTGCAGCACATGCTGCTGATTTAGCAAAAGGTCTTCCTGGCGCAGCAGAACGAGATGATGCCATCAGTAAAGCCCGTTTTGAGTTCCGCTGGATTGATCAATTCAATCTTTCGTTAGACCCTGAACGTGCAAGAGAATACCATGATGAGACTTTACCAAAGGAATCTGCTAAAGTTGCTCATTTCTGCAGTATGTGTGGTCCTAAATTCTGTTCAATGCGTATTTCACATGATTTGCGCCAAAATCATTTTGACGAAAAAGAAAGAAAAGAAGCAATGAAAGAAAAAGCACAAGATTTTGTAGAACAAGGTAGTCGAGTTTATCAATAATATAAAATCCCTCTATTAACATTTCGCTTATTCAGCGACTGCTTAATAGAGGGATTTATTATTTAATGATGTATTACTGCAAGCAACATTGTTTCGACATATAATATCAGGCTTGTGATAATCCAAAAAGCATCCGAATTTTGGATAGAGCTTAATGTTTGAGAAGCGGATTTTTCAGTTGTTTTTTATTGTTGAAGTGAAAATGACCGCCATGATATAACTTTTTAATTAAAATACTTGCAAATATCACAAATGATAAAACAAACAAAGTGTAGTTTACGATAGCATGATAAGTAACGAGTAAATTAAAAAGTAAATATAAGATTAGCGCGATGTATAAAAGAATTCTAAATGGATGTAATTTCAAGATGTCTCACTCCGATTCGTTGTTGTAATTTTATTATACAACGTTTTCATTACTGCATAAATATAAAGTTGTGTAATTTAAAAATAATTGTAAGATTAAAAAATGCACCCTAAAATTCAGGGTGCATTTCAGTGTGTAATATGTTATTTTCTGCGTTTACGTCCTAATCCCATAGCACGTTCCATCTTTTCTAAAGTACGTGCAGAAGCTTTGATAGCTTTGTCACGTCCAAGATCTAAGATGTCATCTAATTTTTCAGAATGATAATAGCTTTCATAACGTTCTTGGAAATCAGTAAGGAATTGCTTAACAACTTCAGCTAAATCACCTTTAAATTTACCGTAGCCTTCGCCCTCATAACGTACTTCTAAATCAGCAATAGATTCGTCTGTAAGACTAGAGTAAATACTTAATAAATTACTGATGCCTGGTTTATTATCTTTATCATATTTAATAATGCCATCTGAGTCTGTTACAGCACTTCTGATTTTTTTAGCTGCTGTGTTTGGATTATCTAATAAAGAAATGAAGTTTTTAGCATTATCATCACTTTTACTCATCTTTTTAGTTGGATCTTGCAAGCTCATAACACGTCCGCCGATTTTCGGCATGCGTACTTCTGGCTTAATTAAAATATCATTATAGCGACTATTGAAACGATCCACTAAGTTACGTGTCAATTCTAGATGCTGTTTTTGGTCTTCGCCGACAGGAACAATATTAGTATTGTATAACACAATATCTGCTGCCATTAATGGTGGATAAGTCAACAACCCAGCCGGAATACCTTCTGTTTGTTTTTGAGACTTGTCTTTGAATTGCGTCATTCTTTCTAATTCACCAACAGAAGAAATTGTTGTTAGCATCCAGCCTGCTTGAACATGTGCAGGAACTTCAGATTGAATGAATAATGTTGATTTCTCCGGATCAATACCTGAAGCTAAATAAATTGCTGCTAATTGACGCGTACGTTCGCGCAATTTAAGTCTATCTTGAGGGACTGTAATCGCATGTTGGTCTACGATGCAGAAGAAACAATTATAGTCATCTTGGACTTCGCTGAATTGTTTTAATGCACCGATGTAGTTTCCTAAAGTCGGAATTCCGCTTGGTTGGATTCCTGAAAATAGAGTTTCCATTTTTGATGCCCGCTTTCTATGTAGATTATAATATTTATTTCATTATACCAGTATTTTCATTGTTTGTAAGGTGTGTTAAAATATATACATAGACAGTTTTTTACATGTCATACTGCTTAGATTTTAAAGTAGACTATGAACTAATTAATCAAATAGTCGATGTGTTTGAAATTTTCTATAAATAATTTTCCGATTCTCATTTAATTTTAATGTAGAGTGGGTATAATTCAGATATAGAGTTAAGAGAAAGAGAAATTTGTAGCGTATAGCCAAGGTAAATGATAAGTATACTTAACTTAACATAAACAAGCACTGCGTTTGAATTTAGAATAATTTCCTTAACCAATTCATTTAAAATCAATGAATTTAATTCATGATAATAGGAGAGTGAGATGTATGGTAACACTATTCACATCACCAAGCTGCACATCTTGCCGTAAAGCGAAAGCATGGTTACAAGAACATGACATTCCGTATACGGAGCGTAACATTTTTTCAGAACATTTAACAATTGATGAAATTAAACAAATTTTAAAAATGACAGAAGACGGAACAGATGAGATTATCTCAACTCGTTCTAAAACATATCAAAAATTAAACGTCGATATCGACTCTTTACCATTGCAAGAATTATACACAATCATCCAAGATAATCCAGGATTATTACGTCGTCCAATTATCTTAGACGAAAAACGTTTGCAAGTTGGTTATAATGAAGACGAAATTCGTCGTTTCTTACCAAGAAAAGTGCGTACGTTCCAATTACAAGAAGCACAACGAATGGTCGACTTATAAGAATCACGTTCTAACTGAATTACCATGTAAGGAGCTGCAGTACAGTTGTGCTGTGGCTTTTTATGATTTTGAAATGCAAACCGTTTTCATAGAGTATTACAGGGTAATATGTTAGTATAATAAGTCAACGGTACGTCACTCTTCACTTAACAAACTTATAAACAAATAAATTGTAATTTGCATACCGTTTTAATACAATATGGGTACTATTCTAGGTTGTCGAAAAAGTAGACCATACCTAGACTCTAGGAAGTTTGTCTAAAGTCTAGTTTTGCTATTCATCGACTGTAAGGAGTGAGATGATATGAGAATAGAGCGCGTAGATGACACAACAGTTAAACTTTTCATAACGTATGGTGATATTGAATCAAGAGGCTTCAAAAGAGAAGATTTATGGACAAACCGTCAACGTGGCGAAGAATTCTTCTGGTCAATGATGGAAGAAATCAACGAAGAAGAAGACTTTGTAGTTGAAGGACCATTATGGATTCAAGTTCATGCTTTTGAAAAAGGCGTGGAAGTTGTCATTTCTAAATCAAAAAATGAAGAAATGATGAATATGGCTGATGACAATATGAATAACGAATTCGACCGACAATTAAATGAATTACTAGAACAATCGTTTGAAGATGAAAATGAAGAAAGCGTACAAGGTAATCAACAACAAAGAAGATCACATGCTTCTGATCATTCTAAACGTGCACGTCATACAAATGGACGTTTAGTAATCGTGAAATTTGAAGATTTAGAGTCAGTAATTGATTATGCACATCATAGCAACCAACCTACTGATGACTTTGAAGATTTATTATATATGTTGAACAATGAATACTACTACGCTATTCATTTTGATGATAACGTAGGTGAAGAAGTAATTAACGACTTCTATAGTCAATTACTTGAATTTACACAACCAAGCGACAGATCAGAAATGTACTTGAATGATTACGCTAAAATCATTATGAGCCACAATGTTACAGCTCAAGTTCGTCGTTTCTTTACTGATACTGAAGAAATTTAATTTGATATAGATAAAATCGTTCTATTATATATTGAGCCCCTAAAATCGAGTGTTAAAAATTCGGTTTTAGGGGCTTTTTAGTTATAAATAAAATAAATTTCAGATATGAATTGAAAGTTTAAGGTGCTTTTGACTATTGTTCTATTTTTAACAGCGACGATTAATTAAAGATATCAGTAAATTCTAATAAATGAGATAGGTGTAGTTGTAATGACGTGCAAATTAGCGGGATAAATGAGAAAATTAAGTTATTACTATTTTTAATCATTCAAGGAGGCTTTTTTTAGTATGAGTCAACAATTGACAAGAGAACAACAAGAACAAAAATATCCTGAGTACACTTGGGATTTAACAACTATTTTTGAGAGTGATGAAGCGTTCGAGAAAGCTTTCAAAGATGTTGAAAGCTACTTAGGAGCTGAAGAAAAATATAAAGGCCATTTAGCTGATAATGCAGAAACATTATATGATGCACTTGCATTAGAAGATAAGATTGAAACAGAGCTAGAGAAAGTTTATGTATATGCTCATCTTAAACAAGACCAAGATACAGGCAATGATAAATATACAGGATATGAAGCACGTGCTCATCAATTAGCAATTAAATTAAGTTCTAGCTGGAGTTTCCTTGTGCCAGAAATTCTACAAATCGATGAAGATAAAATCCAATCATTCATTGATGAAAATAAAGATTTAGAACGTTATGCATTTGATTTGAAATTAATCAATGAACAACGTCCACATATTTTAAGTGCGGATAAAGAAAAATTATTAACAGAAGCACAAGATGCATTGTCTACACCAAGTAATGTGTATGGTATGTTCAGCAATGCAGATTTAGAATTTGAAGATGCAGTAGATAAAGATGGAAATAAACATCCGCTTACTCAAGGTACATTTATTAAATATCTTGAATCTGATGATCGTGAATTACGCCGTTCTGCATTCCGTAATCTATATAAAGCATACGGTGCATACAATAATACTTTAGCTGCTACGTTAACAGGCGAAGTGAAAAAACATGTATTCAATGCACGTACACACAATTATAAAACTGCACGTGAACAAGCGTTAAGCAACAACCATATTCCAGAAGAAGTATATGATAACTTAGTTAAAACAGTTCATAAATATCTTCCTTTACTTCATCGCTATACTGCTTTACGTAAAGAAGTATTAGGTTTAGATGATATGAAAATGTATGACTTATATACACCGCTAGTAAAAGATATTAAATTTGAAATGCCTTATGATGAAGCGGTAGATTGGATGTTAAAAGCGTTAGAACCAATGGGCGATGAATACTTAGAAGTGGTTAAAGAAGGCTTAAACAATCGCTGGGTAGATGTTTACGAAAATAAAGGTAAACGTTCAGGTGGTTATTCTTCAGGTGCACACTTAACTAATCCATTTATCTTATTAAATTGGTCAGACACTGTATCTGATTTATTCACATTAATTCATGAATTCGGTCATTCTGCACATAGTTATTTCAGCAGAAAAAATCAACCATCTAATCACAGTGATTATTCTATCTTCGTAGCAGAAGTTGCTTCTACTACAAACGAAGCATTATTAAGTGACTATATGGAAAAACATTTAGATGACGAACGTCGTTTATTATTATTAAATCAAGAATTAGAGCGTTTCCGCGCAACTTTATTCCGTCAAACAATGTTTGCAGAATTCGAACATAAAATTCATCAAATCGAAGAAGCAGGGGAACCATTGACTGCTAATAGAATGAATGAAGAATATGCGAAACTTAATCGTGAATACTTTGGCGATATTGTAGATACTGATGAAGATATCAGTAAAGAGTGGTCTCGAATCCCTCACTTCTATATGAATTATTATGTATATCAATATGCTACAGGTTATAGTGCAGCACAAAGTTTAAGTTATCAAATCTTAAACGAAGGAGAACCTGCAGTTAAACGTTATATTAATGAATTCTTGAAAAAAGGCAGCTCAAATTACCCAATTGAAATTCTTAAAAATGCGGGTGTGGATATGAAATCACCTGAACCGATTGAACAAGCATGCCAAACTTTTGAAAGAAAATTAGACGAATTTGAAAAGCTAATCAAAGCTTAAACATTGTGAAATCGTTTATAATATGACAAGTTTGTGACAAAAACGTTTTCATAATACAACCGTCTTGAAAAGGGGATTTCTGCATGGTATATTATGACCATGAAATTAATCACATAACAAACATACCCCTTTGTTTGAAGTGAAAAATTTCTCCCATCCCCTTTGTTTAGCGCCGTGTCTGAATACACGGCGTTTTTTTTATTGGAATTTTTTAATTGATATAAAATAATACCGGCAGTGCATGAATTGAATTCATGCTCCTGCCGGTATTTTAACTTTATTGTATAGGTGAGAGAGGCTTTTAGTATTAGAAAAAAGTGGGGGTTATCCTTTTTCTAATAAATAAGGCTTAGAACTTCCGATACCTTCAATATCCATAACTTCATAACTGATATGTTGTAAATCCTTCTTCTTTAAACAAACTACAAAATCTTGAGTTGAAGTTTGTGACAAAGTTAATTCGTTATCCGTAGTACTTATTGTTTTGATATCATATATATCTTCTAAGTCGCTAGGTTCCGCAAAAAGTATTCGTATATTAACTGATAACGAATCATCTTGGCTGATCCATTCGCCTTTAAAGTGATTCAATAATTCTTCTTCTGCTTTTGATAAAGATTCGAGATATTTCACATTAATGTTTATTTTATCCATATTACAAGTCATTCCTTTTCAGTAACCAGTTTAGTAACCAGGGATAGAAGCAAACCATCTAAAGTGAGAACCGTCTGAAACTGGAATAATGTTACTATCTACTGGTTGTAATGATACGTCACTATCCCATGGGTTCCAAAATACAATTACTTTTTGATTATTTGCGAGTACAGCATTTCCTACCACGGCCATAGCATGACGTCCATGTAGTCCGTTAGTAGATTCTACTCTTTCACTTAGTATAGCTATACCCTTATTATCTGATGTATATTGGTCTACCATATCATAACTTGGCATACTGTTATAATAAGTTGGGTTTTTTCCTTGTGAACGACCATATTGAATCATTTCATCAGGTGTTAAACCTGTAAACTGGAATCGCTGTCCTGATAAACCAGGGTGAATCGTTCTCATAATATCTTGTGCTCTGTATTGGCTTGTATTTTTAGTAGCATTTAATAATGCAGCCATAGTGAATCCTGCACACCAACCATTATTGCCTTGAGTTTCACGGATTTGGAAGTGAGGTAATGTGTTGACATATTTTGTAGCAACACTTCTTTGTTGAGAAATTGGTTGTGAAGCGTCCACTGTCTTGTTCATTTGCATTTTAGGGGCAGCTGGTGTGCTTGGAGCAGTTTTATCATCTGCTAATTTTGTTTGATCATTTCAATCTTATGATTATGCTCTGCAAAGTAACCATCTTTATTTGTATATATAGTGATTGGTGTATTTGCTTGGCGATATTGATTTAATGAATCTGCGATAAATTTAGAAATACGCACACTGTAATTTGCACTATTTTTATTGGCGTTGACATCATTTTCATTTTTAGGAGTAACAGTCAATACATATTTAATATGTTCGCCTTGTAATACAGGGAAGTAATAGTTGCCGTCTTCTTGTCCATTAAATTTATAAATTTTAAAAGGCTTACCTAATTGATATTCTCCATTTGTACCTGATTTGTCGATTTGAGACAAAGCTTGCGCGTAGCTGGAGAATTGAGTTTCAGCTTGTTGTTCAGCTTTCGCAGGAACTTCAGTGTTGCTGACTTTTACTTTTAAAGGTGCTTTGTGTACTGCTTGTGCTTGGCTTGATGTTGAGAAAGAGAGTAGTCCGCTTAGTGCCATAATCAATGAGAACAAAATAATAGTAAAGCTTTTTAAAAGAGACTTGGTGTTATTCAAAATAATTCCTCCAATCATTTTTTAATAATTAATAATGCAAAATATCTCAATTCGAATATAACATATAATTTGTTATATAAAACATTTGTTTTCGTGTGATAGAATTAAAGTATAAACAAATTATTTAGCATAAGATAAATTGATAAATTAAAAATAAAAATTTAATTACGAGCAATTGGGTAGCAGAGATAATAGTAGCGGAGGCCTTAGTGGAGTACGAATAAATATGGTTGTAAAATGTATTGTAAGTTATATAAATTTAAAGAGGTTTTGAGATTATAGGGGAAATGTATATGTTAAATGCAATCCAATACATGTATTGGATAGAAAAAAACACTTGCCTAAAAAATAGCTTAACCAAAAGTTGTACTTTTTGGTTAAGCTACTGAATGTGCAAGTGCTTAAGTAAATGATTTATTTCGCTTTCCAGAAGTCGCCTTCAGGATTGCTGAGTTTTTCTATTTTTTGTTGCAGAGCTAATTTCTTCAACTCTTTCAGCAACATCTTTTCTGGCCATTCATATATCGTTAATAATTCTTCAAATGTAACAAATTGTTGTTCTTTTATATAAGTCTCAAGTTTAGGCGGTAATTCTTTTTCAATAGGTGTACCCATCAATTCATTAATAATATAAGTATAAATATGATAAGGATATAAACCTTCAACTTTCAACCCTTCTTCAGTAACATCTTCATTGAAGAAAACAAGGGAAGGTGCTTGATCTATTTCCATTTCACGAGCAATGTGCAAATCAACTTTCAAGCTCTCTTTAAGTTTTCCGCTCTTTAAGTCTTCCTTGAAAACTTCATAATCTAAACCTGCATTTTTAGCAGCATCTTTTATCATTTGTTCTGTAATAATATCTCGTTTAGGAATAATTTCATTCTGCATCAAATGGATGAAACGCTCAGCGCGAGAGCGACCTTGTAACTCTGCTGCTTTGTATGCTAACGCGATATTATCGTTTTCAGAGCTGCTTTGTGCTTGACATTTCGTCAAAATTCTCAATGATGGGTTTAAAATATGACGAATACGGATATATTGTTTATATTCAACTCTTAATTTTGACAAGATTGCTGAAAGTTTGAAGCAATCTTCATCAAAAGGATCGAAGAAAGAATAAATTTCAATTTTACTCACAGGTGAAAGATTGGTTTCATCTTGTCTATTGTTACATATTAATTTCAATTCTTCAGACATCTAATTCACCTACAATTAATTTTCAGAATTAACCATATGATGTGCGGTTATACGCAATCTTTCATATAGGTATTCACCAACACCTGCAGGCAGTTCTGCATGTTGAATCGCTTTATTCATATTGTCTAACCAAGCATCTCTTTCAAACGGCGTAATTCTAAATTCCATATGCCGCATTTTTAACATAGGGTGGCCATGTTCTTCAGTATATAGTGCTGGTCCGCCTAGAAATTGTGTTAAAAATTGTTTTTGTTTGCGACTGGTTTCAGCAAAATCTCCAGGAAATAGATAATTTATTCTTTCGTCTTTTTCAACAAGCGAATAAAAGTAATCTATCATACTATATAATCTCTCTTTACCTATGACTTCATATGGTTTTGGAGCCATAACATCACCCTGTTTCTTAAATATATATCTAATATAACATGAATTTTTACATTTTAAAGTAATACGACTTTTGATGTAGAGAGTTATACATTATATGTGAATTTATTTACTTTTAGCTTCGAAAAATCGTGCAACTTTATTTTTTGGAATTTCAGATTTTATATTGAATTCTTTTAAAATCTCTTGGAACTTTTTCAAACCGATTTCAGGATTTTCAACTTCGAATTCCAATTCATAATCTTCTGTGTCTAAATATTCGCTGTGGTCTAAAACTAGTAATCCTTCTTTAATTTTAGTTTCGATACGATGCGTCGTGAGGGAACCTAGTATATCGAGTTGCTTAAAATTGATATTGTTTTTTTGCAATACTGAATAAATATCATCAGGTAGCTGTTCAGGCTGAATATGTAGTCCTTCTTCTGGCACAATTTCAGTTTCATGGTTGTATTCAGTCAGACCCACTTTGGCAGGAACTTTTAGTGTCATTTCATAATTATTATCAATTTGACGAATACGCAAGGCCATTAATTGTTCTGCTAATTCAAAATTAGGCGTATCGATATAAAAATTAGTTTGTGTGAAAGGTTTTTGCCCACTGAAAAAGGCTTTTTTGATTTCATTATATTGGTCTTCAGATAAGAGTTGTTTGTATTCAATTTCTTGATTAATCGCCATATTTTCACCTCTTTGTCTATCTATTATGGATGATTTTTTAATTGATTGAAAGTAATTCAAATTCTTTAATAGTATAGGAATGGTTTAGGTTATGTAATGGAATCTGTACATATGTTAAAATAATGGAGAATAACACAAGGAGGAACGAAGGTATGCGAATTTATGTGAATGAAATCAAGGTGAAAGACGATGGCATTTATTGCTATACTGATAAATCTACAGAAGGCTTAAAAGAGGCAGGACAAATGCTGGTAGATAGCGATAATTATGGATTTGCCTATATATTAGATGACGGTCAATCCTATTCGTATCTTATCTTTGTGAAAGAAACGTGGTCGATGCTTCATGAAAATAAGGGTAAAACAATATATATCAATGATGATTTAAAATTAGAAGAGTTTGATCAAGAATTAGACTACATTTTAAGCAATATTAAAGGCAACTCAAATTATGGTAAAGACTTTGTAGCAGAAGTTGAAGAAGCATTTGAGTTGGAGTGAAGCGGAGTGAATCACTATGAATCAATGGGACCGATTTTTAACCCCTTATAGACAAGCAGTTGATGAATTAAAGATAAAATTGAAAGGTTTACGCAAAATATACGATTTAGAGCAAGATGCATCACCAATTGAGTTTGTGACTGGTCGCGTTAAACCTTTAACTAGTATTATTGAAAAGGCTACAGAACGAGAAATTCCGTTTGATCGTCTGCACGAAGAAATGTACGATATTGCAGGATTGCGTATCATGTGCCAATTTGTTGATGACATAGAAATTGTCGTAAATTTATTGCGTCAACGAAAAGATTTTAAAGTGGTAGAAGAAAGAGATTACATTAATAATACAAAAGAGAGCGGTTATCGTTCATATCATGTTATTATTGAATATCCGATTGAAACATTAGAGGGACAAAGTAAAATCTTAGCTGAAATTCAAATCCGCACATTAGCGATGAATTTCTGGGCTACAATTGAGCACACTTTACGTTATAAATATGATGGTGATTATCCGCCGGAAATTCAAAAGCGTTTAGAAAATGCAGCTGAAGCCGCCTTTTCATTAGATGAAGAAATGTCTGAAATTAAAGATGAAATCCAAGAAGCGCAACGATACTATTCGAAAAAAAGGGCAAAAAAACATAATCAAGAGTGAGGTGCAGCATGCGATATAATATTGTGTCAAAGGGAGATCATAAATCTAACAGCATCAAAGAAAATATGGAAGCACAAATGCAAGATACAAAGATGATAAAAGATACCGAAACGCCTGAAATTGTCATTTCAGTCGGTGGGGACGGGACGCTTTTAGAAGCTTTTCATAAATACAGCTATAGATTATCAGAAACAGCATTTGTAGGCGTGCATACGGGACATTTAGGTTTCTATGCTGATTGGCTGCCGCATGAATCAGATAAATTGATTAGAGAAATTATTGATGGTGACTACGAAGTGATTAAATATCCTTTAATAGACATCACAGTTAATTACAATGATGAGAAGAACCCATCACATCATATTGCACTAAATGAAGCAACAATGAAAACTGAGGATAATACTACATTAGTTGCAGATGTCAGTTTGAGAGGGCAGCATTTCGAACGTTTCAGAGGTGACGGCTTATGTATCTCGACACCTTCAGGATCTACTGCTTATAATAAAGCACTTGGCGGTGCTTTGATTCATCCATCATTGCGTGCAATTCAATTAACAGAAATTGCATCTATCAATAACCGTGTATTCCGTACAGTAGGATCACCATTAGTGCTGCCAGCACACCATTATTGCTTAATTACACCTGTAGACCAAAGAACAATTATGACTTCAATCGATCACGTTACAACAAAGCATCATAACGTGAAGAGTATTGAATATAAAGTATCTGAAGAAGAAATTCGTTTTGCACGTTTTAGACCATTTCCGTTCTGGAAACGTGTACACGATTCGTTCATATCTGACGGACGCGATGACTAATGGAATTTAGATATAAAATATTATCGCCTATAGTATTAAAAAACTTTTTACAACAAAACCAATATTCCAAGAAAATGATAAGTGCCATTAAACGTGATGGTGCTTTAATTGTGAATGAAGTACCCGTCACGGTTAGAAAAACATTGGAAATTGGAGATGTTTTAGTGGTGAAATTGCCAGATGAACAAGCTAGTGAGAATCTAGTGCCTGATTATCAACCGATTGATGTTCTTTTTGAAGATCAATATTTTATAGCTGTCTCAAAAGGCAAAAAGCAGAATTGTGCACCCTCTCGTGAACACCCGCATGGCAGTTTGATTGAACAAGTCATCGGATATTTGAAAGACCAAGCTGCTGATGGGAATTATCAGTCCATACCTCATATTGTTACACGCTTAGATCGTGATACAAGCGGTATTGTTTTGTTTGCGAAACATGGACACCTTCATCATAGGATGTCTTCAACTGAAATGAAGAAAGTTTATCATTGTATTTGTAATGGAAAATTAGAAAATACTAGTAAGATAGTTGCCCCTATAATGAGAGCTGGAGACAGTATCATTGAGCGGAAAGTAGATCAAGCTGGAAAGTATGCAGCAACAAGTTACCAGCCCATCAATGCTTCGGAGCAATATACATTATGTGAAGTACGTCTGCATACAGGAAGAACACACCAAATACGCGTTCATTTCCAATATATCAATCATCCTATTGTAGGAGATGGTTTATATGGCGGGTTACATACTTTTGTGACTGGTCAAGCGTTAGCGTGTTGTTATTTAAGTTTCAAGCATCCAATTACTCACGAACAAATTGAGTTAAGAGATGATGCGAAAAGGATAGAATTAGATAATCTTTTCCAACAACTTTGTAAAGCAAATTGAGAAGTGAGGAGGACAATGAATTGGCAAAAGACGATAAAAAATTCATGGATGAAAAAGAAGTATATAATAAAGAGCTTTTAGATAACCTTTTGTTGAATAATGATATTGATAAATTCCGTGAAGAATTTTTATCTATGCATACTTATGAACAAAGTGAATATTTCGAAGACAGCGATAATGAAATTCATCAAAAAATGTATCATTTACTGTCTCCGAAAGAAGTGGCAGATTTCTTCGATCAATTAGAAATAGACGATGATGAATATGAAGAAATTTTTGACCAAATGAAAGTAAATTATGCTGCAAACATCTTAGAAGATATGTCATACGATAACGCAGTAGATATAATGAACCATTTATCTAAACGTAAAATTGCAACTTTACTTGCAATAATGGATAAAGATGATGCTAAAGAAATTAAAGCTTTAATGCATTATGAAGAAGATACTGCCGGCGGTATTATGACAACGGAATATATTTCGTTGAAAACAACGACACCGGTCAAAGAAGGGCTGCTGTTAGTAAAAGAACAAGCACCTGAAGCAGAGACGATTTATGTTATCTTTGCAGTAAATGACGATAAGCAACTAGTCGGCGTACTTTCACTGCGGGATTTAATCGTTGCTGAAAATGATGATTATATCGAAGATATTATGAGCGAGCGTGTTGTCAGTGTAAATGTGGCTGATGACCAAGAAGATGTCGCACAAACGATGCGAGATTATGATTTTATTGCATTGCCTGTAGTGGATTATCAAGACCACTTACTGGGTATTATCACAATTGATGATATCTTAGATGTTATGGATGAAGAGGCATTAGAAGACTACTCTGGTTTAGCCGGTGTATCTGATATCGATTCAACAGATGATTCTATTGTTAAAACTGCATCTAAACGTCTGCCTTGGTTGCTCATATTGACGTTTTTAGGTATGATAACTGCAACCATTTTAGGCTCATTTGAAGATACATTAGAGAAAGTAGCATTACTTGCAGCATTTATTCCAATTATCAGTGGGATGTCCGGAAATTCTGGAACGCAGTCACTTGCCGTTTCAGTACGTAACATTACAACAGGTGAAGTAGAGAATCAGAGTAAATTTAAAATTACATTGCGTGAAGCTGGTGCAGGTTTCTTATCTGGATTAGTATGTGCTATCGTTTTATTTACTATTATTATGATACTTTACCGCACACCGCTCCTCGGTCTTATTGTCGCTGGAAGCTTGACAATTGCCATGACAGTAGGTACGATTATGGGCTCAATTATTCCTCTGATAATGAATAAATTAAAAATTGATCCGGCAGTAGCTAGTGGTCCGTTTATTACTACAATAAATGATATTGTCAGTATGTTAATTTATTTCGGTTTAGCAACAACATTTATGTCATATCTCATATAAGGAGGGACGCATGGAGTTTGTATCACTCGTAATTGTTGTCATGGCGGCCTTTTTAACCCCGATCATTGTCAACAGACTTAACATTAACTTTTTGCCAGTAGTGGTAGCTGAAATACTTATGGGACTTGTTATTGGTCAATCAGGTTTTCACTTGGTAGAAAGAGATAACGTTTTAAACATCCTTTCCACGTTAGGTTTTATTTTCTTAATGTTCCTTAGTGGATTAGAAATAGATTTCAGCGCTTTTAAAAGCCAGCCTACACAAAACACAAAGAAATCTAAAAATAAGAAAAAGCAACCAAGTCATTTACAATTAGCTTTACTTGTATTCGGACTTATTATGGTTGTTTCTGTAATCTTGGCTTATTTATTTAAATGGTTTGGTTTAATTGATGATGTACTCTTAATGGTCATTATCATCTCAACGATTTCTTTAGGTGTCGTAGTACCAACGTTAAAAGAAATGAATATTATGCGCACGAGAATCGGTCAATTTATCTTATTGACTGCAGTCTTAGCTGATTTATTCACGATGATTCTTTTAACTGTATATGGTGCTTTAAATGGCAAGGGCGGTGCAACATTATGGTTGATCGGCGTTTTAGTCATTTTCACAGTCATCTTTTATTTCTTAGGCGGTGTGTTTAAGAAAGCACAATTTTTACAAAAATTAAATGATGGAACAACGCAAATTGGTGTTCGTGCTTGTTTTGCGTTGATTATTTTACTCGTTGCACTTGCAGAAGGAGTAGGCGCTGAAAATATTTTAGGCGCATTTTTAGCCGGGGTCATTGTATCCTTACTAGGACCGAATGAGGATATGGTAGAGAAACTAGATTCTTTTGGATATGGATTCTTTATTCCAATCTTTTTCATTATGGTAGGTGTAGACTTAAATATTCCTTCTTTAATAAAAGAACCGTCTATTTTGATTATCATTCCAATTTTAATCGTAGCATTCTTGATTTCAAAAATTATACCTGTTTTTGCAATACGTCCTTGGTTTGATCAAAAGACAACGATATCTTCAGCATTTTTATTAACATCTACGCTATCTTTGGTTATCGCAGCTGCAAAAATTGCTGAACAATTAAAAACGATTACGCCAGAGATTTCAGGTATTTTGATTTTAAGTGCCGTTATTACATGTGTCTTTGTCCCAATGGTATTTAAGAAAACATTCCCAATGCCAGAAGAAGCAACGCGACGTATTAATGTAAGTTTGATTGGTAAAAACCAATTGACAATTCCAATCGCTCAGAACTTGATGTCTGATTTATACGCCATTACATTGTATTATCGTAAAGATTTAAGTGATCAACGTAATCTATCTAATGACATTACAACTGTAGAAATTGCGGATTATGATGAAGCAATGCTAGATAAATTAGGGCTTTTCGATAGTGATATTGTTGTATGTTCAACGAACGATGATGATATTAACTTCAATGTGGCTACGATGGCAAAAGAACATGGTGTCAATCGTGTGATTTGTCGTTTTGAAGCAGGAGGAGAAAGAGAATCTAACTTGCGTGAAGAGGGCATCGAAATCTTCAGCAGTTTCTTAAGTAATAAAATTTTACTTACAGGTTTAATTGAAACACCGAACATGTTGAACTTATTAAGTAACGTTGAAACATCACTTTACGAAATTCAAATGCTTAACTATAAATTCGATCATATCCAATTACGTAATTTCCCATTCGATGGTGATATTATCTTTGTTCGAATTGTACGTGATAATGAATCAATTGTACCGCATGGTGATACAACGCTTCGTTATGGTGACCGTTTGATTGTTACAGGTTCAAAAGAATATGTAGACGAATTAAAACGAGACCTCGAATATTATGCATTTAATTCATAATAGTTATAAAGATTTTAGAAATCCTTCGGTATATTGAAAAGTATACGGAGGGTTTCTTCGTTTTATTTAAGAGTTGTGCTATATATGTTAGAAGTGATAAAATACTTCTATTGCCAATAACTAGAATAGCTTTAAGCAGTGTAAACTGTTTAAAAATGTTATAATATCTATAATCGTGAATGAAAATAATAATGAAATGAAGGAGCGTTTTCATGTTCAGTTTAGAAGGTAAAACTTATGTCATTATGGGAGTAGCAAACAAACGCAGTATTGGTTTTGGTGTTGCTAAAGTATTAGATCAATTAGGAGCGAAACTTGTATTTACATATCGTAAAGAACGCAGTAAAAAACAATTAGAAAAATTGTACGATCAATTAAATCAAGAACAACAGCACATGTACCAAATTGATGTTCAAAGTGATGAGGATGTCATCAATGGCTTTAAACAAATTGGTGAAGACTTAGGAAATATTGACGGTGTTTATCACTCAATCGCATTTTCTAATGTAGAAGATTTACGCGGCCGTTTCTCAGATACATCACGTGAAGGTTTCTTGCTTGCACAAGATATCAGTTCTTATTCTTTAACAATTGTTGCGCGTGAAGCGAAGAAATTAATGCCAGAAGGCGGAAGTATTGTAGCAACAACTTACCTTGGCGGCGAATTAGCAATCCCTAATTACAATGTAATGGGCGTTGCAAAAGCAAGTTTAGAAGCGAATGTACGTTACTTAGCATTAGATTTAGGCGGAGAAAACATTCGCGTAAATTCTATTTCTGCTGGGCCAATCCGTACGGTAAGTGCGAAAGGTGTAGGCGACTTAAATGTGATTTTAAGAGAAGTCGAAGAACGTGCACCATTAAAACGTAATGTCGACCAAGAAGAAGTCGGTAAAACAGCTGCTTACTTATTAAGTGATTTATCAAGTGGTGTAACAGGCGAAAATATTCATGTTGACGCTGGTTTCCATGCTATTAAATAATAGTTCTATACTAAATCGGACTGGTGAGAAAATCACTCGTCCGATTTTTTGATATAAAAATAGCGCAATTATCTCTATAATTTAAAGTAACCACACCAAAATTAAAGGAGATAAGTTGCGCCTATGAATCATTTTATATCAACTACACTGGAAATTAAAAAATATAGAATTCGACACTATGATTGAAGAAAAAGAGTATAAAAAAGGTTAAGCAGCTAAAAGTTGCTTAACCTCTATAATTTGAGCAGCCAGTCCTATTAGAGAGAGCTTAAATAATAAATATGTATCTATTACTCTGTACCTATTTTGGGTTACAGAGTTTTTTGTATAAAAACATCTATCCAATAGGTTTTTAAAAGTGTATGATATGTAACAGAGAAAATTTAATAATACATATTATTGAAATGGGTGACTATCATGGTAAAAAAGATTAATCAGCAAGACAAGTCATATTCTAATAAGATACTTACATCTTCTATGCTTGGATTCGGTCTTGAGAACATGGACGTGATGTTTTTAGCATTTGCATTATCAAGTATTATTAATGAATTTCATATTACGTCTGCAGAAGCGGGGCTTATATCATCAATTACTAATTTTGGTATGCTTTTTGGCGGCGTGATTTTCGGAGTGCTTGCTGATAAATATGGACGTATTCGTATTTTTACATATACGATATTCTTATTTGCGATTGCTACTGCATTGCTTTCAATAGCGCATAACATTTATATTGTATATATTTTACGTTTCATTGCCGGAATGGGAGGCGGCGGAGAGTTTGGAATTGGAATGGCACTCGTAGCCGAAGTGTTTGCGATGAAAAAGTTAGGAAGAGTATCTTCAGTTGTTGCGATTGGCGGTCAAGTGGGAGCTTTAACAGCAGCATTGCTTGCTGCAGCAATTTTACCTTTATGGGGATGGCGTGCGCTCTTTTTAATCGGTGTGATTCCAGTTATTTTAGCTTTCTATATTCGCCGAAATCTCGATGAAACAGATGCTTGGAAACGTACAAAAGCAAAACAGACGCTAGAAAAGAAAGAGAATTCACCGATTACGCTTTTGTTTAATTCAAAGAATAAAGCACACACAACTATCGCTTTGACAATAATGTCTAGTGTACAAGTAGCAGGATACTTCGGTCTTATGAACTGGTTGCCTTCAATTTTGCAAAAGCAACATGGATTAAGTGTCTCCAACTCATCTTTATGGACGATAAGTACAATTATTGGTATGAGCCTTGGTATGTTGTGCTTTGGACAGATTCTTGATAAATTCGGAGCCAAAATATCATATAGTATTTTCTTAATTGCCTCTGCGGCTTCTGTATTTCTTTATGTTTTTGCGCAAAGTTCCATTGCTTTATTAATCGGTGGTGCCTTTGTCGGCTTTTTCGTTAATGGAATGTTTGCGGGTTATGGGGCTGTTATCAGCAGTTTTTATCCCACACATATCAGAAGTACGGCCAATAATGTTATTTTCAATGTTGGGCGTGCAGTAGGGGGATTATCGCCGATTGCGATTGGCTTCTTGATGGATCATTCAGGTATGTTAGGTACAATGATTTTCCTTGCTTGTTTATATATGATTTCACTCGTGATGCTTTTATCATTGAAACATATTCCGTTGCGCGGGAAACGCTATTTAGAAAACGCATAAAATTAAGCGCTGTAATTTCTTTTTAAAGAGATAATTACAGCGCTTTATTGTAGAAGTAACAGGCGTGCATACTTATTTGTTCAAGTATGCACGCCTGTTATGTTGTTAATTTTTAAGTTTTAATGGTATTAATCTTTTACATCGCTTTGAGCTTTCATCATTATAGACTGACGATATTTAAAGACGTTACGTACAATTGTTTTAATCACTGCATATAATGGAACAGCAACTAAAATTAATACGAATCCACCTAGATTACCTGCAGCTAAAATGACGACGATGATTGTAAGCGGGTGAATGCTCAATGATTTACCCATTACGTTAGGAGTAATGACGTTACCTTCTAATTGTTGTGCTACAAGTGTAACGACACAAACCCATATGAACGCCGTAGGGCTTTGGATAATACCGATAATTGCAGCAGGTGCAAAGGACATCCAAGGTCCTAAGAACGGAATCATATTAGCGACACCGGCAAAGAGTACAAGTAATAATGTATAATCTAATCCGATAATTGAATATCCGATATAAAGAATTACACCTAAGATAAAACTAACTGTTACTTGTCCTTGAATATATGATTGCAAAGTATGGTTTAAATCTTTTAGCAAGTTTACTACGAATACTTTACGATCTCCATTAAACAATTTAGCAATGGATGGAATGAATTTTTCATGGTCTTTCAACATATAAATTAAGAAGAACGGAACCATAATCAATAAGAATAACGTTGAAATGATTTGAGATACAATCGAAATAGAGTTTGTTAAGACATTTGTAACGTTATCTCCAAATGATTTAACGACTTTATTTACACGATCTGTCACATCATTAGGCAATTTATCCATTTGATCTAATGCATATTTAATCATCGTTTGAGTTTCTTGTTGTAATTGCGGTGCTTGTTTTATTAAGTTGTTGATTTGGTTCATAATTAGTGGAGCTACTACAGTAACAGCAGCTGTTATGATACCAATTAGGATTACAAATATAATTGTAATGCTTCCCCAACGAGGAACGCGATATTTTTCTAATAACTTTTGAAGCGGCAGGAATACATAAAATAAGAATCCGCTCAAAATAAATGGCAATAATACTGATTTAACTATAATGATAATTGGATTGAAAATAACATGAACTTCCATTATCAACTTAATCAGTACGAACAGAATGATAAGCATTATGCCTGTCCTGAACCATACTTTGTTAAGCATAATTATTTCCTCCTAAAGAAATAGACTTACATATTAGTATATCCTATTTAATAACGCTCAAAAAGTAATATTTTAAAAGAAATTGTAAGAGAAAACAGATACATTATAAAATAGGGTCAATTGATTGGTTATTGAAAGAACATGGGTTCCAAAAGAATTAAAGTTTCTCTTGGAACCCATGTCATATAATCATTGAATATCATAATTACTTTTTAAGGTATAAATAGAATCAGAAAATATAGATGGAATTAGTTAAACTTCTTTCAAATTTTTGCCAAGTGGTACATTAGGTTCTGGATTTTGATCATTATCCTCATCGTTATCCTGTTCTTCGTTGAAATGTGCTTTTTTCAATCGTTTTGGATAATCTTCGAGCCAGAATGTCGCATTCGGCAATTTTTTCGGGTCAGGGTGGTAAATAGCGTGGTTACCTGATCCTAAACGCTTCATCTGACTTTCATAGTCTTTAAGGGCGTCTACGGCAGGACGATGAAGAATCCAAATAGCAATGATATTTAGCCAAGCCATCATACCTACACCTAAGTCACCCATGCTCCATGCAATGTCAGCTGTTTTAATTGAACCATATACAGTTGCACCAATTAATACCACACGTGCAACATTAATCCAGATAGTAGTCGTAAAGCGTGAGCTATTTCGTGTCATATAAGCGATATTTGTTTCTGCGATATAGTAGTATGCCAAAATAGTAGTAAAGGCAAAGAAGAATAATGCAATTGCAATAAAGTATGAACCTACACCTGAGAATGTCGGATCAAAATGATAACTGCCGCCTTGCAAGGCTTTATCAATACCTGCTTGTGCATACATCGCTGTACCAGAATAGTCTTTTGTTCCGTCAGCTGATTGTACGAATATTCCGTTATCTTTAATCAGTTTCGGTAATCCGCCAGGTCCTACATCGCCATTAGTTGTGTTATATGTTCCTGAAATCAAAATAATTAATGCAGTCGCTGTACATACAAATAATGTGTCAACATAAACTGAGAAAGCTTGTACAAGTCCTTGTTTAGCTGGGTGAGAAACTTCTGCAGCTGCAGCGGCGTGCGGCCCAGTACCTTGACCTGCCTCGTTTGAGTAAAGTCCACGCTTCACACCGATTTCAATCATAGCACCGAAGATACCCCCAAATGCTGCTTGCATCCCGAATGCTGATTTAAAAATAAGTGCGAATAATGCAGGAACTGCTTGTATATTAAGAATGATAATAAATACAGCCATTAAGATATAAATAATTGCCATGAATGGAACAACTGCAGTTGCGACGTTAGCAATCCATTTAACACCGCCAAATATAATTAAGCCTAAAATTACAGCTAAAATTGTAGCGATAATCCAACTCGGAACTTTAAAAGCGTTATGCATAGAGCTGGCAATTGCGTTGGATTGAACTCCAGGTAAAAGGAGACCAACAGAAATCACAGTTACAATCGCAAAAACAAGACCATAAATTTTGCCTAAACGCCCTTTAATTCCATATTGAATGTAGTATGCAGGCCCGCCTCGGTATTCACCTTTTTCTTCTCGTTTGAAAATTTGACCTAAAGTAGATTCAATAAATGCACTACTTGCTCCTAAGAATGCTGTAATCCACATCCAAAAAACAGCTCCAGGCCCCCCAATGAAGATAGCAGTGGATACTCCGACAATGTTACCAGTTCCTACACGTCCGGCTAGAGATAATGCAATCGCTTGAAAACTCGAAATCCCAGTAGGTGATTTTTCACCATGGAACATCAGTCGAATCATTTCTTTAAAATGCCTGACCTGGAAAAATTTCATCATTAATGAGAATAAAATACCAGTAATCAACAAGCCGTAAACAAGTGGTTTACTCCATACTACTTCATTAAACCAAGCTACAATACTTTCTAGCATAATGACTTCCCCCTTATAAAACCGAAAAATAACACGTTTATATCCATCCCTAAAAATAAACGTATAACTTTTCAATTTATTTGTATGTGTGTCGACATGCATAAGTTACAATGATTTTTAATAATTATACTGTTATAAAAGGTTCCGTGCAACAGTTTTAATGAAATTAATAAATAAATTAACAATTCAAATTCGTAGTAAATCTATCGGAAATTTGCTGAAAGATGTAGTATATATCTAGCTTGATACCATATCAGTTAAAAAATTGTTACAATGAAGCATATATTAATTGAGGAGAGATGAATGATGACTGAATTTAAAATAGGTACTGTAAATAAAACAACTTTCCATAGTGAACTTTTAAAACGGGATATCACATTTTCCATTTATCTTCCTGAGGATTACACACCCTTATTTAAATATAAAGTGATTTTTTGTTTTGATGGTCTAGACTTTTTCAGATACGGTCGTATTCATCGTACATATGAAAAATTAAGAAAAGAAGACAAGATTGAACGTGCTATTATTATTGGTTTTCATTATGAAACAGTAGATTTGCGCAGAGAAGAGTTTTCACCGAATGGTAGTAAAGCCCCTCTGACAGTAAAAGCGATGGCTAAAGAAATACTTCCATACATTGATCAAAACTTCCCAACATATAAAGTCGCAAATGGACGTATTTTATTAGGGGATAGTTTAGCGGGTTCAATTGCATTGATGACTGCACTTTCTTATCCTAGATTATTTAGTCAAGTTGGAATGTTTAGTCCAATGTTCAATGAAGTTGTAGATGTTTTGGCTGATCGTTGTCAATTTATCGACCATTTAAATATTTGGCAGGCCGTTGGAAAAGAAGAAATTGATTTTGCTTTACCGACAACAGGAGAACGTGCTGATTTTTTAACTCCGAACCGAGAATTAAATCAAGTCTTGAATCAAAAAGAAGTCACGCATTATTATGAAGAATTTGACGGTACACATCGATGGAAATCATGGAAAACATTAATGGAACCGTTGTTAATTTATTTTTTGGCAGAATAAATTATTCAGTTAATTCTGTAAAATTATTGTTTTTGGTAACGATTTCATTGAATGTTTGCTATAATGGCAATATAGTTAAATTAAGGAGGAATTCAAATGATCTTAGGGTTAGCATTAATTCCATCAAAAACGTTCCGTGAAAAAATCGATGCATATCGTAAACGTTACGATGAGCGTTATGCGCAAATTCCACCTCACATCACAATTAAAGATTCGTTTGAGGTAGAAGATGGGGATTTCGATAAAGTAAAAGAAGAAATTAAAGAGCGTGTGCAAGGTGTTGAGCCATTGCATATTCACGCAACTAAAGCGTCAAATTTTGCGCCAATCAACAATGTTATTTATTTTAAAGTTGAAAAAACACCAGAATTAGAAGAGTTGGACAATCGCTTTAATAATGGCGATTTTTACGGCAAACCAGAACACTCATTTGTTCCGCATTTTACAATTGCCCAAGGTTTAACTAGTCAAGAATTCGAAGATATTTTTGGTCAAGTTGCACTTGCAGGTATCGATTATAAAGAAACAATTGATGCATTGACATTATTGCAATATGATAATGATGCTGAAAAGTGGAAAGAGATTGACACATTTAGCTTTAAATAATGAATGAAAAGCATTCAATTTTGAATGTACTGATTAAAATGATTTAAAGTACGAGGCTAGGACATTGTACAGAAATAGTGGGCTTTTAATTGAAATGAAAATTGATCTGAAAGATTTCAAATTCAATGTCCCGACCTCATACTTTCATACATAACAAAAGCGGCACTGATTCAAAATGGAATCAGTGCCGCTTTATTATTTTTATGAAGAAATTCTATGTCTTCTTAGTTTTATAAAATAAACTCCATAGAAAATCGCAAGGAAGATAAATACACCTGCTGAAAAATAGAATGTGTTGTTGACAGAGCCTGTAAATTGGTAAAGCATACCGCCGATGATAGGGCCGAACATTGCTCCGAAACCTTGAATGCTATTGAAAACACCCCAAGTTTCTTCTTGCTCGTCTTTATGAATAAAACTAGCCATAAACGTATTCCATGCCGGAAGCAAGAAGCCATACATTAAGCCGATAAAGAGTGCGATTCCCCAAACAATGTATATATTCGTAATTAAAGAGAGTCCAAATATTCCTAGAGTATACAGTATAAACCCTGTAAAGATAGTAAGATACATGAACGATTTTCCATGATTATCAATGATTTTAGATAAAAAGAGCATTGAAATCGCGCACCCGATACCACCGATAATAAGCGCAACTGTGTATTCAACTGTACTTACTTTTATAATTTTTGTTGCATAGATAGGTAAAATTGGGACAAGCGCACTAATTGAGGCACCTTGTAAAATAATGCCGGGGAAAAGTACACCATTTTTCTTAGCCACCCCACCGATTTGTTTCAATTGTTGACTCACTTTACGCGTATTGTAGTTTGTTAATCTTATTTTTACAAAGTAATAAAGTATCCAAGCAATTAAAACCATTAATGACATCAAGAATGCAAAGGAAGTCGGATGAACTTTCATAATCAAATTCATACCGATCATACCAAGCAAAAGACCGAACAACCATGCAAAGTAAACATGTCCCATTTGTTTTCCGCGTGTTTCATCACGGACACTAGATAGCATAATAACCCAAATCGGACTAGATGCAATTCCTAGTAAGATTGCACTTATAAACAGGATATATGGATTGAACGGGAACCATATTACTAAGAATAGGCTGCCGAATGCCATTAAAAAGCCTAAAGTTAAAACAGGTTTAGCACCAAATCGCTTTAATAAAAATCCAATTACAAAATTGGTTGCTGCATCTGAAATATAGTGGACAGAAACAGCTGCAGAAGTAAGACCTACTGCTACTGATGACACAGTCGGGAGGATTGGCAAGTAGCTCAAGACAAACATCCCTCGTGCAAACTCAATTAAGAATAGGATGACAAGCATAATTATGAAATTACGTTGATAGTTCTTATTATTGTATCTACTTGATGAAGAGCTTTGCATACATAGGAACCTTTCCATAAATTTCTTCGAATTGTGATGAATGATCTAACAGATGTAAAAGATCACGACATAATTTATAGGTAGGGTATTTAACTTTTAAGTCTTGCATCTGTTCTGCCATATGAGCTAATGCATTTTCATCTTGAGTTAACTCTGTTATCAGTTGAATAGCTTCTTCAGTTGTGTCTGCAATTTTTCCCATTCCTTTAGATTGGAAGTAGTGTGCATTTTCCAATTCTTGACCTGGTGCCGGGTCTAAGAATATCATTGGTATTTTTCTAGCTAATGCTTCTGAAATTGTTATGCCTCCAGGCTTTGTTACCATCAAATGAGATGAGGCCATCCATTCGTTCATATGATGTGTATAGCCTAAAATTAATACATTGGCATATTCTTTAAATTGTTGGCGTAAAGCACGTTTTAATTCTTTGTTACGTCCACATATCATGACAATTTGTGTCTCTGGAGAACGTTCTAATATATCAGAAATCATTACGTCGAATCCTTTTGAAACACCAAAGGCACCTGCAGACATTAAAATTGTAGGTCGGTTTGGATCAAGATGGTTTTTATGCATCCATACTTTAGTATCTATGTCTTCATCAAATTGTTCAGAAATAGGAATTCCTGTAATTTTTATGATATCTTCTGGCACACCTACATTCACAAATTCTTGTTTCAAATCTGGTGTAGCTACATAATAACGAGATGAATGCGGTGTAACCCAGTTTTTATGTAGTCTATAATCTGTCATTACAGTAGCAATAGGAATATTCATGTTGAATTGTTCTGTTAAAACTGACATAACGGGAGTAGGGAAAGTCAGTAATATCAAGTCGGGCTTTTCTTTAATCAGTAAATTAATGAGCTTATTTAAACCGTAGTATTTGTAAAAGCATTTATTTACATCTTCTGGGCGGCTGTAATAAAACTGCTTGTATGAATTTCTAAAATATTTAAAACTATTGATATAATACTTTTTGCAAATAGAAGTTAAAATAGGATGTGCTTCCATAAATAAATCATGCTCTATCACAGAAAGATGCTTTAGATTCATTTCATTTAATTGGTTCACAACGCTATTGGTTACTTGCAAGTGGCCATTACCGAACGAGCCTGTAATAATCAATATCTTCTTATTTTGAGTAACCATGTGAGTAGCCACCCTCCAGTTAATTGAATTTATAGTTTTATCCTATATGTCGTGAAGAAAAAATTGCTTGTCCCTCCACCGCTTGCTATGAGTTTAACGCATATTTTAAGAACATTAAACCGGATTCGTGTTAACATCACTGAATTATAACATTTATTAATAAGAGATAAAAATATTTTCATACTGACTTAACATTTCTTGTATAATAAATGAGATATATTACACTATCATATTGCCTGGTTTAAACTTTTTCAAACTATAATGAGACAATTAAGCCGATAGAAATCAATATATGTACAAACAAAAAATCTGTACAATAGAATTAAACATCAGTATGTAGATTTATGAGATAAAAATGTATAAAATAGTAGTATTGGAAAAAAAGGAGCGATCGATGTGAAAGCGAACGAATTGTTCGAAAAAATAAAATCGAAACAAGTGCTGGGCAGTTTGGATAGAGAAATTACTGACATTACTACAGACTCTCGTACCGCTGAAGAAGGCAGTGTTTTTGTAGCTACAAAAGGTTATACCGTCGATAGTCATAAATTCTGTCAGGATGTAGTGAACCAAGGCTGCAAATTGATTGTGGTAGAAAGTGAACAAGAAGTTGAAGGGGACGTAACACAAGTTATTGTGCCGAAAACACGCCGTGTCGCAAGTTTAATTGTACATAAATTGTATAACTATCCGAGTGAACAACTTACAACGTATGGTGTAACTGGAACAAATGGTAAAACTTCTATTGCAACTATGATTCATCAAATTCATCGTAAATTAGGTAAAGGCAGTGCCTATCTTGGAACAAACGGATTTCAAATTAATGAAACTGTCACTAAAGGTGAAAATACAACACCAGAAACTGTGACTTTAACAAAGAAAATACATGAGGCAGTTGAAGCGGGTGCGGAATCGATGACACTTGAAGTATCAAGTCATGGTCTAGCTTTAGGACGTTTAAGCGGTGTTGAATTTGATGTTGCAATCTTTTCTAACCTAACTCAAGACCATTTAGATTTTCACGGGACTATGGAAGCTTATGGTCATGCGAAATCATTGCTTTTCAGCCAGCTAGGCGAAGATTTGCGTAAAGAAAAATTTGCGGTAGTTAATGCAGATGATGATTTTTCTGAGTATCTCACAAGCGTGACACCATATGAAGTATTTACTTATGGTATTCATCGTCCTGCTCAATTCAAAGCTGAACGTATACAAGAATCGTTAACAGGCGCTTCGTTTGATTTTGTAACACCAGATGGAACGTTTCATGTAGATTCTCCATATGTTGGAAAGTTCAATATTTCTAATATCATGGCTGCAATGACAGCTGTATGGGGAACAGGAACACCTATGCAGGAAATTGTAGATGTAGTGAGTCAATTGGAGCCTGTTGAAGGGCGTTTAGAAGTATTGGACCCTAGTTTGCCGATAGACTTGATTATTGACTATGCACATACTACTGACGGCATTGAAAAGTTAATTGATGCAGTCAAACCGTTTGTTAAACAAAAATTGATTTTCTTAATAGGTATGGCCGGAGAAAGAGACCTTACAAAAACACCTGAAATGGGTAAACAAGCAAGCCGTGCGGATTATGTTATTTTCACACCAGATAACCCAGCAAACGATGATCCTAAAATGTTAACAGCAGAACTTGCTAAAGGTGCTACACATGATAATTATGTAGAATATACAGATCGTGCTGAAGGCATTCGCCATGCAATTGATGTAGCTGAACCTGGAGATACAGTTGTCTTAGCTTCTAAAGGCCGCGAACCTTATCAAATTATGCCAGGACATGTTAAAGTACCACACCGTGATGATTTGATCGGTTTAGAAGCTGCTTATAAAAAATTCGGAGGTGGGCCTTCTGAAGATTAGAACACTTCAGCATTTAGAAGGTGCAACTGCTTATATAGATAAAGTAACTGCGACAAATTGTATATTAGTTGTTATACCTGATATCAATTGGTCTGCTGAATTAGATATAAAGGAGTCTGCAGAAGATGTAGAAGAAAATTTGATTATGTATCTATTTAATTTAATGGATGAAGACAAGGCAGAAAACCTTGCACAAGAAATTACTTTAATTATTTTTGAAAAGGAGACAAAAGATGAGTATTAAGGATGAAATAGAATCCAGAAAAACCTTTGCGATAATTTCTCACCCGGATGCTGGTAAAACCACATTAACAGAAAAATTATTGTTATTCGGCGGTGCCATTCGTGAAGCGGGTACTGTTAAAGGTAAGAAATCTGGGAAATTTGCAACAAGTGACTGGATGAAAGTAGAACAAGAGCGTGGTATTTCAGTAACCAGTTCAGTGATGCAATTTGATTATGATGATTACAATATTAATATTTTAGATACACCAGGGCATGAGGACTTCTCTGAAGATACGTATCGTACATTAATGGCAGTCGATAGTGCTGTAATGGTAATCGACTGTGCAAAAGGGATTGAGCCGCAAACTTTAAAATTATTCAAGGTATGTAAAATGCGCGGTATTCCAATTTTTACATTTATCAATAAGTTAGACCGTGTCGGTAAAGAACCGTTTGAATTATTAGATGAAATTGAAGAAACATTGAACATTAAAACGTATCCGATGAATTGGCCAGTCGGTATGGGACAAAATTTCTTCGGAATAATCGATCGTGAACAACGTACAATTGAACCATTCAGAGATGAAGAACACTTATTACATCTTAATGATGATTATGAGTTGGAAGAAGAACATGAAATCACAAAAGACAGTACGTTTTCTCAAGCAATAGATGAGTTCATGTTAGTAGAAGAAGCTGGAGAAGAATTTGATAACGAAATGTTATTAGCAGGTGAATTAACACCAGTATTCTTCGGCTCTGCATTAGCTAACTTTGGAGTACAAAGCTTCTTGAATGCTTATGTTGACCATGCGCCAATGCCTAATGGACGTATTACAAAAGAAGCAGAGGAAGTCAGTCCATTTACACCAGATTTTTCAGGTTTTATCTTTAAAATCCAAGCTAACATGGATCCTAAACACCGTGACCGTATTGCTTTCATGCGTATTGTCAGCGGTGCATTCGAACGTGGTATGGATGTTAAATTGCAACGTACGAATAAAAAACAAAAGATCACACGTTCAACGTCATTTATGGCAGATGATAAAGAAACTGTTAATCATGCGGTTGCAGGCGATATTATCGGTTTATATGACACTGGTAATTATCAAATCGGAGACACTTTAGTTGGTGGAAATCAAAAATTCAGTTTTGAAGATTTGCCACAGTTTACACCTGAGCTTTTCATGAAAGTATCAGCTAAAAACGTTATGAAACAAAAACATTTCCATAAAGGTATTGAGCAGCTTGTTCAAGAAGGTGCGATTCAATACTATAAAACATTGCATACGAACCAAATCATTTTAGGTGCAGTTGGACAATTACAATTTGAAGTATTCGAACACCGAATGAAAAATGAATATAATGTTGATGTCGTTATGGAACCAGTAGGACGTAAGATTGCGCGCTGGGTAGAAAATGAAGATGATATCAAAGATAAAATGAGTACATCACGTTCCATCTTAGTGCAAGACCGATATGAGCAAAAGGTATTTTTATTTGAAAATGAATTTGCGACACGCTGGTTTGAAGAAAAATTCCCAGAAATTAAACTTTATAGTTTATTGTAAGACTTGCATAAGGTATAATAGTTTTAAATAATTGAATACCTATGACAGCAATGTCAGAGGGGAGTAACTTAGATGGACAAGCAGAAAGCTTGCCGGTACATTTTATCGTCATTACGAAGTAATCTACTTCCGGTAAAATGGAATGTTATATAAAGAGACATTCAAGTGAGACCTTTGCTATTTATTTAGCATGGGTCTCTTTTATTGTGTAAAAGTGGGTATACAACGTGTATTACTTGCGACATTTGATGAAATAAGGAGTTGGTCTTTTAATGGATCCGAGTTTAATTTTACCTTATTTATGGGTATTGCTCGTATTAGTATTTTTGGAAGGCTTGTTAGCAGCAGATAATGCTGTTGTAATGGCCGTAATGGTTAGACATTTACCACCTGAACAAAGAAAGAAAGCATTGTTCTATGGTTTGCTTGGTGCATTTGTATTTCGTTTTGCTTCATTATTCTTAATTAGTTACTTAGTGAACTTCTGGTTTATTCAAGCAGCTGGTGCCGTTTATTTACTTTATATGTCAGCGCGGAATTTATATCAATTCTTCAAAGTCGACCAGCATGGACCTGAAAGTCCAGAAGCTGGGGATGACCATCATTATGATCAACATGGAAATGAAAAGAAAGTTGGACCTAAAGCTTTCTGGGGCACTGTAGCAAAAGTTGAATTTGCAGATATCGCTTTCGCAATTGATTCAATGTTAGCTGCAATGGCAATTGCTTTCACTTTAAAACCAGTAGGTATTCACTTTGGCGGAATGGACTTAGGTCAATTCTTAGTTATGTTTGCTGGTGGAATGATTGGTGTTATCTTAATGCGTTTCGCGGCAACTTGGTTTGTTGAATTGCTTAATAAGTATCCAGGTTTAGAAGGAGCAGCGTTCGCAATTGTAGGTTGGGTAGGTATTAAATTAGTTGTATTAGTACTTGCACATCCACAAGTGCAAATTATTCCAGAAAACTTCCCGCATACAATTTTATGGCAATGTATTTTCTGGGGCGTTATGATCGGATTAGTTATCATTGGTTGGTTAACGTCATTACGTCATAATAAAAAAGCAGCACAAGATAAAAATAAATAATATAGGAATGTAAGAAAATGCTTTCTGATAGGCCGAAAAGGTGCAATCAGAAAGTATTTTTAATTTTTAGAAGGATAAATATAAATTATTTGTGCTAATAACAAGGATTTACAAGAAATTCATAATTAGATATGTCATAATAAGACATAGTTATATTGTAGTGAAGGAGGCGTTAATATGGCAGAAGATAATCATTCAAATGACAAGAAAAATCATAAGGATGGAAAACAAGTCATACCGAAACGTCATTATAAACGCAAACGTCGTGCATTCTTCCATAACAAAGAGCGCGAAGAACGTGTACAAAGAGAACATGAAGCAAAAAAACTAGAGAAAGAACGTGAAGCAAAACTTGCTAAAAACAACGAAGAACGTGTAAAAGATAATTTGAGAAAAGCAAGGATTGAAAAACTGACACAAGAAGAAATTCAACATCAAAAACAAAAAGCGCATGAAAACACTGATAAAAATTCATCTTCTGATGATTTACATAGCGCTGAAAGCAAAAACCAAAAAGATAAGTCAGAATTTGCTACTGCAGAGTCACCGAAACATCACAATCAGGACAAAAAAGAAGCAATTGAAACTGGTGCAGCAGGTATTCGACCAGAAGACACTGGTAAGGATACTCAAAAAGAAGTACATACAGCTGAAACCAAGGCAACTGAAAACAAATACGAAAATGAATCAGCATCGAAAGAAGATACGGCACACATGTCAGAATATGAGGAACCTAAAAATAAAAATATGAATTCTAAAAGAAATGATGTATCTAAAAACGAAGGCAATTCTAAAGTGTCAGATTTTCTGCGTCGCAATTGGGCTAAGATTGCAGTTGTAATCGGTGCGATTATTCTAGTATTGTTGTTATTTGCGATTTTCCATAACCTGCAAGATAGAGATGGAACATCTTCAGGTCAAGTTTCTTCCTTTGGCGGCAGTGATAAAAAACAAACAGCGATGATGAAAGCAGCAAAAGAAACTATTCATTCTGTTGTAACAGTTGAAAATAAAGGAAGCAATAAAAGTTCGGTAGAAAAAGAAGCACCAAAATCTGACGGAGAAATCGGCTCAGGTGTCGTCTACAAAAAAGTAGGCGACTCTATTTTTATATTAACAAACGCTCATGTAGTAGGAGATAAATCAAGCCAGAATATTTTATATGATGATAAACAAGAAACAAACGGCAAAGTGATTGGTAAAGATAAGTATTCAGATATAGCGGTTGTCAAAGCTAAAGTGAAAAAGAATAGCAATGTCCAACCGATAGCAATCGGTGATTCTAATCAATTACAGTTAGCTGAACCTATTATTACAGTAGGGAATCCGTTAGGAGCTGATTTTAAAGGCAGTGTTTCAAGCGGGATTATTTCTGGATTAAATAGAAACGTGCCTGTCGATATGGACAAAGACGGAAATTATGATACTTTAACAAAAGCATTTCAAATCGATGCACCAGTCAATCCTGGTAACTCAGGTGGGGCAGTGGTAGATCAAAATGGTAAGTTAATCGGTATTGTATCTTTGAAAATTGATATGCAGGCAGTAGAGGGAATGGCCTTTGCAATCCCTGTCAATCATGCCCTTGATTTAGCAAAACAATTAGAAAAACATGGACATATTGATTATCCTAATACAGGTGTTCAAATTTCAAACGTAGGTGATTTATCTGATAGTGAACGTCAGCAGTTTGATTTGCCTAGCAGTGTAAAACAAGGCGCTGTTGTTAGAGCAGTAAAAGACGGTTCTATCGCAGAAAAAGCAGGCTTGAAACCTGATGATGTTATAGTAAAATTAGGTGGTACGAATATAGAAGATAGTTTACGTTATCGCCAAATTATTTTTGAACATAAAGATGACAAAAAATCACTATCGGCAAAAATCTATAGAAATGGTAAACTGAAAGATATTACGATTAAATTGAAGTAACGTTGGGGTGAAAAAAGTTGTCCATTTTTAATCAATTATTTAAAAAAACCAGTCCTCAACAAGGTATAGTAATGTATTATCTGATTGCCATCGTCGCAGCATTCTTAATGTTGAACCTGCCGTACGTACACAAACCAGGTGTACATGTAAATCCTATAGATACACTTTTTGTGGCAGTATCTGGGATTAGTGTGACTGGATTAACATCAATTTCAATAGTGGATACTTATTCAACATTTGGTCAGATTATTATCCTCATCATCTTAAATATTGGTGGTGTGGGTGTTATGGCAATGGGTACAGTTTTATGGTTAGTGCTTAGAAAGCGTATCGGTTTAAGAGAAAGACAATTGATAATGTTAGACAATAACCGTAATACGATGAGCGGTGCGGTAAAATTGATTATTGAAATCGTTCGTGCGATTTTACTGATAGAATTAGTCGGCGCACTTTTATTGGCGTTTTACTTTTACAGAGATTCATCAGATATCCAATATGCATTAATGCAAGGATTCTTTGTAGCTATTTCGTCTACCACAAATGCTGGTTTAGATATTACAGGTAATTCTTTGATTCCATATGCAGATGATTATTTTGTACAAACTATCGTGATGTTCTTAATTACATTAGGATCGATAGGATTTCCTGTATTGTTGGAAGTGAAAGCTTATATTAAAAATAGAATTCCAAACTTTCGCTTCTCACTCTTCGCCAAAATCACAACAATTACATATTTTGCTTTATTTGCATTCGGCACAATTGTGATTTTGTTATTAGAAGCCAACCATGCATTCCAAGGTGCTAGCTGGCACAAAGCATTATTTTATGCGATGTTCCAATCGACAACAACAAGAAGTGCAGGTTTAGAAACGATCGACATCACGCATTTCTCAGATGCAACCAATATTTTGATGGGCTTATTGATGTTTATCGGTTCATCACCAAGTTCAGTCGGAGGCGGTATCCGTACAACCACTTTTGCAATTTTGATATTATTTATTATTAATTTCAGAAATGATACCAACAGCACGACAATCAAGGTGTTCAACCGTGAAATCCAACCATCAGATATCCAAAAAACATTTACTGTATTTGGTGTTGCGACAATCTTAACATCCGTTGCAATTATATTAACTTCAGCTTTTGAAGGGACAAAATTATCTTTCTTACAAGTGTTCTTTGAAATTATGTCAGCCTTTGGAACATGCGGCTTGTCACTTGGCGCATCCGGCGACGGCAATGATTTCACAAAAGTGATTTTAATGTTACTGATGTTTATAGGACGTGTGGGATTAATTTCCTTTATTATCATGATTGGGGGACGTAAAGATCCAGTCATGTATCACTATCCTAAAGAAAAAATTCAGATAGGATAATCATTTAAAATACTATAAGAATAATCACATTATAAATACGCACTTTATTGTAAATTCTGTTAGCAGAATTTACAATAAAGTGCGTATTTTTTGCGTTATACAACCAGTATTTTTAATCACCTCAAAATGTTTCGTCTATCTGAGTAATTAGTTTTAAGTAGTGTAATTGAGGAAAATAGGATAACCGAGTTGGATAAATTGCTTTAGAGGTCAATCATATGTTTAAATGTAATTATAAAAGTTACATTAAGAAGGTGACTACCATCAATTTAGAATTTAATATCGCAGTACACTTCCTGGCTTTTTTAACGAAACATGCAGATGAACGTTTCAGCAGTAGAGCATTATCAGAGTTGATATGTATCAATCCCGTACAATTACGGCGTGTGACAAGTCAATTAGTCGAACATCAATACGTTGAAACGATTCGCGGAAAATATGGCGGGTATCAAGCTAATGAAAGCACCGCAACTGCTAACCTGGGTGATTTATTTCAGATTTTTACAGCACATAGCACACAAGGACGTTTGTACACGGGAACTAAAGAGAGTGATTGTGAAATATCTCAAAAAATTGAAGATACGATGAAAGTACACCATGCAAAAGAACAAGCATTGTTGAAACAGTATTATGACGATTTTACAATTCAAGATATTTTAGAAGAAACAGTAACAACGATATAAAGTGATTCAACTTCTGAGGAGGATAAAATATGGAACAGTATGATTTGGCAGTAATTGGTTTTGGTAAAGCAGGAAAAACATTAGCAAAATTTGCAGCATCACAAGGTAAACGTGTTGCTATGATAGAAAGAGATCAAAAAATGTATGGCGGAACATGTATTAATGTAGGGTGCATTCCTTCAAAAACATTAATTCACGATGGATTAGAAGGTGACTCATTCGAAAGTGCCTTTGATCGCAAGCGTCAGGTTGTAAGTGCATTAAATCAAAAAAATTATCATATGTTGGCAGATGAACCTTCGATTGATGTCATTGATGCAGTTGCACAATTCAAATCGAACCATGAAATTGTGTTATTAGATCATGAAAATCAAGATTTAGGTGAGTTGACTGCAGATGATATTTTAATTAATACAGGTGCAACTCCTGTCATTCCGGATATTGAAGGCATTGAAACATCAGAACACTTATATGATTCAGCAGGTATTATGGATTTGCCATTTAAACCTAAACAATTAGTAATTGTAGGTGCCGAATACATTGCTTTAGAATTTGCTTCACTTTTTGCGCATTTAGATGTAGACGTCACTGTACTTGCAAATCATGACGATATTTTACCTAAAGAAGATCCTGAGATTGTTGAATTAGTAAAAGAAGATTTAACTGCAGCGGGTGTAAATTTGGTGTTTAACGTTGACACAAAACGTTTTGAAGATATTGAGAATGGTACTATCGTTTATACAAATGATGGTGAATATGAAGCAGATGCTGTGTTGCTAGCGACAGGTCGTCAGCCGAATACACAAGGTTTAGGTTTAGAAAATACAGATATAAAAGTAGGAGAACGAGGAGAAATCGTCGTTAACGATCATTTACAAACAGATGTACCAAATGTGTATGCAGCAGGCGATGTTGTTGGCGGTATGCAGTTTACGTATATTTCTTTAGATGATTTCAGAATTATAAAAGATCAATTATTCGGCAACGGAGAACGCAGTACTCAAAATAGAGGTGCTGTGCCTTATACAGTATTTATTGACCCTCCATTATCTAGAGTAGGTATGACAGGAGATGAAGCGAGAGAAGCGGGTTATAGCGTGTATGAAACAAAATTACCTGTTAATAATATTCCGCGTCATAAAATAAATAATGATGGACGAGGTATGTTGAAAGCAGTTATGGATGAAAAAACTGGTTTAATCTTAGGAGCTACGCTATATAGTACTGGTTCTGAAGAACTTATCAATTTGGTAAAACTCGCAATTGATCAAAAAATTCCATACAGTGTATTAGGAAATAACATTTATACACATCCAACAATGGCAGAAGCGTTTAATGATTTATTCAAATAAGTAAAAATAAAGCGATGGTGATACTTTTCAGTGCACCATCGCTTTGTTTTTGTATTATAGTATTTACCATTTTTTAATATCTTTTCTTTCACCTTTAAAATTGCCGCTTTTTTGGTGTCTGGATTGTAATACTGCTTTGACTTCTGAAATAGAAACACCGCAAGCATTTAATAAGACAAATAAGTGATACAAGACATCTGCAGTTTCATTCGTAAGTTCTGCTTTATCTTTTTTCATTGCTGCAATCACAACTTCAAACGCTTCTTCTCCAAACTTTTTAGTGATTTTTTCAACACCAGATTTCAATAGATATTGTGTATAAGATTTTTCATCATCGCTATTTACGCGAGAAGTTACGATTTGTTCTAAACTATCGACAAAGAAGGGAACTTCTGTGTTGAAGCAGCTGGTATTGCCAGTATGGCAAGTAGGACCATCCGGTGTAACCATCACAAGTATTGTATCTTGGTCGCAATCAAGACGAATATCTTCAACGTGCTGATAGTTTTTAGAACTTTCGCCTTTTTTCCATAAACGGCCTTTACTGCGAGAGTAGAACCAACATACTTTATCACGTAAGGTCAATTCATAGGCTTCTTCATTCATATAGCCTAACATCAAGACTTGCTTTGTTTGATTATCTTGTAAGATTGCTGGTACAAGTCCCTTGGAAAAGTCTGGTTTTAGTGCCATCTTACATCCACTCCTTTATCTTTTAAATACGTTTTAACAGCGCCGATGGTTGTTTCTTTATCATGAAAGATACTTGCAGCCAGTCCTGCAGAAACATTTGTTTGTTGGAATAGATCTACAAAATGCTGTGCGTTTCCGCCGCCGCCTGATGCGATAACTGGTATAGATACCACCGTATTAATCTGATTCAGCAGTTGGTGGTCAAAACCTTGTTTGACACCGTCGTAATCCATACTTGTGACTAACAACTCTCCAGCACCTAAATATTCTACTTGGCGCACCCAGTCAAGGACACGGATATCTGTCGGCTGTTTGCCGCCATGGGTATAACAAAACCAATCATTACGTTCATCTTCCCATTTCGCATCTACAGCAATACAAATACATTGGGAACCGAATTTTTCACTGGCCTCTTTTACTAACGATGGGTTGCGTAAAGCACTGGAATTCAATGAAACTTTATCTGCACCGTGCTTCAGCAAGGTTGATATATCATCAGTCGAACTGATACCTCCGCCGATAGTGAGAGGAATGAATAATTTTGATGCTGTTTCTTCAATAATATCTAACATCATTTGATGACCATTTTCAGTACGAGAAATATCTAGGAAAACCAATTCATCAGCAAGTTCTGCATTATAATAAGCGGCTAATGCGACAGGGTCTCCGATATCTCGCAGTCCTTTAAATTGAACCCCTTTTACTACACGACCATCTTTTACATCTAAGCAAGGGATAATACGTTTTTTAATCACGATAATCCCTCCCAAAAGCTTTGTGTATTCGCTGCTTTGCCTACAATCGCTACAGCAACACCAGCTTTTTCTAACCGTTCTAAGTCTTCTTTGCTTCGAATACCGCCTGATGCGATGACTGGGAGTTTCGTTGATGCTGCGAGTTTTGCGGTTAATTCAAAATTAGGTCCTTCTAATTTTCCATCTTTAGAAATATCGGTATAAATAATGCCGCCTAAAGGTGCACTATCAATTTGCTGAACGTAATCAAACAAATTTAATCCTGTATCTTCTAACCATCCGTTGACTTTAATTTCATCGATGTAGGCATCTACAGAGATATAAATACGTCCAGGGTATTTCTCTGCAACAGTTTTCAACCATTCTGGATC